>CAYZET010000131.1:1135-12266 GCA_964477215.1 uncultured Syntrophaceae bacterium | reverse complement strand
GGGGTCCCCGAAAGCCAACCCGGGAACCTCGACTAACTAGACCGTGGATTCTGGGATTCTGGTCCAGGGCTTCCCTTGCCGGAGAGCTGCGCAAGTTTGACTTCACGTGGTTCATTCCTGCGATCGTGAAGTATCGCAGGCTCCTGGGCGAAGTATTCATCGTCAGTTTTGTGCTTCAGCTCTTCGCACTAGTGACGCCGCTGTTTTTCCAGGTGGTGATGGACAAGGTGCTTGTACACCGGGGATTTACAACCCTTGATGTGATAGCGATCGGGCTCCTCGTGGTGGTTGTCTTCGAGGTGACCCTCACCGGACTGCGGAGCTACGTATTCGCACATACCACCAGCCGCATTGATGTGGAGCTCGGTGCTCGATTGTTCCGGCACCTGCTGCATTTGCCTCTGGCCTATTTCCAGGCCAGACGGGTCGGAGATTCGGTCGCGCGCGTGCGTGAATTGGAGAACATCCGCAATTTCCTGACCAGTAATGCAATTACGCTGGTGCTGGATTTGCTCTTCTCCGTGGTATTTATTGCTGTGATGCTCTATTACAGTATCTGGCTAACCCTGATCGTTCTGGCGTCTCTCCCGTGCTATGCGCTGCTCTCCGCAGCGTGCATCCCCCTCCTGAGGAAGGCTCTCCAAGAGAAATTCAACCGAGGGGCAGAGAACCATTCGTTTCTAGTGGAAGCTCTATCCGGCATCGGCACGGTGAAGGCCATGGCCGTGGAACCACAATTGACTCGCCGTTGGGACAACCAATTGGCGGCGTACGTGTCCACGAGCTTCCGCGCAACCACGATCGGCACGGTCGTACATAGCGGCGTCACCCTGATCGGCAAGCTGGTGACCGTGGCGACGATGTGGTTGGGAGCAAGGCTCGTCATAGGCGGGGAAATGACCGTAGGCCAGCTTATCGCTTTCACCATGCTTTCTGGACAGGTCGCTCAGCCTATTATGCGGTTAGCCCAGCTCTGGACGGACTTTCAGCAAACCGGCATTTCAGTGCAGCGACTAGGGGACATCCTCAATAGCCGCACTGAGGTTTTCAACGCGAAGAGCACGCTTCCGCCGGTTCAGGGCCGTATCGTGTTCGACAGCGTGGTGTTTCGCTATCGGCCGGACGGTCCCGAGGTGCTCAGGGGGATCGATCTCGACATTCCTGCCGGCGAGGTGCTGGGCATAGTGGGACCTTCGGGTTCCGGCAAGAGCACGGTTACCAAGCTGGTACAACGGCTGTACATCCCGGAGCGTGGCAGGGTCCTGATCGATGGTCTTGACCTGGCGTTGGCGAACTCTTCATCGCTCCGCCGTCAAATTGGGGTGGTATTGCAGGAGAATATCCTGTTCAATCGCACCATCCGAGAGAACATCGCTCTCGCGGAGCCGGGGGCGGTCATGGAACGAGTGATTCAGGCTGCCAAGCTCGCTGGCGCCCATGATTTTATCCTGGAGCTGCCTGAAGCGTATGATACGGTGGTGGGCGAGCACGGGGACACGCTTTCGGGCGGGCAGCGCCAGCGTATTGCCATAGCCAGGGCCCTCATGACCAACCCTCGTATTCTGATCTTTGACGAGGCGACCAGCGCGCTTGACTCTGAATCCGAGCGGGTGATTCAGGACAACATGAAGGCCATTTGCAGCGGTCGCACCGTGATAATAGTGGCTCATAGACTCTCTGCCGTCCGGATGGCCCATCGCATCGTGGTCATGAATCACGGCCAGATAGTGGAATGCGGCTCCCAAGCGGATCTGATCCAGCGAGAAGGCGGTTATTACCGCCGGTTGCACGACCTGCAGCAGGGCTGAGGACCCAAGCATGGCTACAAGCCCAAGTCTGGAAGCAACGAACGATCTCCTGCGCCGATATGGAGCAGCTATTCGGCACGCGTGGCAACATCGCAAGGAATTGGACGGGCCTGCCCGCATGTCCCACGAGTCTCAATTCCTCCCCGCTGCCTTGGCCCTCCAGGAGACGCCCGTGTCCCCGGCTCCTCGAGTGGCCATGTGGCTGTTGATAGCGTTTGCAGTCATTGCCGTGCTCTGGGCGATCTTCGGTCGGCTGGACGTAGTTGCAACTGCCCAGGGGAAGACAGTGCCCAACGAACGGGTAAAGGTCATCCAGCCCCTGGAGACTTCAGTGGTGAAAGCCATCCACGTCACGGACGGGCAAACCGTCAAAGCTGGGGATGTGCTTATTGAATTGGACGCCACTTCCACCGGAGCCGACACTGCTCGGCTGGAGAACGACCTGGTTGTTGCACGATTGCAGTCAGCCCGAGCTCAAGCATTCCTCCGGGGGATGGAAGGAGATGAGCCTGTTCTCAGGGAATTGCCGGACATTGACGCGGACCGGGTAGCCTCGGAGCGTCGGCTCCTGGAAAGCCAATGGCGCGAGTACAGGACGAAGCTGGAGCGAATTGAGGCTGAAATTACGAGCAGGGAGGCGGAACTTCGCTCCAATCGCGAGCTGGTGGCTGCGCTGGAACGTACGGTACCCATCATGCGAGATCGTGCGGATGTGTTCAAGACGCTCCACGAGAAGGAAGTCGTGTCAGAGCAACAATGGCGGGAGCAGGAAAGGGCGGCCATAGAGCAGGAAGGACAGCTCGCAGCGCAATCAGAGAAGATTCACCAGATTCAGGCGTCCCTGGATGAGGCTGTCAAGCTGCGGGCATCGCTCATGGCTGAGACCCGACGCACCGTCTTGGAGGTTCAGCATGAGGCTGACCAGAAGATTACCACCAATGAACAGGAGCTCATCAAGGCCAGGCAGCGCCACAGGCTCATGAAGCTCGTTACCCCAGTGGACGGGTCTGTGCAGCAGCTTGCGGTTCACACGGTAGGAGGCGTGGTCACCCCTGCCCAACAGCTCATGGTGGTTGTGCCCAAAGACGACCCCCTGGAGGTGGAAGCATTCGTGGAGAACAAGGACATCGGCTTCGTCATTGCAGGCCAGGAAGCTCAGGTGAAGATCGAGACCTTCCCGTATACCAAGTACGGGACCATTCACGGTGAGGTGAAGACAGTGTCTTCCGACGCGATCCTGGACGAGAAAAAGGGGCTGGTGTACTCGTGCAGGGTGAAACTGTCGAAATCCACAATTCCGGTTGAGAAAAAGATCGTAGACTTGACACCGGGCATGGCGGTCACGGTTGAGATCAAGACAGGGAAGCGACGAGTGATCGAGTACTTTCTCACCCCACTCATTCAACATACCTGTGAAAGCCTGCGGGAACGGTAGCATCCGGCCCTGACCTGCGAACTGACGGGCGAGCCGGTGGAGCCAACCGTGAAGAGAACCTGCACTTGGGGCCGTGAGATAGAGTATAGTGAGAGGCACAGGCTGCCGCGGCCCGTGATCTTTCATGTTGAGCTGTGCTGCGAGTGCAATTCTCACCGCGCATTATTGTAGCCTACAACACGCACTACTGCCACGCATGCTCACTGGGTGGCAGCAAATTTACCGGAGAAAGGTACATGAACATGAGCACAAGCCAAACCCAAGCACCAGAAACCGAAACACCTCAATCGACTCCTGGAAGCGGCCCTGCACGGATGATGTCCAACCAGATGGCGATCTACTACTCAAATTGCGCTCTTGTTGCCACGAGTCCTCGGGATATTTCCCTGTTTTTCGGGAGGTTCGTGCCCGTGCCGGACAAAGGCTCCCAGGGGCTCGGTGAATTGTACGAACGGCAGATCTACATGACGGTCGAGCAGGCCGAGGACCTCGCCCGGATGCTGACCCACACGGTGAAGATGTATCGGGCCAGGCAAACAGGGGCTCAGCAAGAGAACAAAGGTTAAAAGATTCCCCGGGGAATAGGGGCGAAGCGATCGCCCCTTCTCCAACCGGATGCATCTGCCAGCAGGGGCGTCGACAGCGTTAACGGAACACCCGTGATGATCTGATCCATGATACCTCTCATGCCTTGGATTTTCAGGCAAATTCTTGTTCAGCGCTGCGCCTCACTTACACCTGACAGCCAGACGGCTCGATAAATCGATTTGACGAGGCCGGCAAAAGCGGCTGTCCACGAAGCAAAGGCTATGAACACAAACCACTTGGGAATCACTGAGAGGAATTCCAGCTTGAATGTGCTCGCCACATAAAACGTGCAGGTAGTGTACATTCCTAAAGGGAAAACCATTCCCCAATATTCCGGTGAATAAGCGAATCCCACGCGGCCTACCAAGTGCCGCCACAGGGTCAACAGGAACAGAAGAGGAATCCACCATGTAGCAACAGACCAGAACAAGAGGGTGAACCCGGCAATAAACGGCAGGAGCGGTGCCAACACTGGCGAATGGTAGTTATTAGCTGCCAGGATCGACCCAGCCAATGTCGTTATGGCCACGGCTCCCATGTTTATCCAATAAGGCGCTCCCAGATCCGCGGGCAACATCTCAAAGAACGTGAACCGATAGAAGATCAGTGTGATAATGATGATATACAAGACGCAGCCGACGAGAAACATGCTCAGCGCCAGGAATGCAAGGGTCTCTCTCTGCTCTGGCACGTGGGGGATCAAACGTCCGGCCAACACCGAGACAGATTGGGTGCTTACCGTGAAGAGTAGCCAAGTCCCGTTGATCCCTTCCCCGAGAGATGGCTTGTCCTGTGTGATGACGAATGCCGTGCACACCGCATAAATCAGCAGAACCCATAGACCGAGGCCGAAGAGGAGTAGCAGAAGGGCAGGGTGATAAGCCTCCTTCAGAGCCACGAGCTGACTTCCCACAATGCAGGTCCCCGCAACAATAGTCAAGAAACCGGTACCGCGTTTGAGGTCACCCAAATCTGCTAAGAGGCGGCGAGGAAACAAGAAGACCCGGCCGACGGTCAGTAGCCACAGAATTGCGTAACAGGCTATATTGAGCCACAAGAGGCCGATTGCAATGAGACCGAATCCGAGAAGGTCCGCTGCAATGGAGACGATTCCGGTTGCCATGATCAATGCGAAGTATGCAGGGGGCAAGCTCTCAACTGCGGATATCCACGAGTACGGCCGCATTCGCGTCTCCAAACGGTTCGCCACTGGTCAAGGCATGCCGGCAGCGCGGCGGCGAAACGAAAGGTAAGGCCGGAACATGTAGGTTACAGGAACGCTCCAGATGTGCACCAGCCGCGAAAATGGCGAGAATCCCAAAACAGCAAACGCTCCGAGAATATGGATCTTGTATGACCACGGCACAGGAAGCATTAAGTCAGGATCTGGGGAGAACGTCACTATACTCCGTATCCAGGGTGCTATGCTGTAAAGGACATCGTAACTGACAAAAAACGTGTTGTAAGTCCCGAAAAGAACTACAAGAGCCAGCGCAGCGAGTATCACGAGGTCGCTGACGCTGCCGGCACTCCTGACTCTCGCGTTCGTTACCCTCCGCAGGAACAGCATGATCAGCCCGATTAAAGTCACCAGGCCGAAAAGCCTTCCCGTGTTGATCGCCACGAAGTCGTGGATCTCAGCAGTAATGCCTACGCGATCCAGCAGCCATTGCGGGATCAGAAGCCCGAAGAAATGCCCCAGGAACGTAAAGATCATTCCCCAGTGAAACAAAAAGATCCCGTATTTGAGGCCTTCTTTGTCAAGGAGCTCGCTCGATTTTGCATTCCAATCAAATCGATCGGTAAGATATCGGTATGAATGCCCCACAACAAAGGCGGTCAACATCAAGTAAGGAAAGACCAGAAAGGCTAGAGTGTTCACCAACGTGTTCATCTTCTAATCTCCCGTGGTCATGAATTCGTAAGCAAAGAGCGAAAGCGCTTCTAGCAAGGCGGCGTATGGGCTCCCCCCCTCGTGCAGCCGCAGTGCCAGGCGCCTTATCTGCTCAATGTAACGCTCAATGATTTGGGTTGCATGCTCGGAAGAGCAGACCGAGAGGAATTCCAACACCAATGGGAGGAAGTCAGGCAATTCCTTCGCCGAGGATTCGTATCCGGCACTCTTGTACCACTGGCTGAGCTCCGCCAAGGCGAGACCTCGAATCTTGGTGTCGCCACACTCGTGGAAAGTCAGGTTGAGGCAGGTTGATTGCCGCAGGTCAAAGGTCTGAACGTACTCTTGCTGAAGAACGATCAAAGGTGTTGACTCCAGGTACTGAAGCAGGCTCCGACAACCTGCATCGTAAGAACCGTCAGAAGAATGGGCGAGGCCGTCTCGTAAACGAGGCACGGAGCTCACGAGCTCATCATCCGGATACTGGAGCAACACGGAGAACAACTTGAACATGAGCCGTCTGTCCTCTGCATCAGCGGTGCCCCTCATGTCCGGGCACGATTCATTGAGGGCCGAACGAGCTTTATCCCGAACGTCAGTCATTGAACCACTGTTTGTTCTCATGTCTCATCGATGCTCCGAGAAGCCGGAACACCCTCGTGCCTCGTCCAGATTCTCGGATTCTGATCTTGTCGTAGTAGGGATGACGTAACGGTCCTCGTACTTGGCCACAGCAAGAAGCCTACACATCTCTTGGGCCGAGGAATCCGTCAGTCCCGCATGGCCCAGTACTGTCGTATCAGGTTGGTTGTCCACCCTGACCGAACGCATGTACTCCCTCAGCGCTATGAGCCGCTTCAATCCTTGTCTGAGAGGAGCTTCATCCCCTGCGGTCAAGAGATTGGCAAGGTACCTTACCGGGATTCTCATTGAATCCAAGAGATCCACGGGACTCTCGGATTCCTTGTTGGAATGAATCACCGGGCTCAGTGGTGGCACGTACCAAACCATGGGCAGGGTTCTGAATTCTGGATGCAGAGGAAACGCCACTTTCCATTGTACGGCCAGATTGTACACAGGAGAAGCTTGCGCTGCTGTTAGAAAGTTCTCGGGGACCCCTTGCAACCGGGCAGTCTCGATTACAGCCTGATCATGGGGATTCAAGAACATGGATAGCTGAGCCTGATACACCCCTTGATCGTCGGTTACTGAGGCAGCCTCTCTTATTCGGTCAGCATCGTACAAGATGAGGCCGATGTATCGTATCCGACCGACGCAGGACTGGGCACACAGTGTCGGCAATCCCGACTCGACCCGAGGGTAACAGAAGAGGCACTTTTCCGACCGCCCCGCTTTCCAATTGAAGTAGACCTTCTTGTACGGGCAGCCCGATATGCAGTATCGCCAGCCACGGCAGCGCTCCTGATCTACCAAGACGATGCCGTCTTCTTCCCGCTTGTAGAGGGCTCCTGAGGGACACGACCCGACGCATGCGGGATTCAGGCAATGCTCGCAAATGCGTGGAAGATGGAACATGAACACGTTCTTGAAGTGGAGGAAGGCTTTCGCATCGAGATCTTTGAAATTGACATCATCCATACCTGTTGTGTTCACGCCAGCCAGGTCATCTTCCCAACTCGGCCCCCACGTAATTTCCGCAGGCTCACCCGTGAGAGCGGATCGAGGCCTGGCCGCCGGTTGTTGTGCACACAGAGGGCTTGCTACGAGATTCTCGTAATCGTAGGTCCAGGGCTCGTAGTAATCGTCGATGGTCGGAAGATCCGGGTTATGAAATATCTTCAAGAGCTTCTCTACTCGGCCGCCTGATCGAAGCCGAAGCGTTCCCCGGTCAGATACCCATCCCCCTCGGTATTCATTCTGATTTTCCCATTTCCTGGGATAACCGATCCCCGGCTTGGTCTCCACGTTGTTGAACCACATGTACTCAGAACCCGGCCGCGTAGTCCAGACATGTTTGCATGGGATACTACACGTGTGGCAGCCGATGCACTTGTCGAGATTCATCACCATGGCAATTTGGGCTCTAATCTTCATACCAATCTACCTCTGCGGCCTTCCGGACGACTATCACCTCATCTCTTTGCGAGCCGACGGTGCCGTAGTAATTGAAACCGTAGCTCAATTGGGCATACGCGCCAATCATATGAGTCGGCTTCATCGTGATGCGTGTCAGGCTATTGTGTGTTCCCGAGCGCTGATTGGAAATCTTGGAGCCTGGTACTATCAGTCGCTCCTGAGCGTGGTACATGAAGGCTTTACCACGGGGAATGCGGTGGCTCACAACGGCCCTGGCAACGGTCACCCCGTTGACATTGAAGCACTCGATCCAATCATTATCCTTCACGTCAATTGAGACCGCGTCTTCGTCGTTGAGCCACACGGTGTTGCCGCCCCGGAACAGGGTCAGCATAATGAGCGTTTCCGCGTACGTGCTGTGGATCGACCATTTGGAATGTGGCGTTAGGTAATTGAGCACAATGGTCTTGCCACCTTCCGGGCCGACACGTGTCGATCCCATTGCTTGCATGTCCAGGGGTGGCCGGAAGATAGGTAGGGAGTCGCCAAAAGCCCTCATCCATGAGTGATCATGATAGAAATGGGCCCGACCCGTCAGGGTGCGGAAAGGTAGCTTCTGCTCGACGTTGATCACATAAGGAGCGTAGCGGCGACCTTCGGTTTCCATGCCACTCCATGTGGGCGAAGTAATGCACGTCCGCGGTTGAGCGGTCAGGTCCGAAAAAGTGTGTTTCACCCCCTCTCGATCAGTGCTCAAGTGGGAAAGATTCAGTCCGCTGACTTTTTCCACACCGGCCCAGGACTTTACGGCCCCGTGCCCGTTCGTCTCCGGAGCGAGGGTCAGGATAGCCTCCGCAACCTGTTTGGTGGTGAAGTGAGCGGGCCTTCCCTCAGTGATGCCTCGTGTCTTGACCGTACCGAGCGTGTCTTTGAGCTCAGCACATTCCTCCGCCGCACTCCATACGACTCCCTTGGCACCAATTCCCACCTTTTCTACAAGGGGCCCGAGAGCAGTCATCATTTTGTAAACATTGGGATAGTCCCGAGCTATCACCACAAGATTGGGCATAGTCTTTCCCGGAATCGGTTCGACTTCGCCTTTCTTCCAGTCTTTGATCACAGGCTGTGCAATTTCTCCGATCGTGTCGTGCAGCAATGGAGTAGCAACGAGGTCTCGACACGTGCCCAAGTGGATTGACGCAAGTTCTGAGAAACGCATGGCAATTGCCGTAAAATGTTCCCAGTCGCTTCTTGCCTCCCAGGGAGGATCTACCGCGGCATTGAACGGATGAATGAATGAATGGGTGAAGGTCTGTAGTGCTCAGATCGTACATCTCGTACCACCCTGCTGCAGGGAGCACCACATCTGCGTACAACGCACTGGTGGACATGCGAAAATCCAGAGTGACCAACAAATCTAGCTTGCCTTCCGGTGCCGGATCTCTCCAAATTACTTCCTGGGGGCGGGTATCGATCTCGCGGCCAAGAACTGCGTTTTGGGTTCCTAGCAGATGTTTGAGGAAATACTCGTGGCCCTTGCCGCTTGATCCCAACAGGTTCGAACGCCACAAGAACAGGATGCGGGGAATGTTTGCCATGGAATCCGGATCATGGATGGCGAAGTTCAGCTCGCCCCGCTTCAGCTTGCCAACCACGCGCGAAATGACCTCATGATCGGAGACAACTCCGCTCGGCCCCCCTTCTTTACAGAGATCGAGCGGATTGCAGTCAAACTGCGGATAGGATGGCAGCCACCCAAGTCTGGCTGCAATCGCATTGTAGTCGGCAGTATGTGTCGGCAGCTCGAAGGACACCAGCGGAGAGCTGATGGTTCTCGGATCCAGGGGATCGTATCGCCACTGATCCGTGGCGAAGTACTAGAAGGACGTGCCGTTTTGGAATCGAGGCGGTCGAAGCCAGTCCAGGCCGAAGGCCAGGGTGAACCATCCCGCCAACGGTCGAACCTTCTCCTGCCCCACATAATGAGCCCAGCCACCTCCGTTGATACCTTGGCAGCCACAGAGGCTTGTGAGATTGAGAATCGTCCGATACGTCGTGTCCGAATGGAACCAGTGGTTGACCCCAGGGCCAAGGAAAATCATGGACTTCCCTCTGGTTTTTTCCGCGTTTTCCGCGAATTCCCGGGCCACCCGTATCACGTCATCCCGCGGACAACCGGTCAGGCTTTCCTGCCAGGCAGGGGTATAAGGCCTGGGATCGTCATAACTCTCCGCGACATCTCCTCCCTTGCCCCGGTTCACCCCCACGTGGGCGACCAAGATGTCGAAGACCGTGGTGACGATCATCTTGTTTCCATCGACTTGGATCTCCCGGACCGGGACAGTGCCCATCTTCACTCTTGGACCCTCAAGGCCGAAATAAGGGAATCCGACAGAGACCCAGCCGTGATTGTCTTCTCCAAAGGTTAAGAGTGGATCAACCCGTGCACCTGTCAGAGAATCTTCCGGCTTTAGGTTCCACCGTCCCGCCTCGTTCCAACGAAAGCCGATGCTGCCATTTGGCACGACGAACTCGTGGGCTTGTTTGTCAAAGAAGACGGTCTTCCATTCAGCGTTGTTGACAGTGATTCCAAGGTCCGAGGCCCGAAGGAAACGGTTCGAGAGGTATCGGTCGCCGTCCTTTTCCAGAACGACAACAAAGGGAAGATCTGTATAAGTCTTAGCGTACGAAGTGAAGTACTCGGATTCACGGTCCAGATAGAACTCTTTGAGAATGACAAAGGTAATGGCAATCGCCAGTGCCGAATCTGTTCCTGCCTTGGCTGGGAGCCAGGTGTCTGCGAACCTGACGTACTCCGCGTAATCAGGCGCCACCGCGGCCACTTTAGCCCCCCGATATCTGGCCTCGATGAAGAAATGAGCGTCCGGACTGCGAGTCATGGGGAGATTCGTTCCCCAGACAATCATATACGAGGCTTCGAACCAGTCCGCACTCTCGGGAACGTCTGTCTGTTCACCCCAGACTTGAGGTGACGCAGGGGGAAGGTCGCAGTACCAGTCATAGAAACTGACCATGGAAGCGCCGATCAAGGAAAGAAACCTGGCCCCCGACGCGTACCCAACCATGGACATGGCAGGTATCGGGCTGAAGCCGAAGATCCGGTCGGGTCCGTATCGCTTTATTGTGTACACAAGGGAAGCTGCTATGAGGGTGGCAGCATCATCCTCGGAAATTCGGACGAAGCCCCCTTTACCCCGCGCTTTCTGATACCGTTGCCGTTTCTCAGTGTCCTCAACGATGCTCTGCCAGGCAAAGACGGGATCTGAATTTGATTTCAGAGCCTCTCTCCACATCTCTAGAAGGGGAGAGCGAATGTACGGGTACTTCACACGCACAGGGCTGTACGTG
>CAYZET010000131.1:0-1125 GCA_964477215.1 uncultured Syntrophaceae bacterium | reverse complement strand
GATGTTCCAGGCCACCCAGGACGGGCCGCCGCGCAGGTCGCTCCACGAGGACACCCTCGCGGTTCATGATCCGGCATATTCGGTCCACAGCCCGGATAGTCCACTTGCTGAAGTTCCCACACGATGATGCCGTCTTTGACATAGACCTCCCAGGAGCACGAACCGGTACAGTTGACCCCGTGCGTAGAGCGAACTTTCTTGTCGTACTGCCATCTTCTTCGATAGTAGTCTTCCCAGTCCCGATGGCCGCACAAGACTTCAGCCCAATCCTGGCTGAACGTCTCCGGCTCGCAGGTGTCGGTCCGGCCTTTGGGTCTAAGCCACCTCAGAGAACTAAAGAACTTCGTTTTCATGATGGTGTCTCACAATAAGGCTTGGTGCAGTTCTACGGAGATTCGATGGTCGTCGTTCATCAATCGGGGAGGCTCCCGGCCACGAGACACCAGCCCCTTCTCCTTACCAATACAGACCTGAAGCCGGAGCCCCGAATGAGCAATAGCCAATTCTCTCCCCCTGACCGAATCGAGCCAGACTAATTTGACTGAGAAAAATCGTTGTCCCTCGTCCGATGACCTTGCGATCTAGGCCATCCAGGAAAGCTCGTTTTCGGAAACGACGAGTCCATGTGAATCTCTTCGCGTCTCTGGTCCAATGGCCGTATGGCGCAGGCAAGAATCGCCCTTGCCCATTACATAAGTGAGTTACATTTACCAATTTTGAGCCGGCTCCTAACGGGAAATACCAGACTCAGGGATGAACCCAGTCTAACATCGGGACCCAGTCTGTTGCAACACTGTGATTGTCGCGAGTTCCCTTTTCTCCCGTTCACGGCTTTGGGACGGTCCTAGACTCATGATTTGACCTGGCGCTGAGAAAGTCTCTAATGGTTGCGGCTGGAATCGTTCCTTCTCGAAGGACACGCACGCTGTCCTCCAACGGCTCCACCACGGTTGAGGGCTTGTCTCCTGGTGTTCGACCAAGATCCAGGATCAGGTCTGCGGCCTCCCGGACGCCGGGGGCAATTCGGTCCACGAGGTCGGGGTCTGGTTCGCCGGAGAGATTGGCGCTTGTGGCTGTGATGAAGCCTCCGACCCTGCTGGCAAGATCCCGAGCGGGGCAGGGTGG
>CAYZET010000130.1:0-12291 GCA_964477215.1 uncultured Syntrophaceae bacterium | reverse complement strand
AGTGGAACGGCCAATTCTTCGTCATTCCGGCGAAGGCCGGAATCCAGTCTTTCCAGCATGTTATGGACTTCTGCTTACGCAGGGGTTCCGGGGGCCTTGTTAAGTCAACTGACTGAAATCACGTGATGCCATCCACGAAGTTAACGCCTATGCTCCCAGAGGGACAGGCTCTGTCATTCCGGGCGGTTGCAAGTCCGCTCCGCCTTCGGGAGAGGGCTAGGGTGAGGGTGCAAAAAAAAGCAGCGTGCCACGATCTTAACATTTGCCGCAATTCCGAGACAGTTTCTTCAAACTCGCCCTTGCCGCGTGGATCGGGGAGCGAAGTGACCTGGCGCCGGCGTCTCGCCGGCATTCTTGTCTTGAACTGGCTTTGCGGGATAGGGCGGGCTCAGAGCCTGAACATCGTTCCCCCTGATCTTGAAATCGCGGCTAACCTTGCGAGAAAACCTTTGCATTGCCCGTTGAGACCTCGTATGCTCTGCCGTGAACGGTGCGGAAGCATTGCCGCGGTTGGCTATTTCCGAGCAGGTCCTGGGCGCGGTGCAGAGCCGTACACCATGACTGGCAACCAACAGGGGCCAGCCGATTTCAATTTTACCCGGAGCTTTCTATGCTTCGATTCGCTAAACTTTTCGGTATCGCTCTGGGCCTCTCTCTCATCCTAGTCCCCGCGACATGGTCCGAGACTCCCCCGACAGGGGGCCCAAGGACCGATCAGCCGGGCGGCATGGCTGAAAGTATGAGGCCAAAAACGGACAGGCCCGACCCCTCGAAACTTCCTCGTCCCCAAACCTCTCTTGAAGGGACTTCCGAGAATCTCTCCGTTGCTCCTCCCCCTGCGGAACCGGCCAGAGACAATGACAAGTTCAGGGAGCGATATACACAAATCCTCGACGACATCTTCAAAGGCATCTACGAAGGAGACTACACCAAGTTTGGACGAAACCTAACGGAACAGATGCGGGCTGCTCAGACTAGACAAAGCTTTCTGGAGCTCCAAACCAAGGTCCAAACCAATCTGGGCAAGCTTTCGTCCCTGGAATACTTGGGGTTCTATTCTCAGGGGCCGTACACCATGGTTCTGTTCAAGGGGAAATTCAAGAAGGATAAGGACGACGTCTTGATAACGCTTGTTTCAGATCGGCAAGCCGCGGATCCCAGAGTGGGCGGCCTGTGGCTCGATTCCCCCGCCCTCGAGAAATGACCTCGGGGTTATCTGAAGGGCGTGGCGGACGTACTATCATACGACCAATTTACGACAATCAAATCTGAGGGGGTCTGAATGAATTGGAGAAGTGCCACTGGGGTTTGGATGGTCGTGGTAGTTGGATTTGTCCTGGCGGTTGTTTCGGATGGCTATGGGCAACAGCCCCATTGCCGGATCGTCCGGGATTACCTTCAAGCCATCCAAAATCATTGCATTTACAGGTTCGGGGAGGAGCGGGAAAAAGCTCTTGGCGAAGCCAAGGCAACGTTCCAGCGGCAGTTGAAGGACATTAACGTGACCCTGGACGCCACGGTAGATGAGCTCATTAAACGGTATACTGCGTGTGCGACCCTCGGATACGACAAGATGCGAAAAGGCGATACGGCTCTGGTCAAGAAAGCCCAGGATTTGGCTGACCGAATCAAGGCACTATGTCCCTGGGATTGACGTGAGCGATCGAGGAATCAAGCGGTGTTTTAAAACATCGTTCACAGAATCGACTCCCCGATTCTCATCGAAGTTGTCTTTTTTCGAGAGAGATGCCTGAGGGAACAGGACCTGATACAAAGGGTTAAGGTACCTCTCCCCGGTCGCTTCTCCACGGATTATCAGGGAAGCAGCAGCCCTCGCCTATAGCCAGCATGTGCTGATATCGGTCCGGATCCCGCTGGTAGAGCGAACATACGTACCGACTCTCGTTCCGCACCAGGGCAGGACAGGGGTTTGTGTAATGACCGTAGATCATGGCTCCTATCCTGCAAATCACCTTGGTGCAGCAAAAACCGCATCCGATACATGAAAGATGTCTCCTCAACTGCTCCGTCCGTCCCTCCCGTTCGGGATCAAGGGTAACGCTCGTATTCCTCTCACGCATTTCGTACTCCGCCGGATTCGCGAGCCGCTAGATCGATACGGTTCCAGCTTCTGGCTTCAACAAAGCCGTGCTCTGATCGGCGTGTCTACAATCCACCTGGCAGCCACTGCACCATTTCTTTGACCGCCCCGTTGATTCAGCGCATGGCCGAAACCATCAAGTGTCTAGGTTTGATCCTTCTCCTTGTCCAGCACCTCGCGAACAACGTCCAGAACCTGGCGAATGTCATAGGGTTTATGAACGAATCCCTTTGCACCGGACCTTAGAGCTTCTTTGGTAGGAGCGTCTGCAGAATAGCCGCTTGCAATAACCACTTTCACGGCTGGATCCAGACTCAAGAGTTCATCGAGGCACTTCTTGCCCCCCATGTGTGGCATGATCAGGTCCAGAATTACCAGAGAGATCTCCTGTCTATTCGCCTCGTACAGCTCCAAAGCTCTTTTGCCATCAGAAGCAGTGATCACCGTATAACCTGCTTTTGTCAGGATCCTCACCCCGAGGTCACGAACCAGCTCCTCGTCGTCTACGAGCAGTATTGTCTCCGATCCACCTCTTGGAAGAGGCCTTGGCTCACTCTCTGTAGGCTTTTCATCTCGCACGAGCGCGGGGAAGTATATCTTGAAGACTGTTCCCTGCGAGAGCTCGCTGTAACACATAATGTGGCCCCCATGTTGTTTGACGATTCCGTAAACCATCGCGAGCCCGAGGCCTGTGCCTTCGCCCGGACGTTTCGTGGTGAAGAAAGGTTCAAAAATATGCTGCACAGTCTCCTTGTCCATGCCTTTCCCGGTATCCGACACAGAAAGCAACACAAACGGACCCGGCTTCGCTCCGAGGTGAGTCTTGGCATAATGTGCGTCAAGGGTAACGTTTTCAGTACGGATACTCAGTTTCCCCCCATCAGGCATGGCGTCTCTCGCGTTGACTGCAAGGTTCATCAAGACCTGTTCCACTTGCGTGGGGTCGGCGTTTATTGGCGAGAGATCATCCGCCAACACGAGCTCTATCTCTATCATCCGGGGTATAGTGCGCGAGAGCATTTTCTGTAATTGCTCTATTCGCCTATTCAGGTTAAGGGGACGCGGCTTGGCTTCGGTTTTTCTACTGAAAGTGAGCAGTCTTTGAACCAGGTCGGCACCGCCTCGGGAGGCCTGGAATATTTTCTCCAGGTCAGCCCTATAGGTTGCAGGAAAGTGCTCGTCAGACAGAATCAACTCGGAATATCCGAGAACTATCTGGAGGATGTTATTGAAATCATGAGCAACGCCACCTGCGAGGGTACCGATTGCCTCCATTTTTTGGGAATGGAGAAGCTGTTCCTGCAAGAGTTCCTTTGCCTCCTCAACTCGCCTTCGTTCAGTAGTGTCACGCGATATGGACAGAGCGGCAGGCTTGCCAAAGTAATCAAATAGCCTCACGCTGCTTTCCACGCTTAAGTGTCGCCCATCCTTTGCCACATGAACAGCGTCGAATACGGTCCGTCCTTTTTCTATGAGCTCTCTCCTCCGATCCTCAATTGCCTTGTAATGATCCTGGGCACTGATGTCTCTCGGCGTCAATTGCAGTAGTTCTTCCCTTGTGTAGCCCAACCGTTGGCAGGCCTCGTCGTTGACTTGAATGAAACGGCCAGGGGAACCGTCCTCATTGACGTAATGAACAAACAGTGCATCGTTAATGCTCTCGAACAGGACACGATATTGTGCCTCACTCTCTCGCAGCGCTTCCTCAGCACGCTTGCGCTCGGAGATATTGTCGAATACCGAAATAAAGTATCCCCTTTCAGGACTATAAACAGAGGCGGCAAACCATGCTCCGAGGCTGTCCACGTACGTCTCGAATTTCTCGGCTGTTCCCGTCAGAGCGACCCTGCCGTGAATTTCCAAGATTTCCTGATCAATCTCCCCCAGTCTCGGCATCACTTCGCTCGCTTTCTTGCCCACCACATTCTTCAAACCTGTCAATGCCTCGAACGCAGGGTTGGCCTCCAGGTAAGTGAAATCCGATGGTCGTCCCCCTTCGAAAATCATCTTGCAGTATACATATCCCTCAAGCATGTTCTCGAACAACGAACGATAGCGTTTCTCGCTCTCTTCTAAAGCCCTCTGCACCCTTCGCTCTTCTGTCTGATCCCGGAAGACAAGTACCACGCCGCTGATAGCTCCACTTTCGTCGGTAATAGGAGCCCCGCTGTCCGCAATTGGGTGCTCAGATCCGTCCTTGGCAAGAAGGAGAGTATGATTTGCCAGGCCCACTACAGTTCCTTCACGCAGCACCCGCGCAACGGGATCTTGGTTCCTGGACCGTGTCTCCTCGTTCACAATGTGGAACACCTCACCTACAGGCTTTCCTCTCGCATCCTGCTCCAGCCATCCTGTGAGCTTCTCGGCAACCTGGTTCATCTGCTTTACGAGACCCTCGGTGTCCGTGGTGATCACTGCGTCCCCGATACTGTAGAGAGTCGTACGGAACTCTCTTAGCACTGTTATTTTCTCCCGTTCGGATCGGTAAAGGTCCCGATAGAGTCGTACCTGCCGGTACCTGTACACATGGGCAGTTACGCTTGCGGCGAGGACGATGAAGAGTGCAGCGAAGATCGCTAACACTAATCCACGATATCGAACCTCAGCCAGGATTTCGCTTTGGTCCACTTTGGCCACTATGAACCACGACGACCGAGGAATAGGGCGTAGATCCGCCAGGACATCCACGCCGCGGTAGTCGCGGCCATGGAACATCCCTTCTCTTCCCAAGACTGCCTGCACCGCAGGAAGATCGGTCGAGGTCAGCGGCTCTCGGAGGGAAAGAGCGCTCTCTGGCCTGTGACGGAGACTGTTCAAGAAAAGAAGTTCTTCTCCGTCCCTGCGGACGAGAAGCGTTTCAGCAGTCTTGCTCGGCGTTGGCCATGATTGGATCAACGGGTACAATACGGAATCAGCATTGCTTCTGAATACCAGCACGGCAATGGGTTGACCCTCGGAATTGAGGACCGGCCCCACCGCGTCCAAGTGGACAAATCCCTGCGGGCAGCGGTACGGATCACTCAACGTGGAAGTGCGGGTGGCTAGGGCCCGTTCGACAGCCTCTCTCGCAGGAGGGCTCAGTGAGTGTGGATGTGGCTCAGAAGACAGCAGAATACGGTATTCCGTGTCGAGAATCAGGACATCCGAGTACCCCCCTTCCTTCCGTTCGAGCAGCAGCCTATCTTGCAGCTTCTCCCGAATGCTGTGGTTATCCGGATCTCGCAACCACTCCAGCACAGCCTGACCAAAGAACGGAGCCTTTGAAGACCTCCTGGCATCAGCAATCCTCTCATCCCGCCACTGTTCGATTTGTCCTGCTTTGAGTCTGCCGATGGCTGCTATCTCTTGGTATTTCTCGTCCCGGATTCGCTCATTCTCGGACCGGTAATGCCAGTACCCTCCAGCCAGGAGCATCAGGGTAGCAGCCACGAAGAGGACCACCCAAAGCCACTGGGCTCGGCCGGAGTGGGCTCTTTCCTCCATCACATAACCTCCGTATTTCCCTTTGAAAAATAACCGATTCTCCCCTCGCCGAAGCCACCTAATTCGCTGACGTTCCGATTGCTAGGCTCTCCCGACGTGCGGCCACGGCTTCCCTGTTCCGGGCATGCATGTCTCTAGGGAAGCGCTAAACCAGTCAATAGAAATGAAAGCTGTGTGATCTTCTTGAGCATAGCTGAAGCATACCCTGCCGTCAAACTCCATTTCGTTCAAACACGGCAAGCCCGGGTAGCTCGCTTCTTTTTCGAGGCGCACCATTGACTTTCTTGCGGGCTGGAACTACAGTTGCCACTGCGGTCAATGGATTGCGCCCGATCGTGCCCGAGGGGGGGCCTGTCAACCGTTTCTCTATCTGCAGTTTCTACCGGGAGAGTACATCGTGATTGCAGCGGCTATCGTATTGAGCCTTGCCCTCGCGCCGGGATTGTTTTGGCTGTGGTACTTCTTTAGGCTAGACAAGCTGGAGCCTGAGCCGCTGCACGCAGTGCGGGCGTGCTTTCTTTGGGGAATGGCTGCGGTAGTGCCGGCTGCCATCCTCGAAATGCCGTTCCTGTCTCTTTCTCCCATTGTCTCCACAATTGTCGTGGCACCCTTGATCGAGGAGCCCGTCAAATATCTTGTTGTCCGGCTTGGAGCGTATGGAAGTGCCGAGTTCGATGAGCCTATGGATGGGGTGGTCTACGCAGTTGCTGCTGCTTTAGGATTTGCTTCCCTGGAGAACGTGTTCTACCTTCTATCGGAATACCAGCGAGGCATGGGATCGTTTGCAACGGTCACCGTGATGCGCGCTGTGCTAAGTGTCCCCGGGCACGCTCTCTGGGCGGGTATGTGGGGTTACGCTCTTGGATGTGCCAAGTTTTCCGACAAAGAATTCGGACAGCGTCTTGTGAGGAGGGGGCTGGCTCTCGCGGTGGTGTTTCATGCCCTGTTCAATCTCCTGTGCTTGTCCGGGCCCGTTTGGCCTCTTGGAATGTTGATACTGGTGCCGATCATGTGGCGCATGCTCCACAAAAGGGTCGAGGCTGCGCTGAAGGCCTCTCCACACACGGTTCTGACAAACGATTCGGGCAATAAGCCCCGGTTTCCCATGTGAACAGTGAACAAATCTGTTTTCTGCTTGACTTGTCCGTGATCTCACGTCTATGTGTGGCTGAGGAACCGGATTTCCGGACATGGGAACGAACGGTGATTGAGTGATCTGATGACAAGAAAAGAGCAGTTCCTGTGGGTAGTGCAGACTGGTTGTCTCGTGCGGGCTTTCAAAGATGGCTGGGACATGAGCCTACCGGTGAGAATAATGTCAGCCGCGGTACGAATCCCGGAAGAGGCTATTCCCGATGACATCGATGAGGCGGCGTTCGGGTTCCTTCAGTGGCAGTTCCAGTACGGCTCTCTAGACTGCGAACCCCCCTCATGGCTTGCTCCGTACATCAGCTCCGAAGTCGGCGAAACCGGGTACTGGAAATTCTGAGCCATTCAGCCACGCATTGAATACGCGTGGGATGCATTGCAATTGAGAGCCAGTGGGCCTTCGATGGACACATCGCAATGACGGTCGTGGCTTTCGAATTGAGACTGCGGAGCCCTTTGAGTATCGTCAACACGATAGTGGAGCGCGGACAGGGTTGTCACCCTGCGATTCGTGGCTCAGTCGATGAATCGGGCTCAGGCCCATTTTCAATGCGCCGCTCTATGCCGCTGGAATGCATGCACCGAGGGTGTGTGCCGTTACGATGTGAGCCGAACCGCCGGCAGAATTGTCTCTTTTTTCTGCAAGAATGGGAATCGCGGTGTTCCCTAAGAGGAGTCGACATAGTATAAGGGGATGCGACTCGGGACGTGTGGCTGCCTAGTGATTCGGCGGGCACGTCAAGCGGATCACCGGTGCAAACCGAATTTACTCCGAGCGAGGGGGCCGCATATGAGATTTTGGACGATCATTCTCACAGTCGGTCTGTCACTTTTTGTCTTTCTTACCTGTGGGCCCGCTTTTTCGCAGGGAGCTCCGGAAGCGAAAAAAGAGGCCGAGCCCAAAGCAAAAAACGATGTGTGTGATCAGAAACCTCCAGAGCTCACCAGCATGGAGAAGCTGAAGCGGCAACAGCTAGATGTGGAGCGCTCCAGAAAGGAGCTCGAGGAGAGCCGCAGCAAGCTCCGCCAGGATGAGCTCGATCTTAGACAGACCATGCGCAATCAGAGAATCGATCAACAAATCGTACAACTGCAGGAACAAGCTAAGAGACTTGAACAGCAAATCCTTCAGTTGGAGCAGAGAAAGCTTGAGTTGACCCACAAGATGCTGAGGCTCGAGCAGCAAAAGCTCCGCTGAGAATGCTGGAGGGATCGCCCTTCGCAGACGTGGGCGGGTTTCAAAGGTGCCCTCACCGCTATTCCCCACGTGTGTCATGGCAATTGGATCATCAGCGTTGTCGTGAATACGTTAGCGTATCCTTGAAAAACGCGACTGATTGTGCCGCACAATAAGAGAGGAGGCTGTTTGTGAGTTATGTTGCCATCGAGCGCCAAGGACTCGTGGCGTGTGTCACCCTTTCGCGAGGCAAAGTAAATGCCCTCAACGAGGCAGTGATAACGGAATTGAAAGACGCATTCGAGGATCTCGAAGCCGATGATGGCGTGAGAGCGCTCATCTTCACGGGAACAGGAAAATTCTTTTCTTTCGGATTCGACATCCCCGAATTTTTCCATTACCCCAGAGAAGATTTTACAAGGTACTTGAGGAAGTTCGCTGACCTCTACCGTCACCTCTTCCTGTACCCGAAGCCTGTGGTAGCGGCACTAAATGGGCACACCATAGCAGGAGCCTGTATGCTGGCCACGGCGTGCGACGCCAGACTGATGGTGGGCTCCGCTGCTAAGATCTCCTTGAACGAGATCACCTTTGGGTCGACCGTGTTCTCTGGGTCGGTGGAAACTCTGGCCTTCTGGGTGGGGCGCAAGAATGCTCAGCGAGTACTCTATAGCGGTGCCCTGTTCTCCGCCCAGGAAGCCCTGGAAATGGGCCTCGTCGACCTTGTTGTCTCCGAAGAGAACCTGGCTTCGGAAGCTCGGAAGCTTGCACAAGACTTTGCTGCAAAGGATCCCCGTGCCTTTAGAAGTATAAAGTTGCTCCTCAGGACACCGGTGGCAGATCTCATTCAGCTCAGGGAACAGGAATCGATAGAGGAGTTTGTGGACATCTGGTACGCACAGAGCACGCGGGAACAGTTGAAAGGCATCACAATCCGGAGTTGAATCGAGGCTGGCTTTGGTGGCCTGTAGCAGTCGAACAGGTGCCCTGCGGAAAGACTTGTGACATTTGCCGCAGTACATCCACTCTCTGGATTCGCCCGTCGGGAAAAGAAAGGGTTCACGCGTATTTCGGAACAAGAAAATGTCTCTACACTTGCGTTCAGAGTGGCATTCGCTTCCGTCTGTGGTCCATTATTCGCTCATAGGATTCTTGAATTTCCTGAAACCTCTTATTGGCGAACAAGACGAAGTCCTCAGGCAAACCCTTTCCTTGGATTGTATCAGGATGATATTCTTTCGCCAGTTGTCTGTAGAGATTTCTTATATGTGTGTCAGAATCCTCTTGACTACACTTGAGCATAACGTAGCATGAATCGATATCGTCCCCGTCTTCTTCAGACTCTCTTTCCGAATCAAAGTTCTCGTAACGGTCACTAGTTCGGGCCCACCCGGCTTTCTCAGAGAAGAGATCAAGCAGTTGCCGTTCGAGATAGTTTATAGGGCCGTCTGCAGTTGCCATCAACAACAATTCATCTCCGACGGTCTTGACATTTGCTCGATGGTTCCGAAAAAGTCTTGCAAATGCATTTGCATCGACCTTGAATGCCGTAAAAGCCATGTTATTGTGATTGGGAACCCGTCCCGCAACATGAAAAATAACCTCAGCCACCTCTAACCAGTTGTTCCAGCCCGAGCTGAAAACAAAACGGCGCAAGCATGAAAGCTCGGCACGTCTTGGCCTTCCGTCTATGTAGGCGAGCTTACCCAACATGGATACCGAGAGAAACATCAGGGCAATGCTAAGCCGAACGCTCTTGCGAGCGTTGTCGAGATCCAAATGTAAGCCCTTAGAAAAACGTCCACTGTCATCCAGGGCTTTACGAAACATTGAGATGATCGCAGCCAGCACCTCGCTATCGAATTCCGTGATCAGCTCGCTGGCGCCCGCTTCCCGTAGAATGTGTGTCAATTCCGCGTGGTAGCAATCATCAGCCAGGGCCAAAGCAGTGAATCCCTCTTTGTTGCGAACCGATAGATCCGCACCATGTGCCAGGAGCTCTCTCAACACACCAGGATAATCCCTGATGAAAGAGGGTTGCGGATCATTCTTGCCCAGTGGGGCGTACTGTGACGCGCACATCAATGCGGTGTCTCCAGCGGCATTCAAAGCATTGACATTCGCTCCCCTACTTAGAAGAAAGCGAACCATATCCAAGCATCCGTCGGATGCGTCAAACATCAATGCCGTCGATCCCCCCAAGTCCGCAGCGTTTATGTCCGCCCCGTACTCCAAGAGGAGTGTGGCCACAGCAATAGACCGTGTCTCCATCAACGCCGTAGTAAGCGAAAATCCTCCCCTTCTATCGGGGACAGCCCCTTTGTTGAGAAGAAGCATGACCACGTCCCGGTGACCGTTCTTGGCGGCAATGCCCAGCGGATGGAGCCACATATCCTCGAAGCGGCCCTTGGTCTCGTGCTGAAGGAGCGAATCATCGCCATCTATCTCGGCCCCGGCATCCAACAAAGCAATCACCTTATCGGACTGTCCAGCACTACAAGCGAAATAAAAGGCTCTGTTGATTGCCTTCTTCGAACGAGTGAAGTTTCTCAGAGGCGTTAGTACCGTAGAGACAGCCCGCTTGATTTCCTGGACGAGCCGGACATCATCCCGAGGTTGGGGTTGCGGCTGAGAAGTTGCGCCCTCCGCGTGCAGCACTTGCTCTGCCCGCAAAGGAAGCTCGGGCGAACCGTCCTCGTACACCGGCAAAATCTTTTCCAAGTGGCTGGGCAGTTCGCGTAACTGGTGCCCGCATTGCCCGCAATATACATTCTGAGAATAGTTGAGGCACGCACATTTGGGGCATGTGTTCCCGGAACGGGAACGGCTTATCCTATCCAATTCGGAACCCGTTATCACTCCGGAAGCTAACAGAGTATTGAAAAGATCGGATAGCTTCCTTGGCGAGAGGTTGTACTTGCTCAGTAGCGCAGTGTGCCCGAATCCGGCGCGTATATCTCTAAGGAGCCTGTTCAGGACTATTTTTCTCCCTTGTTGGGACATGCGAGTTTTTTCAACATACAACTCCCGCCCCTCTCTGGCGGGACTGGTCGCCAACGCGGCGCATCGTGCACAGTGCCTGACCGAAGAAGGCACGATGGCGCCGCACCCCGGGCATGACCGTGAGAGTACCTCCCTGCATTGGCCGCAAAACTTGTTGTAGGACGGATTAATAGCGCCGCACCTGGAACAAGGAACGCCGCCCCCCGAGAATGCCCTCATCGCGAGATCAACGTCTGTGAGGACCTTTGCCTGGAGGAGCTCCTTGAACAATAAGTCCAGGCCTTCAGGAGCAAGGCGATACTTCATCATCAATGCCGAGTCGTCCGCTCCAGCTATTACATCTCGTGCAACGGCTTTCGCACTTATTTTCCTCTTCGGCCGTGGCATCGTAAACCCCTCTAATCTTTAACATGCCACAGACTTCGGTACCCAGTCAACCGGATTTTCAGCTCCCATCCTCATTCTGGAGTGTTGACAGCGAAGCATCAGAAATAGGCCCCGGAGACAGCCCCGCGTCAGCGCAACTAAGTAGCAAGAGACATTGTAACCTCAGTCACCATGTGCGCTAGTTCAGTGACATAGAAGGTCAGCCATTCCAGCGGAGGCAGAGATGCCGGGCGGGGGCTGGTTTCAGCCCCGCCCTTTCCTAAACACCGTGGCCCTCGCTCCATAAAGGGTCACACGGAACCATCGTGCAGAAGGTTCGTGCCGGCCGCAGACCTGCACCTTCAGCGCCTCCTGGAAGATCCGCTCTATCTTTGGCTGAGAATTCTCTGTTCGAGTCCTTTGGAGGCCCAGGACAGGGTTGGATTATCCATTCAACCCTGGGCCGCACTCTGGAAGGTAGACCGGTCGCGGGGTCAATTCACGTGCTCAGTCTCGGGAACAAAAAATCTGGCCCGTTGCTCCTTGGTTGACTTTATCGTCATGAGGTACTGCCGGAGCTGCTCTGTGATCTGTTCGCGTGTCCGATATCGCATTGCAGAAATTCCGACACCCACTATGATCAGATTACTGCACAGGGTTTCCCAGGTGTATTCCAGGTCGTCGCACAGCTTGAGCAGCGCCTCGTCCTCAACGGCTTCTCGCGCGATTCTCAGTCCTTCTCTTACTCTTTCTGCCATCTCGGTTAGTGTTTTCTGTTCTCCCATCAGAGGTTCTCCTCGTCCTATCCTTAACCCGATTCTCTCACCTCGTGAGACCTCCTCACGCGCCGGATGAATGCGAGCATTATGGATATCTGTACCGAAAAGGCTGGCACTCGTCAACCTGTTATTAAAGAAATTAGCAATTTTAGTGCCAACCCCTAATCATATATTAACACCTGGTCCCTTCTGGTGCAAATACGGTCGCACAATCGCTGCAACGATGCTGACCC
>CAYZET010000129.1:0-12337 GCA_964477215.1 uncultured Syntrophaceae bacterium | reverse complement strand
TAGCTACCATTGGGGACTCGACATTTTACCATGCCGGGATCCCTCCGCTCATCAACGCGGTGCACACGCGAGCATCTTTCGTGCTCGTGATCATGGACAACAGCCTCACCGCAATGACCGGCGGCCAACCGACACCTGCCAACGATTTTCTTGCGGACGGCTCTCCCGCAACGCGGGTGGACATGGAGACGCTCGTGCGCGGATGCGGAGTAAAGCATGTGGAGACGGTAGACCCCTACGATCATGACGCCTTGGAGGAGGCGCTGGAGCGAGCCAAACGCTACACGTACGAAGATGGTCGCGGGGTGTCGGTGGTCGTCACGAGGCGTCCGTGCGTCAGGGCTCCCAACGTGAAAGCCATGCCTCGGGAGTTTTCCATAAGCGACCGATGCGATCTGTGCATGAATTGCGTCAAAGATCTCGAGTGCCCGGCCATTCATTACGTCAAGGGAGAAAAGCGTATGGCTATCGACCAGGACCTCTGTTTTGGATGCGGCTTCTGCGTTCGCGTCTGCCCTTCCCAGGCCATTGTTTCGGGAGGTGTCTCATCATGACCGAGCTCGTCTTGTGCGGCAGAGGCGGCCAAGGAATCGTCTTTCTCACGCGGCAAATTGGAGAGATCGCTGCCGGGAAGGGCTTGGACGTTATTTCATCGGAGACCCACGGCATGGCTGTCCGGGGAGGATCCATCAACAGCCACGTGCGCATAGGAGCTTTTCGGTCGCCATTGATTCGGCCAGGGCACGCGGATTTTCTCCTCTCTCTCGACTCGTCTGAAACATCCAATAACAGGCACTATCTCAAGCCGCACGGAATCATCATCGAGAATTCCCCTTTGTCGGACGAGCCCGGCACTTTCCGTGTCGATGCTGCCGGATTGGCAAGGGAATTCGGTCGAGTGCAACTCGAGAATGTGGTCCTTCTCGGTTTTGCGGCGACAATCGATGGCTTTCCTTTCTCCGCGGATGATATTCGCAGTCACATAGAAAAGGATCCGAGGACCCAGATTCGTGAGTCTAACGTGAGGGCCTTTGAGGCTGGCATTGGGGCTGAGCGTCGTCCGTCCAACGGCCGACCGTAACAGAGGGAAGGCCTGACAGAGGTGCCTGTGGCGGGTAGATTCGCAACTCAGGCCTTGACGTTGCTTCCGCAAAGTCCTAATCTGGACGAAAGCAAGCAAGGAGGAACCCTTGGGGATAGAAGATGCTTTGTTGGGCTTAGCGGATCGGATATTGGATTTTGACGAGGCCTCTCTCGCCCAACTACAAGAAACGTATCTCAAGAAGGTCTCGGATTTCTCCCCCACCCGCGAATGGGAGCGAGCAATAGTTGTATATTTCCTCATAAATTCTGTCCGGGTCAAGAACAAGATTTTTAACGAGAAGGTCAAGGGGGGCCGACCTTCGGAGCCAACGAGGCCGTCCAGAAGTTTTCTCAAAATAGTCAAATGAGATTCTTTTACTCGAATGTTTTTCACTAAGTCCACCCATCTGCCCGACATCGTGAGTGTTTCATCCTGGCAGGAACTTTTTTTTCGCCTTGATTTTCTTAGAAATAAACGTATAATGTAATCGGTGACATCTTGGGCGCGCTCAGTCCGCTAACCCAAGTGAAGAAGACGTGAAGCCACTTCGGTGCGTCCGAATACGTGCTGCCGGACTGCTTGTGCCGAAAGGAGAAACGCTATGGCAAAGAGATGGAGCGTGCTGGGGGCCGTTGTCGTGGCAGCCGTGTTGAGCGCGGTCTCCGCCCAGGGGCAATGGTCGAGCGGCCAGAATTACTATGGCGGTTACGAAGGCTCGACTTTCCTGCAACCTGGCTCCGCCTACGGTCAGAACCAAATGCCTCAGGCCTACGAAGCCTACTGGCACAACTACCTGGACAAACTCCAGCAACAGGGCGGCTACTATTCAGTGACGGGCAACTATCCCAATTCTGCGATGCCCATTACAAGTTACTATCCGGCGTCGGACGAGTTGAGTGCCCAGTCGCAAGCTGGTGGCGGGCAATCGAATCTTTACTACAGCCCTTCCGAATACTACAACGTGCAGTCGCAACAGGGCCCGCAGGCGCAGCAGTATCAACAATACCAGGCGCAGCCGCAACCAAGCCAGTATCAGCAGCCGGTCCAGAGCTCCGGCCCTACCCGTGCGGCCACCAAGAAACGCCACCTGAGCGCCAAACAGACTCAACAAAGTCCGGCGCCGGCGCAGCAGTCTTACGAGGCGCAAAGGAATGCGTGGGCACAGTTGCGCGCAGCCACCCAACAACAGCCGTCCCAGTATCAGCAACCTCAGGCCTATGGGGGCCAACAGGCCTATCCCCAGCAGCAAGCTTATTACCAGCAACAAGCCTATCCGCAGCAACAAGCCTATCCACAGCAGCAGGCCTATCCACAGCAGCAGGCCTATCCACAAGAGCAAGCCTATCCTCAGCAGCAGGGTGCGTACCAGCAGGCTTATCCCCAGCAGCAGGAGGCCCAAGTGGAGGGGCAATTCAGTGGGGATCCCATGGTAAGGGAAGCTCAAAGACAAGCCTACGAGCGTGCCGTGGCCCGGCAACGTGCGGCGGAATTGGCTGCGCAGCAACAGGCGGCGCTCCAGGAGCTTCAGCAAACACAGCGGATGTACGAGGGTGCCCAACGTAAGCTCCAGGAGCAGGAACAACGCCAGCGAGCCCTCCAAGAAGAATACCACAAGAAATCGGTGGCAGAGGCGTACGAGGCGCTCCGCATGGCACAGCAGAAGTATTACGACCTGATGGGGGTATCCCAGGAGACTGGAGGAAGTGCCCAACAGGGTCCGCAGCAGCAAGCAGCGGCTGCAACGCCGGGAGCTCAGTACCCTCAGCAGCAAGTGCAGTATCCCCAACAGGCACAGACGTACGGTTCCGCAGTCCAGCAGCCTCAGGGGTATCCAGCCGGCGTAATGGGAGCTCCCCAGTGGCAATCTCCCTATGGAGTGCCCCAGGGTCAGCCTACACCGCTCCACGTGACGGGGCAGGAACAACAAAGCGGCGGCGGCGGTTTGTGGTCTGCCCTCAAGGAGTTCCTCGCTCCCACCAATTCAGTCATGCGGCCGCAACAGAGCACGTTGGACGACACTATGCGGTAAGATTCGTCCCATATTCGGCGAAGATGGAGCCCGGACCCTTGGTGGCCGGGCTCTTTTCGTATCTAGACTCGTTTGGCAGACGTCGCGGGGCTCGTGCACCTGTTTTCACATATGTGCTGAGGAGCACGGCACAACTCAAGTCCGATTTCGGTCATTCAGACAGTATGCTCGCGACCGCGAGGAAGAGATCGGAATCTCTAAGCACACCGACCAGCTTGTCGCCCTCAAAAACGGGGAGTACCACCAGCTTGTTCTGGTACATCAGTTTCAGACCTTCCAGAAGGTCTGCGTCCGCTGATATGGTCCCCCTGAGCTTCAACATGGCATGTTTCACAGGGGTTTCTGCATTCCTGAGCACGCGGGCCCTGAACCCGGCTCTGGCCTCATCGAGATCCAAGGCGTCCGCCTGAGCAAAGGCTATGGTGACCCCCAGCGCTTCCACTTTCGCGCTTAACCCTCCTGAAATCTCCGGGATGAGAATTGCCAAGATCGCAGAAAAAGACAGAATTCCGACGAGATCCCCTCGCTCGTTCATCACGAGCACTGTCCTGTGTCCGGCCTCCGTGCATGCACCGTCCTCCACCTCGCAGTATACCTTCTGCAGTGTCAGCACAGCGTCTCTGAGGGGCTGGTCTTCCTTCACCAGCGCATAGTCACTGATCGGAACCATTATGTCGCGGACTTTCTTGGCTATAGGCATTAGGGAATTCTCCTCTCACTGTTCAGAGCTTCGGGTGTCCGCAAGCCTTGCTTCCGGCCGCGGGGCTCCGGGGCGACCATCATGTGTGCACAGGTCGATCATCTTGCTAGTGTCCGCCGGCGCCGAGAATTCCACTTGCGGCGACGCAGAGAATAATTGCTTCCAAGAGCGCAAGAACCGCGTACATCTTATCATCGTTGCGCCACAGGATGGGGACTATCGCAAGGTAACAGAGAATAGTTACGCCCGCCAATATGGCGATTCCCACAAAATTGAGGTAATCCCCATATCCGAGCATACCCAGCCAACTCCAGCCGGCGTGGACATTCGCGGCTTCGAGGTACTTCTCGACGCTGAGATGCCAGTACTTGGGTATTTCATCAACGGGAATATATGGATTTACGATTCCGAGCACATACATGGCGAAGGTCACAAGGACTAACCCTAAACCGACAAACATACCCTTCTCTAGAAGATTCGCGTAGGTCAATTGTTCCGGGCTTGCCTGTAGTGATTTGTCTGCGCTATCCATAACTTCTTTCCTCCTGCGGATTGTGTCTCACTGGGCCGGCTTCCTGTCTTGCGATCAGATCCCAAGGCCCTTCATCAGGGCCCGTATTCCGGCAAATCCCAGCATGATGATGACGATCCACCTCACCAAGGACGGTTTCGCAACATTGAGCAGTCGCACGCCTACGAAGCTGCCGATCATGATGCCAACTACGGAGGGAATCACGATCATGGGGATGACACAGCCCTGATTGAGGTATACCCACGCGGCGGAAGTGTCCGTGATGGAAAGGAGGAACTTGCTCGTGGCAACGCTTATTTTCAACGGCACGCCCATGAGGAGATTGAGCACAGGGACATTAGCCCATCCAGCTCCCAGCCCGAACATACCCGCCATTATCCCGATGACCACAAAAAGGATCAGACCTTGGGGAGTGCGGTGGACTTTCCAGTCAATGGTTTCGCCTGTGCTCGCTTCCTGGTACACACCGTAGATTCGCAGCACAGAGGACAGCTTGTCCGCCTGTTTGACCTCGGGGAACGTCGATTTCTTCGCGGTAAGCATGAGCACACAGATAAAGAGAATGGTGCACCCCAGCGCGATTTGAATTATGTGCGTGGGGAGGGCCAGACCGGCCATAGCCCCGATGATGGCAAACGTCGATGCAATGAGAGCGACCGGTATAGCAAGTCTGAGACTCGCAAGATTCAATTTTAGCAGTCCTGGACCCGCTGCCAGAGCACCCGCAAGAGCTACCAGCAGCCCTGCTCCACGAACGAAATCCAGATGAAAGGGAAAGAATCCGCTGATTATCGGCACAAACAGAACCCCCCCGCCAACTCCTCCAAGCACCGCGGCTACCCCCAGCACGAACGTAACAACCAATAGCACAAGGGGCCACATCCACCATGGGTACGCGGTAGCAGACTCCGGCGATCCCGGGGGCATTTGAGCCCAACTCGGGACCGTAAGTATCAGGACAATGAACAGGCTCAATAGCCCGATTGGTATTAGCTTCCTCATTTCCCACATTGTGCGCTCCTGCCTCCTACGTAGAGTCGTGCAGCGTGAAACTGACCTGACACGTCAAATCGGAAACGGTGATGCTCATGCCCCTACTCTTGTACGCCGGCCTCAGGTGAAAACGGAACCCTTACGGGCACGCCTATACACTTGGTCTCAGCCTGCCCCGTCGGTCGAGCACCCTATGCGCTGAGCTCATAATTAAGAACCCGTCCTGAGCGGGTCAAGAGAATGACAAAATGGACCTTTGAGTTTGGAAAAATAGAATGTTCATGGGAAAATTGCAAGCACATTTTGCTTTATTAGCACGATGATGGACGGCTTCCTCGCAAAGGAGCTGGATCTTAGCGAATTTGAAAGCAGATTTTTCCTCTTTCGACGCGTGACGAGCGCAACCGATTTTCTTGTTATATACCACATTCGCGACAAAAAGGCACAGCATCTTGGGACAGGAATTCACTATCAAGAGATATGGCATGTATCATCTCGTGCCATTTGGGCGCGACGTCATGGTACCTTCAACCGAACCACAGGTTGAAATCCCGCGTCCCGCGAGACTACTGTAGGTGCGCTCCTTCAGAGCGCAAATCCCTGACGGAGTCATGGCAGATTACGTAACCGTGTTTATGAATTCCTTTACTAAATCTACTAAGGGAAAGCAGCACCTTCTGCATCGCCACATAATGAAGCATTCCGATTGCGCATCGAGTGGTTCATGCGTCGCGTTTGCGGCTCTGCTTCTCGCGATGAGATAGTCCAGGGGCAATACGGAGGCAAGGCTGACGACTCGCGTTCACCTCGCAATGTAGCACTGGGCCGGTGGAGGCCTTCGCTTTGCCTCCAAGGACCGCATGGCAACTCATCGCAAGGCGAAAACCGCTCCAATCCCCACGGCCTTGGCTTTGACCGCGACCTGGGTGGTTAACATCTCTGTTCTCACTTTCCGGAGAAACTCCACAAACAGAGCAGTCAGAATCCCTTCGATTACAGCGACCGGCAGGTGTGCCATGATCACGAGGATGGCTGCAGAGGAAAAGGATTCTCCCGTGGCGGTCAGGCAGACCGCGACACACACTGCTGTCAGCAGTACCGAGCATGCGCCGCAGGCGAAAACGCCCAGGGTACGCGCCAGCGAACGGTCCGAATACAGGCAGGTCCGACAGACGCCTCCGAGCAGAACAGCCGGGAACGCGACGTTAAAAGTGTTCACGCCCAACACCGTCAGGCCCCCGAATTGGAAAAGAATGGCCTGAAGGGTTAGGCCGACCAAAATGGCCGGAAAGGCGGTCCAGCCTAACAGGAGCCCGCAAACTCCATTGAGTATGAGATGAACGGACGAAGGCCCCAAGGGCACGTGTATCAGCGAAGCTACAAAGAACACCGAAGCGAAGAGCCCTACCGCGGGAAGCTGGTCATAGTCGATCTTCTTGAGCCCGATAGCTGTCCCCACCGCGGTAAGTCCCACTCCTGTAAGCAACACCGGGGCGCTGAGAACACCTTCTGAAATATGCATCATGAGCTCCTTTCATCATTGTTGTCACGTGCTGTCGTTAACGGACCGCCAAGGAAACGTTCGAGAGTTCCTTGGATATTGAGAGAACATGGATTGCGGCCGTACGCGGAAGATGAGGGAGAGGTAATTCTCTGCCAAAACAACAAAAACCCTCTTGCCTGAAGGCTCGAGGGTTAATGGAGGCTGCACCCTCTCTCGCCCGCGCGAGGAACACAGGGAACTCGGACCGTCAGGGTATTCTGGCTCCCGTTTCTTCCTAGTTTCCGCGCCTTCCCGGAGAAGAATCTCCAGTGGCTACTTGCGGATTTCGTCCACGGTTACAGATGCGGGGCAGCGACGGCCTTTCACCGTCTTCCCCTCACAATCCGGTCTGTCTACACTTGTTACGAAGCCGGCTCTCATGTTACGGGAGCAGGCTCCTTATGTCAACGTCTTTATGCCGAAGTCATGACTCGGTTATGTTCGCGGACGGCCTCTTGGAGATTGTGTGGTCGGATTACTCGTCATGCCCTCAGCAGCCGAAGTAGTACCGCGCGGCGAAATTGGCTGCGCGGGTGACAACGGTCTAGCCAGGGCGGGTTTGAAACCCGCCCCTACAGCAGCGGGGCGCAGTACGCGCATCATTGCTCAAGCGGTTCAATTGGAGCTCGCGGGGAAAGTTATCACAGCGGAAAGGTATAAGGCATCGGCATCCGGGTCATTTTGGAAAGGAATCTTGTGGCCTATTCTGATGATCTGCATACCGGGCCGCTCGATAGATACCTTTGCCACGCCTTCTTTGTCCGTCTTCACAGGGTCTTTCTTGTCGGCTTTCTTTTCACTTGCAGCAACCACTGCACCTTCAAGTGGCTTCCCTTCAATCAGAGCTTTTATGGGAAGCGTGTCGCCTGGGCGAACAGTCAAGGGATCTTTCAGGGGAACGATCTCGAGACGATGTCCCACAGGCTTCGACCAAACATCGCTTGGTGCAAAGAACGATTTGCAGAATCTCTCGATCTTGAGGGAGTCCAGAACCTCGGTTTTTCCCGCGAACGATCTCTTGGTGCCCTTTTTCCAGCCATCCGTTGTTCTCACCTTGTGGCCTGTCTCATAGAACATCGTCAATACTGCGGGATCGCCCTTCGGAACGAGCGACGCCTTGTCCGCGCCTCTGACGATTTCGACCACCACCGCCTCTCCTTTGGCGTCGAGGCCCTTGCATTCCTTAACCTCTGCGGGGTCGTAGCCTTCGTGATTGTCTCCATGGCCGTAAAGCACGACCCATTCCCCGTTGCGCTTCTCGATCCATGCGTCGTGGCCGAAGACAATTGGGGTCACGGGTAATGACAAAATAAGAATTGTGAAACAGATTCTCCTGAACATCTCTTCTCCTCTGCAACATCTAAGAGTAAGGAGCTGCAGAAAAGCAGCTCGTCGAATGAGAGGCAACGGAGGGGTCTCCTCCATGCCCGGCGGCGCCCCTTGCGCTAGGCGCCGAGATTACGGTCCGTCGCAAGGGGCGCGTATACTTCCTGTCCTCGACTGCGCCAGCTCGCTAAAATGTGTAGGTGAGCTCCGAGGTAAAAGTCCACTTGGGTTGAGGATCGAAATTTAATGTGCCGCTAAAAGGGCCAATAAACTGGGATGAAAATTCCCTGGGCTGATACTTGCCGGCTGCAAAAGCCGACCATCCTCTCCCCATGTACGTCAATTTGAAATTGTACACGTCATAGTCAGGACCATATGTCGGAGTCACTGCACTCGACGTGAGATAGAGCGGCACTCCGCTGTAATATTGATAATATGCGTCCGCGAGTATTCTCGTCGCGGAGCCGAAGTCTCTCGTAAACTGAATACCGCCTTTGATGATATGTTCCGGGACCAATTGCACAAAATACTGTCCCGTGTTCACCGGGTTTTGCACCTTTGCATCCACCCACGCATAGTTGGCAAAAACGCTCATGTTTTCAGCCGGATAAAATGTTGCCTCTGCTTCAAAGCCTTTCCGCGTGGTATCGCCGATAGCGACTTGCTGATTGTTTATCGTCTGAACTTCTTTCTGCATGATTGTGTGATAGTAGTCGGCCGCGATGAAGAGGTTGCCAAAAAGTGTGGCATTGAACCCTACGTCGGACGTGGTAACTCCCGACGGAGGGAGGCTGAAGTCTTTGTTCCCTGCTGTACTGGTCGGAGACAGCTCTACCGAAGCGGGTGAGCGGAGGCCATTGGCTACGTTGCCAAAGATGTTGAAATTCTTGGTGGGAGTTATGACGAGGCCTATCTTCGGGCTGATGGCCTGCGGATAGCCCGTGCCCGAGTTGACGGGCTTCGTCGTGTTGACCACATCCTCCCGAAAGTAATCGCCTCTCACTCCACCGACTATCTTCAGGCCATCCACCGGCTTGACCTGGCCTTGTACAAACCACGAGTAACTGCTCAACCCCAGCTCGTAGTCGTAGCGCGTGTTGTAACGCTGCCTTTCGACCGAATTGTATTGAAGTGCTTTTCCGCTGTCTTGCCTGCTCTCCACGCCAGCGGTGAGGTCAGCGCGGTCGCAGAACACCAAATTGTAGTAGATGCGTCCTCCCCAGGATTGTCTATCGTCTACCTGAGCCAACTGGGGCTTTGTGTTTGATCCGAACCGTGTCAGACTGTAACGATCCCAATACAGCGTAGCGTACAGACCGCGCTCGCCTGAAAGCGGAGCATAGTTCATCACCACTCCGTACCGCGTCTGATCGCCGCCGTCCGTCATATCGACGGCGTGCTTTCTCCCGACAAGTCCTTTCTTGACCTGCGCGATGCTGAGGTACGCAGGGCCACCCCAGTCTGAGGTAGAATAGTTGAATCGCAAACAGAAAAGACCGCCCCAGAGAGAGGAGGAAATCTTATTGAAGGTGTTCCACTTTCTCTGCTGGGAATTATCCCTGTACCCGTCGATTGTATAGACCTCGTTGGCCAGATAGGGAGTTGGAGACCACGTCTCACTACTAAGCACGCCCAAGCCCCGAGCATACCCGAAACTGCCGCCCGAAGCGCTGAGGCTGGGAGATGCTTCGCTCTTCTTTGTCACAATGTTGACAACCCCAGCCAGTGCAAAATCACCGTAAAGAGCCGAAACGGGCCCCTTAATTATCTCAATCCGTTCAATGACTTCCGGAGTCAACCACGCGAGATTGGTCATTCCTGTCGACCCCTGAGAGGCTGAAGGGAAGTTCTGAGGCACTCCGTCGACAAAAGTCGCTGTGTCCTTCCCATGTTGTCCGACGAAGCCTCTCATTCCGAACCCGAATCCAACATCGCCTTGGCCGTACCAGTTCGAGTTTATGCCGGGCACCTTCCTGAAGAGATCCGACACGTCCCGTACAACGAGCCGCTGAATGTCCTGGCTGGTGACCACCTGAACTTGAGCGGGCAGCGAGGCCGCGTTCAGGGAAACCACCGATTTTCCCTCAACGAGGGAAAGCGTGGCTGCAGAAATCCCGCTTCCCGAAAATGCCTGCGTCGGACCTGCGAGATCTTCAGGTGACGGAAAACCCGACGGGGTCGGTTGATCGTAATCGAGGCCTGATCCGGGGGCGGAAGTACCCCTGGCCGATGGACGCATCTCCAGTGCCTCCACCTCCACGCGATCCAACTGCCGAGATGTTTCTGTTACCTGGGCAATGGCGCGGACATCGGCGATACCTGTAAGTCCGATGGATAAGAAGAGCACACTGAGAAAAATCGTATGATCTAAATAAGATACACGCATGACATATATCCCTCATGTCGGGAAATCAATGATCTCCCGATCAGAAGCATTAGTGACCGCACAGCTCACTAGAACGTGTAGCTAAGGCCCGAATTGAATTGCCACTTCGGGTCGGGACTGAAACTCATGTATCGATTCGATCCATAAGTCGTCAAATATGTGTATCCGGAAGAGAGCTCTCTCGGCTGATACCGGGCTGCCACATAGGACGACCATCCCAATCCCCTGTACATGAGCTTGAAATTGTACACGTCGTAGTCCGGTCCAAATAAAGGCGTTGTGGCCTTGCCTGCGTAGCTCGGCGGACCGCTCGAATACTCGTAATATGCGTCCGCGAGTACTCTCCTGCCTTCACCGAATTCCTTGTGTACCGTCACCCCGCCTTTGATGATATGTTCCGAAACTCCGGACACGAGGATTTGTCCCGCTGTAGTGGGGTTTGTCACCTTTGCATCTACCCACCCGTAGCTCGCGAAAACGTTGATGTCCTCGGAGGGATAGTATTTTCCCTCGACTTCATAGCCTTTACGCACGGTGTCCCCTATGTTTACCGGTTGATTATCCACGGTCCTGATTTCCCGCTGCATGATCGTGTGGTAGTACGAGGCAGCGAAGTAGAGGTTGCCGAAGAGGGCTGCATTGAAGCCTACATCTGCCGTGTCGATCTTTGCCGGCTCCAGACTGAGGTTGGATTTGGCGCCCGCTTGGTACGGGGACACTTCCAAGTTACCGGGAGAGCGGAACCCCGATCCTATGTTACCGAAGATGTTGAAGTTCTTGGTAGGAGTTAGAACGGCCCCGATCTTTGGGGACATGATTTGCGGACAACCAGTCCCCGAATTCTCAGGCCGCGTGAGATTATCGAATTCCTGTTCGAAGTAATCCCATCGCAGACCGCCGACGATCTTCAGCGAATCAGCGGGCTTGATCTGGCCCTGGACAAACCACGCCCAGTTCGACAGCCTGAGATCGTAATTATACGTGGTACTTGTCCAGTTCCTGTCATTATCGGTGTTGTATTGCCGAGTCTGACCACTGTCCTGCCTTGTTTCCCCTCCAATCGTGAGCGATCCCACATCCCCGAACACAAGGTTGTAGAATACTCGGCCGCCCCAGTACGTTCTCTCGTCACCCCGGGCCAACTGATTGTAAGGCAAGGTAGCAAAGCGAATAGCGTTGAAATTGTCCAGATAGGCGGTCGCATACAGCCCTCGCTCTCCACAGGCTGGAGCATAATTCATGACCAGCTCGTACCGCGTCTGATTGCCGCCGTCCGTCTCATTGACTGCCTTCCTTCTACCGACGAGTCCATCTCGGACCCACGCAATGGGGAGATAGCCAGGAGCGCCCCAATTCGACTTGTAAAAATTGTAGCGCAGAGAAACAACTCCGCCTAAGACAGGCACAGATACCTTGTTGAACAAGCTTCCCTTTCCGAGCTGCTGGTTGGCCCTGTACCCGTCGATTCGATAGTACTCATCCGCGATGTACGGGGTAGGAGTCCATGTCTCTCGACTGGCGACACCCAGGACACGAAATTCACCGAAACTACCACCGTAGGAATTCAAGCTCGGAGCTGGATCACTCTTCTTCGTGATAATGTTGATCACCCCGGCGAGAGCGAAATCCCCGTATAGAGCAGAAAAGGGGCCTTTGATAACCTCTATCCGGTCAATGACCTCAGGGGTGAGCCACGAGATCTCCGACTTGCCTGTGGCTCCAGACACTGACGGAGTATTTTGGG
>CAYZET010000128.1:7903-12465 GCA_964477215.1 uncultured Syntrophaceae bacterium | reverse complement strand
TCGTACCATCTGCGATCACGTCTTGTCAATTAGATAATTCTTAATTCAATAGGTTATGCCACATTCACAGAATACCGTTAAATTAACTCTTACAATTACTTGTTATTCTATATTAAAAAAAATCCAATACCGGAAAGTAACAGGGATCCCGGCGCGCTGTCACAGCGAGCTCGGAGACGCGCCCTTCGAACGAAACATCGTTTCCAAGCCAAAATCACCGCGGTCCCACAACACGACTGCAAATGAGACAAGAACAAGAGCGAGGTCTCTCACAATGTGAGCGACACCGACCCGCCCCCCAGAGGACTCGGGAGAGCCGAAGCACCCGCAATCTATGTCCAAGCCCGTGGCGTACGCGTAGACTACTGCTCCGAGGAAGACGGTCAACATTCCGGTGGTTAGCAAGGCTGCGGGTCTTGATTGAATCCCCAGTACAAGCAAGGCCCCCGCGACGACCTCGATCCAGGGGAGCGTCAGCGCGACGACATTGCTCCAGGCCGCTGGTAGAATGAGGTAGTTCCGAATTGCCCCGGCAAATTCGGCGGGATCCATGATCTTGTACATGCTTGCATAGACAAACAACCCGCCGATGAAGAGCCTTGCCGCTAGAACCACATATTTCACCGAAATATCCTCGCTCGGGACGCGTGGCAAATGGCTACCACGCCTCCGTTTGATACGGGCAATCATTCGTTTCTGGATCTCTTCCCTCTGGCAACAGGCAGCCCCGCCTTCTCCCAAGCCCCATAACCCGCGCTCATGATCATCATGTTTCGATAGCCGAGCTGACCGAGAAAACGTCCAACTTCCTCCGCCATGTCACATTCAGGGCCGTAGCAGTAGAGAATCAGTCGCGATTCTCTGGGCAACAACGCCTCTGCAGCGACGAACTTTTCTTCTACGTCAATAGGGGGGAGAAACACTGCTCCCTCTACGTGACTGGAGAGATAGTCTGCTTCGTTTCTCGTGTCGACGAATACTGTTCCGGGATCCCCAAAGAACTTTCGCGCCTCTTGTTCGTCAATGAGGGGGACCGTAACGCCCGACAATTCGAGCCGGCTGGCTGGTTCGTATACCCATGGCAGGGGCTTGCTTGAGGCCATGTTCAGCGCGACGCCCACTAGTGACGCGCATATGAGGATGATAGCCGCCCTGATCACGAGACTGAAAACAAATCTCATTCCGTTCCGACCTGCGGTCCTTTCTATTCACTTTGTTCAGTCCAGTTGCACGTTATCATAGTTCCCGAAAAAAATCTGCACTCGGGGATTCGACGAGGAGGCTCGTGGATGAGGCTTTTCAATAGTCTACAGAAATCTATTGACGATTTGCCCTAAACATTGATAAGGTTCGGTCAGTCAAGTGTATTGTCAATATGTGGGTTAGAAGTCATGCGAAGGCACCTTTTTGCCGTGGTAGTCAGCGTGGTCGCAATCGGTCTGTGCTCGGGGATCTGTTTCTCCGGTGGGTCGGCTCAACCACGAGGTATGGTTCCTGCGCCTCTCGACCCCGTGCTCATGGGGTTCAAGGAGCAGGGGGTTTGGTATTTTCTCTGCGAGGCGCCGATCTACCACTATCGGATTCCTCCGCATTATCAGACAGTTGCCCCTCCGCCTCCGCCGTGCCCCGTTCCCCTGGTGCCTGCTCCGGCACCGCGCGCAGTGAAGTGAGGCCGAGGTAACGTTTGATCAAGACAGGGACCATGGCTGCGCTCGTGCAGTCCATCCCGCAACGACCGATCGGTGGCCGTGATATCGTCGGGGCGCCGACTCATGAGTGAGCGTACATGAAGACAAGAATACTTGTGGCAATCGTGGTTGCTTCCTTGGCCGTCCCCTCTGTGTCCCACGCGTTCGGATTGCTCAGATACGCATTCGACGCCGTCTCCAACCAGCTAGGCTTAGACCGCGGACCAGTACCCAAGGTTCCGGCGAGACCGGTACCTGCACCGCTCGGGCCAGGGGGCGCTCCGCTGGGCAAGCACGCGGACACGCCGAGGCTCTACATTCAGGCCGACGGATTCTAAGCCCTCCCACGAAAAAGCGTACCCGAGATGGCGTGACTCGGGCCGTTGATTATCCCTGAGGGTTCGTGCCCCTCCACATCCCATCAAGAGAGGTGATAGAACTCAGCTATTTGCGAGAGCACGTAGTCTTTCTGCGTGTCCGTGAGCTCTGGATATATGGGCAGAGCCAACACGCTGCCGCTCGCCCTTTCGCTCACAGGAAACCTGTCAGTTACTCCTAGCCGCTCGACCACGCAATCTTGCTGGTGCAGACACTTCGGATAATATATCTCCGATCCAATTCCGCATGCTTCCAGGTGTCTCTTCAATTCGTCTCTGCGCTTCGCCTGAATCACATACTGGTTGAACACATGCCTATCCTGCTTAACGAGAGGCGGCGTGACATACTTCCCGGTGCGGCCACCCTGCGCAAGACGACTCGTGTAATAGTCTGCGTTGGCACGTCTTTTTTCAGACCACTTATCCAAATGCCTGAGCTTCACCCTGAGCACTGCGGCCTGGAGCGCGTCGAGGCGAAAGTTGCCGCCCAGCACTTTATGAAAATACTTGGGCTCGGCTCCTTGATTTCGAAGAATCCTTATCTTTTCAGCAAGTTCCCCATCATTGGTGGTAACCATGCCTCCATCGCCGAAGCCCCCCAGGTTCTTGGATGGGAAAAACGAGAAGCAACCGACGGAGCCCATGCTTCCCGCAGGACGTCCTTTGTACTGGGCTCCAATGGCTTGCGCGGCGTCCTCTATAATAGGGATTCCTGTCCTCTTCGAGATGTCGAGCAGCGGATCCATCTCCGCGCACTGTCCGAAGAGATGTACGGGAAGAATGGCTCGGGTTCTTCGACTTATCAGGCGCTCCACATGCCCCGGATCGATGTTGAACGTGTCCGGTTCAATGTCCGCGAACACGGGCCTGCCACCAACTCTCAGGATCGATCCTACAGTGGCGAAGAATGTGAATGGGGTTGTGATGACCTCATCACCCGCGCCTATTCCCAGTGCCATGAGGGAAATTAGGATAGCGTCGGAACCTGATGACACTCCGATCGCATGGCCGCACCGACAATACTCGGCTATTTCCCTTTCCAGCCCTTCCACCTCGGGTCCGAGAATGAACCGCTGGCTTTCCACCACCCGATCTAAAGCTTCTCGAATCTCCTGAGCAATTGCAGTGTATTGGGTTGTGAGGTCCAACAGCGGAACATGCTGGGAAGGGCTGGTTTGAGGCAATTTCCTCGTGCACGGGGCAAACACCTTTTCCGGTACTGTCGTCACAGGCTAATCCTCCACAACGGCCAAAGATCAATGATCAATAGACCGTGTCGTCGTTGCCGTCAAGTCTTCCCTGAAGACCTGTCGGCATTCCCCAGAGGAGGAGTCACCCAGTCGGCATCTCAGCGCGACTATGAGCGCTGTGAGTGCAGCGGGAGTGATTCCGGGAATTCGGGAAACTTGTCCGAGAGAGTGCGGTCGGATTGCCTGGAGCAATTCACGGATTTCCCGCGACAGCCCGTGGACAGCTCCATAATCCATAGTATCCGGAATCGTCACATGCTCCAACCGCTTGAAATGTTCGGTCTCTCGGAGCTGACGATCGATATACCCCTGGTATTTCAGGCGAATCTCAACCTGAGATGCTGTCTCGCTATCAAGCTGTTCATCGAGGATGCCGAGCGCTCGCAAATCGTCGATGCGGATCTCGGGTCTTTTGAGAAGCCTTGCCACGGAAACGTGCTCTCGAAGCGCGCTCTTGCCTCTTTTTGTAATGATTCCATTGACTTGGTCCGGAGCGATCCTGCTGGCTTCAGCTCGTTCGATCTCCCGTTCAACCAGAAACGACCGTCTCTGAACCTCCCTGACAATTTCGGAGGAAACGAGCCCTACCGCGTGCCCCTTGGAAACAAGGCGTTCAGCAGCATTGTCCTCCCGGAGCAGGAGGCGGTACTCGGCCCTCGATGTGAACATCCTGTATGGCTCCTTCACCCCTCTGGTGACTAGATCATCAATCATAACTGCTACGTAGGCTTCTGACCGGTCCAAAACGAACGGCTCTTTGCCCTGGAGCGCACGTGCGGCGTTAATTCCGGCCCACAGACCCTGAGCAGCAGCCTCTTCGTATCCGGATGTTCCATTGATTTGGCCGGCAAGGTACAATCCCTTCACTGCCTTGGCTTCCAGGGTTATCTTCAACTCTGTGGGCTGAATGTAATCGTACTCGATGGCATAGGCAGGCCGAACGATCTGGGCCTCTTCGAGACCCGGTACGGAACGCACGAGCTCGAACTGGAGCTCGGGAGGAAGTGAATTCCCCAACCCCTTGAGGTAAAGCTCTTCCGTATGGAGACCCTCAGGTTCGGCCACCACCGGATGATGGCTTCGTTCCGGAAAGCGGGCGATCTTGTCTTCCAAGGAGGGGCAGTACCGTGCTGGTGTTCCTGTGATCGCTCCTGAGTAAAGAGGGGATCTGGCGAGATTTTTTCTGACAAGCTCATGAGTCCGTGCTGACGTCCGCGTGCGATAGCAGGAGAGCACGGGGCGGTCGA
>CAYZET010000128.1:0-7893 GCA_964477215.1 uncultured Syntrophaceae bacterium | reverse complement strand
TGGCGCCGGAGGAGGCGACCCGCCACGGGGCGGTCGAGACACCGAGTGGAAAGCGAGAAGGGGCGCGCACACTCGTCGCCGGGATCCTCGATCATGGCGGACAAATCCACTGAGGAGCCCTTGACCCGAGGCGGCGTACCTGTCTTGAACCGCGCCCAACAGAAGCCTAGAGAGCGGAGCTGCTCGGCCAATTCGATCGCCGGCTGTTCTCCGCTGCGGCCGGCAGGATACGACACAGATCCAACGTGGACCACGCCGTCCAAGAACGTGCCGGTCGCCAGAATCACGGCCCTGCACGGCACCTCCAGTCCGGAGCGTTCCCGCACACCCCTACAAACGCCTCCCTCGATGAGGAGGCCCAGGATCATCTCCTGTCTTACAAGCAACTCGGGCTGCTTCTCGACGGCTCGGCGCATGGCAAGAGAGTATTCGAGCCGGTCGCACTGCATGCGGGAGCCTTGAACTGCGGGCCCCTTGCTCGTCCCGAGAGTCTTGTATTGAATGCACGACGCATCGGCCACACGTCCCATCTCTCCACCCAAGGCATCAATCTCTTTGACGAGATGTCCCTTTCCCAATCCTCCGATGGAGGGGTTGCATGGCATCAGACCTATAGTGTCCGCGCTGAGAGTGTACATCCAGACGGAAAACCCCATGCGGGCACAGGCTAGGGCAGCCTCACAGCCTGCATGCCCAGCGCCGACTACCACAACATCCACGTTTGTTTGGCTCATATCTCTCGAGCGACCAGCCTAAGCTTTCTTCCGCGCATTCCACTCTCCCCATCCAGATGAGGGGTCTGGAAGGCCTCAAGATACTGCAGGATTTGTCTCGTTACTTTCCCCGATGTTGCCACCGAAGGTTCTGGCCCCTATAATATGTGCATCCGGAGTCGCACGCAATAAGGTCGCACGCGACTGCACCGCGAACCACCATCTTGGAACGGGGATCAGCCGTTCGGTGTCGGAGTTGACTTCTTGTCGTTATGGTAGCGCTTCATTTGACCGATCGAGCAGGCGTGACATCAGTCCGAGATAGCGTACCGGCGCCTTGCCGGTTCGTCCTCGGTACGGTAAAGACGTGCGGGACGCGGTGGACGAAAATAGGCGGGCTGAGGAAAAGTGAGCCGTCTACTCAGAGGTATGCGACGTGAGGCTGCGTGATCACATTACCATGTGCTGGCACCTCGTTCTGAGGAACCGGACACGGTACAAGGCCGTCTTGGCAGCCATTGCCTTCGGCACCGCGGGGTTTATTGTGGTCAGGACCATGGGGACCTCAGTGGAAAGGAGCCTTGCCGGCCATCTCGAGCTCCTCGGCGAATGCACGGTCATGAGGATCCATTGGGATGCGTACCACGACAATTTTCATCCTGGACGATATCACCTCTCGGATGTAAACCGCTTAAAGGAAATTCCCAACGTTATGGCAGTCGCCCCCATTGTGTCGCTCCCCCACGTGCCCGCGTACGTGGGGACCGAGGAATGGACGCCAAGCGTTCTGGGAGTGGATCATTCATACTGGAAAACACAAACAGCCCGTCTGTCGGCTGGACGACTTATAGGGCCATCGGACGTCGTGGGCAGAAAGAAAGTATGCGTGCTCGGAAAAGACGTGGTGGATAACCTCTTTGCTGGAACTTCCCCGGTCGGCAAAGAGATCAGGGTAGGACAGACCGTCTTTGAGGTCATCGGCATCCTGGGCGGTATCCAACATACCGACGTCCGCAGATCAGTGATCGTGCCGATCACAACTGGGCAAGATCTCTTTGGGGGGCTTTCCTGGATCAAGGAGATCTATCTCCGCGCTGACGACTGGAACAAAGTCGTTGAAGTAAGGGAAATGTCGCTGGATTTGCTCAAGTCTGTCCACAAAGGGTATGAGGAAGGGATACGCATAGAATACTATCCGAAGAGAATCAGTACCGTTGTCACGACGGTGTACGTCGTCAAGCTGTTCGTATATGCGGCTATCGTGGTGACGTTCCTTCTGGGAAAAGTGGGGTTGACGAGTGTAATGCTCTCCGCAGTGCAAGCAAGGACTCGCGAGATAGGTCTGCGCAAGGCCCTCGGAGCTCGAGAAGAGATCATCATGGCCCAGTTCTTGACCGAGTCAGTGTTCATTAGTATTATTGCTGGCTTGTTCGGAGTCGTTATAGGCCTTTTGCTCGTCCAGATGCTCAAAGGCATTCTGGTAGTAGACGTTTCGGGGTACACTCTGTCAACGAGCATCTTGCTAGATTTGTCACTCACCGTAGCTATCGGCGTCATAGCCGGTCTGTATCCGTCGTTGAAGGCCAGCCGGTTGGATGCGGTTACGGCCATGCGGTTCGAATAAATGTTAATGCTTTAGTTTATGATACATTTATAAGGTATTGCTTTATCACTATTAATGTCAACAACCGTTTGCAGAAAATCATCCCGTTTCTAAACTGAATTCACTCATTACATCATTTAACATGCACATGTGGTCTATACTGCTACTTTTGCCATTGACCGATCTCAGCAACCATGATATGATTGTTCCATTCCTTATTTGAACTTGTAGATTTTATTTTTGTTCTGGAGTGTATTCATGGATTCTCGTCTTGGTGTTCTCGTGTTTCCACTCGTACTGTGTCTCGTGACACATGCCGGCAACTTCGCATACGGTACGCCGCCAGGCACCGGCGTGCCGTTGCGAGCTCCGGTTTCGAGACCCTCGTCGCAACCCGCAATTGCACATCCCTTGTCAGCCCAGTATTGTCCTCCAGCGACATCTGCCCCCCTCGTCATGGGTGCAGGGCAATCACTGCGTCACGGTTGGTATCCGCCTGCTCGACCACAGGGACAGTCCTCGGAACCAGCGCCTTCCTTCACCCCGACGAACGCCCTCTTTTCCCTGTTGACCATACCCTTCAAGTTGGTCAGTGTGGCAACGTCCACGGCGCCTCGTCAGGCTGTCCCCACTGGGCCCCCGCCGGGATATGTTCCCATGATGCCCCCAGGTGGAGTACCTGCCGCAGGTTTTGCTCCTCGGCATCCGCAGCCGGTGCGGTGGTCACACTCTGCCCGCCCCTATTCTCCCGTGCAGTGACACAGGGCGCGCCTGGCCCCAATGCTCATTGAATGATGGGTACAGGTGCGCTCCGCGGAACGACAGGTTGTAATCAGGCGTCTCGCAGGACCACTGTTGGTGCGCCCCTCTGGGGCGAAGATCGTGATGAGGCTTACAGCGCAGCGGTCGGTATGAGCACGGTGTCAGCAACGGGTGACAGTGAGCTCCCGACCGGAGATCTGTATTTATCAGTCGTCTTGCCTTCGGGGTGGTAGCCAAGAGCCAATCCGTTCCGTCCCCCCCTCCCCGGTTCGGCTCATCTCTTTGCCTGACCCTCATGTCGTCCGACACGAGCTGACAAACTCAATCTTTCCCCAATCATTTCAACACATCCAAAGGGTTACCTCTGGGGGAGGGTCAAGAATGATGGTGAGTCCGTATTTGGGCGAACGCGGGTTTCAAACCCTCCCCTCCCTCCGTTACAACGCCGGTACTTCTAGCGCAAAAATCAACGCTCTACCCCACAGTGGGGGTCGGCTTCAAAGCTGCGCTGTATTGAGAAAGGCTCTGAACCTGCCCTTCCCTGAACAGGGCCGGAGCATGTTCGCAACCATATTTGGGAAACCGCGCACGAGCGAGGGGTTGACATGTACCACTGTATCAAATATTATGGCACAAAGCGTGCTCAAAACTCATTTTCTGGCGTGACAAGGAGGACCCCGTGAAAAGGTTTCTTGTTGGAATCGTCGTGTCCACTGTGGCAGTGGTCCTGTTCGCTGCAGTGGCTTCAGCCCATTTTGCCATGATTATTCCCTCCAAAGATGTAGTGGGGAAAGAAGACAAGAAGGAGATAGGATTCCTCATTCAATTCACCCACCCGTTCGAGGGCGGACCAATCATGCAGATGGACAAGCCCAAGAAATTCGGTGTGGTCATTGGAGACCGAGTAACCGATTTGCTCGACACGCTAAAGGAAAAAAAGGTTGAAGGCAAGTCCACGTGGGAAACCAATTTCAAGGTCACCCGCCCCGCGGATTACCAGTTCTTCTTGGTGCCAGAACCCTATTGGGAGCCTGCTGAGGACAAGTACATCGTTCACGTGACCAAGGTCATCATTGACGCGCTGGGAGCGGAAGAAGGATGGGACACCCCCATTGCTGCCACGGCCGGTCTCCCGGTAGAGATCGTCCCTTTGACCCGGCCGTACAGCCTGTATGCCGGTAACATCTTCACTGGCCAGGTATTCAAAGATGGTAAGCCAGTTGCAGACACTGAAGTAGAGGTAGAATGGTGGGGAAAGGGCAAGACTAAGGCCCCGACGGACTCGCACGTAACCCAGGTCGTGAAGACGGATTCGAACGGAGTTTTCTCGTTTGCCATGCCCAAAGCGGGATGGTGGGGATTTGCAGCTCTCATGGAAGCCGATGCACCAATGAAACGCGACGGAGAAGACAAGAAGGTGGAGCTGGGCGCAGTTCTCTGGGTGCATGCCTATCCCATGGAATAGAGGGAAAAATGCGAGGAAATCCGTTTCGCACAGCCCTGGTGGTTCTGATGTGGACCTTGGGTCTGGGCATCTCCCTTTTCAATGGTGAAGCGCAGGCCCACAAGGTCAACGTTTTTGCGTACGTGGAGGGGGACACTATCATCGTCGAAGGCTACTTCAGCGGAAGCGCCAAGGCTCAGGATAGTAAGGTCGAAGTCTTTGACGCTGACGGAAAGAAGATTCACGAGGGGACAACGGACAAGAAGGGAATCTATTCCTTCAAATTGTCCGATCTTCCTCCGTTTCGCGGTGGTTTGAAAATCGTGCTCGAAGCCGGAATGGGGCACATGGCTGAATATGTCTTGAGTGCTTCCGACCTGCCGGCCACTGTGACGAAAGAATCTCCCCCAGCGGAAAAGCCCCGAGAAGACAAATCAGAAGACAGCGCGACAGGGGCGCCAGTTGCAAGCTCCGGAGCTGGAGCAGTTGTCGATCAGGCGGCTTTGACAGCAGCGCTGGAAAAAGTCCTGGATCAGAAGCTCGGTCCCCTGGTCAAGATGCTCGGGAGACAGGAAAGGCTTCTCCTGGAAGAGCGCCATGGGGGGCCTCGGTTGACCGAGATAATAGGCGGAATCGGGTGGATCATGGGTCTTGTGGGGCTTGCGGCGTTTTTCTGGGGCCGCAAACGGTGATCTGGCTTTTTTTTGGTTGCCACGATGGCGAGCACGGTGGTATTGTATTACCTAGTAACACTTCAACATCGTCGGGGTACGAGAGAACGAGGGTGCATGGGCGGGCACGCAAGGCACGGGGAACCACAATGGCCTTCTCTTTGGCCAGCCGCTTTGCCGCGCATCAGTGCCGCGATCCGTGGGATAGGTCGAGACGAAGGTCGAGCGTGGTCTGAAAGACCTTTGGGGATCACGCAGGATCGAGACCAGGGCGCTAAACGCGTCCAGTATTCGGGCCGGGAGTCAGAGACTGCGACATAATCGGGCCATGACCTCTAAACAGGGGCATTGCTCCAAGGGTAGGTTCGTGAATTGCGCTAAATGGGGACGACTGTCGACGCGGCCCTACGCGCAGATCACTCTGTGAAATGGTTTTGGGACAGTCTGGTCACCTCGGCCTGCAATCTTTTGTGTTGCCACGTGTTTTCCAGGCGTGTTACCGTCTCATCGAGAATCACGCCTGAATTAGTTTTGTTTGAGGAGGAATGGACATGCGCGGCCGTGGAGCGTTGTTATTTGCGACGGTTCTTACTGTAAGTATCGGCCTATCTGTTCTCTCTGCTCACGCGTGGGAATTCGAAATGGCCGGATCGTTTAACTGGAGTTACGAGTGGTATAACCAGCGAGGTAGTAAGGGGTTCCTTGGTCCGTACAACGTGGACAACGGTGCCGGAACCAGGGCAGCCAACCTCAATTTCTGGAATGGCGGGCAGTTTGACACCAATATCACCACTGGTGCAAACGCAGGCTGGTCCTACTTCAATGTGGAATTCGAGCCAGTGGTCAAGATCAACGAGGCTCTTCGTATAACCGGCAGGTACAGGCTTGGTACGTACGGCGATCCTGCTGCATCCGATTATCACACACAGGACGCACCGGGAGCCAATGCGGCTTTTAGCGAAGGTCAGTGGTCCATGTTCTGGGTGACCGCTCAGAGCCCGTGGGGGGTCTTCGGAATCGGCAAGAGGCCCTGGAGCTTCGGCACAGGCCTCCAGTACGACGGTGAGGATGCTGCGACCACAGAATCCATCGCTCTGGTAGCACCGTACGGCCCCCTTGACATTGGTATAGCCTTCTATCCGTACAGGTTTGCGGGGAATTCAAGTATCCCTGCCTATGAGGAGGACGACCCGTACGATCTGCCCGTGTACGCGGACGTAGCCGGAACGGATCCGTATCGGGGCCAGTATTTCAGCAGGGCGGACAAGGCGGGAGCCTTTTCCAAGGACTTCCTCGCATTCGTGCAGTACTCGTCTGGCCCGGTGCGTGCAGGAGTGCTCGGTGCGTACGGGAGCTACCATATCGGGCCAGAGGCTCTGCTGATCAATCCTGCCAATCCCCCGGTCTTTCCGTTGGTGGCCCAGGACTCCGAGCTCACCCATGGGACTGCGTTTCTCAAGTACAACAACGGCCGGTTCTTTTTCAACGCGGAAGCTGCGTGGCTCTACTGGACGGATCGATGGCATGCCGGCGTCAATGAGCGGATCCCGCCGAATATCCAGTACATCGAGCAGTGGAGGTACATGATTCAGGCAGGAGCGGTTGCAGGTCCTGCGATGGTCACTCTCCTGCATGCGTGGACGCCAGGGCCGGACAGGAGGAACGGGGTGCTGATCGACCGGCAGCCTGCGGCATTCGTTCGGCACGGCAATTTCGATCGTCACCTGGGGAACTTCGACGTATTCAGGCCGTTCAGCTACCTTTTCAGCTACAACTATGGTGCGGGTCTCAATGCGTACAACCTCTCCGGAGACGGGTACGTGCGGGATGCATCAGTGCTGGCCGGCAGGCTGGACTACGCGGTGGCTGCGAACCTCAACATATACGGCAGCATCTTCTACGCGAACAGAACTTCTCATGGATATAGCTGGGGCTCCATAGGGCCGAACGCTGGCGCGGGCGCATTCGGTGCGGACCCGGACGGGAATCTGGACATCACCATAAATCGGTATCCTTTGTCCCCCAACATTCCTGACACAGCACTGGGATACGAGATCGACCTGGGGCTGGAGTGGAAGCTCCTGGAAGGGTGGAACGCCGGTGTAGTGGTTGGGTATTGGCAGCCGGGCAAATGGTTCAGCTATGCGTGCATAGACAGGTCTGTGCCCGGATGGCAGACGGGCGTGGCAGGGAACTTCTTCGGCACGCGTCCGGATAGGACCATAGACCCGGTAATCGGTGGAGAGCTCGCTCTCACCTTTGAATTCTAACAAGCGCACCGGCATGACGCCTGTATCCATGTGGAGGTTCTGATATGAAAATGCGGTTGTATCTCCTCTTCGTTGCTGTACTGCTTGCGCCGGTGCTTGCGCACGGTGCAGGGTTCCCGGCACTCGGACATCTTCCTGCGGCCGCGAGAGACACTGGCGCCCTCGTCCCAGGAACCTCTTCCCCTTCAGCCCCTCACACGGGGAATCTCTCCGAGCACAGGCTGATCCTGGCCCATGGGAATATCGTCTCCCAATCGAAGGCTGCAGAGACCGGGCCGGATCTCGACCTGCGGTACGTGGACTGGGATAGTAGGAAGGCTGGCGCTTCCGCGAGGAGCGGCGACGTGGGCAACGGAAAGAAAGCACAGGCCGACGACGAGAACGGGAACGACGACGCCGACGATGAGGACGGAGGCGACGAGGAAGAGGA
>CAYZET010000127.1:0-12474 GCA_964477215.1 uncultured Syntrophaceae bacterium | reverse complement strand
AAGGCCCAGGAGAGGGTGACCGTAAGAGATGTTGTCCAGCTTGCGTTAGGGGTAAAGGAAGCCCCCCGAGGCCTCCCAGTCGAAAAGGTCAAGGCCACCGGATGGGTCTCCACCTTGCTGAAGCAATTGGAGGGCTCTTCGGGATTCGCGGACATCCGCCCCGATCCTGCCTTCTCCGGAAAGCTCCGGCCATACCAATTGAGGGGGCTGTCCTGGCTCGGCTTCCTGTCTCAATTGGGCATGGGAGCCTGCCTTGCCGATGATATGGGCTTGGGAAAAACAGTTCAAACTCTCGCTCTGATCCAGCGCTACCGGAGCTCCGATGGCAAGAAGCCTGTTCTCCTCGTGTGTCCTACCACGGTGGTCACCAATTGGCAGAAGGAGGCATTTCGCTTCACTCCTGATCTGCCCGTAATGATCCATCACGGAGCCGGCAGGAGAAAGGGAGCAGGATTCGGAAAGGAAGTGGCCAAGCACGCCATAGTCATTTCTAGCTATGGCTTGTTGTACCGGGATGTGAAACTGTTTCAAGACATACCTTGGTCTGGCCTGATCCTGGATGAGGCCCAGAACATCAAGAATCCAGAGACACGACAGGCTCAGGCGGCGAGGTCCCTCAACGCGGACTATCGAATCGCTCTGACCGGAACTCCTGTCGAGAACAGCGTGGGCGACTTGTGGTCCATCATGGAATTCCTCAACCCGGGATTTCTCGGAAGCCAGGCGGAGTTCAAACGGAAATTCTTCGTCCCGATTCAGGCAGAGCGAGACCCGCAAGCCGCTGAGCGGCTCAAACGCATCACCGGGCCATTTGTTTTGAGAAGGCTCAAGACCGACAGATCGATCATTGCCGATCTTCCCGACAAGATGGAAATGAAGGTGTTCTGCCCTTTGAAGAAAGAACAGGCCTCGCTCTATGCTGCAGTAGTGAAGGAAACCGAAGAGGAGCTCAAGTCGTCCGAGGGCATGAAGCGACGGGGCCTCATATTGGCCACTCTTTCCAAATTGAAGCAAGTCTGCAACCATCCCGCGCACTTCCTGGGGGACAACTCGGCGATCCCGGGGCGTTCCGGCAAGCTTGCACGTCTTACCGAAATGCTCGAAGAGGTATTGCAGATCGGCGACCGAGCCCTTGTGTTCAGCCAGTTCGCCGAAATGGGGAAGCTTCTTCACGTGCATCTTCAAGAAATGTTTGGCATAGAGGTTCTGTTTCTCCACGGCGGAGTCACCAAGCAAAACAGGGACCGCATTGTAGAGCGATTTCAGGATGGACCCCGCGGGCCGTCGATCTTTGTCCTCTCCTTAAAGGCGGGCGGGACCGGCCTCAACCTCACTGCAGCCAACCATGTGTTCCACTTCGATCGCTGGTGGAATCCAGCGGTCGAAAATCAGGCCACTGACCGTGCATTCCGCATTGGTCAGAAAAAGAATGTGCAGGTGCACAAGTTCGTGTGTGCCGGCACCCTGGAAGAGAAGATTGATGAGATGATCGAGCAGAAGAAGGAGATTGCCGAGAAAATCGTCGGCGCAGGGGAGGGATGGATTACCGAGCTCTCCAACAAGGATCTCAAGGAGCTATGGAAGCTTCGAAAAGAAGCTTTGGGGGAATGACATGGGCCGATGGTACTATCACGATTATTACACACCTGCGGCTCCCCGAGAGGTCAAGGGAGGCATCAAGGCCCAGACCAAACGAGGTGGCTTCGGCGAAAGCTGGTGGGCCAAGCGATGGATTGCGGTGTTGGAAAGCTTCGACATAGGAGCCCGACTTGGGCGCGGCCGAGCGTACGCCCGGCGTGGACAGGTGGCATCTATCGCTATAGCCAAAGGATCCGTCACCGCTGCCGTGCAAGGAACCAGATCCGAGCCGTACAGCGTGGCCATCACAGTGAAAACTCTTTCCAGGCCTGAATGGGCCAAGATTCTCAAGGCTCTCTCAGAGCAGGTGATCTTCGCTGCCAAGCTGCTGGCCGGCGAGATGCCGGATGACATAGAAGACGTCTTCAGTCAGCAAAATGTCTCCCTCTTCCCTCTCAAGCTCAAGGACCTCCAGACAAGCTGTTCTTGCCCCGACTGGTCCAATCCGTGCAAACACATCGCTGCTGTCTACTATCTCCTCGGAGAGGAATTCGATCGCGACCCGTTCCTTATATTTAGGCTCCGAGGCATGGATCGCGACGAGCTTGTGAGGAAGCTCGGTGAGGCTCACGGTGACCGAGAAAGGAAAGAGGGAAAGCTTGCCCGCGGGATTGAGAAACCTGAGCCTGAATTGACCGTGGCGTCGGAACCCCTCCCCGAAGATCCGGACATCTTCTGGCAATCTCTGGTACTGGAAAGGGCAGAAGAGAAGGAAGTATCGATTCCTCCACAGTCCGCGGCCTTGGTCAAACGACTCGGAAGCTTTCCCTTGTGGCGGGGCTGGGAGCATTTCGTCGAGTCGCTCGAGCGTGTCTATTCTGCCGCTTCCCCTGCTGGGCTGGATCTATATCTGGGGGAATAGTGGGGGAATAGGGTCAGGCCTTGCTTTTTGCTGTTTTCCTTTCCCGCTGCACTATCCTGCTCACTGTAGAGTAATGAAGTCCGACATGCGCCGCTATTTGCTGTTGGGAATAACCATGGTGAAGATGAGCCCAGGCAATTGCCCGGTCTCGTTTCGATCTGGACCGGACTCTCGTCAAGAGACGGTCCAGCGGGGGACGGTCGGCAAATCGTTGCACGCGAGGGATCTCGCTATAGGGGGCTTTCTCCTTCAGATACGGTGAGACCTTTTCCAGGAATTGTGCGTCGCCAAGAAGGCACTGGCCTACAAGCCTCTTCCACGGTGATTCGCCTCCCACTCCCTCCAGAACGAACTCTCGGTATCTCTTCCGAGCTACTTTAAGGTTGTCGCCGAACTGAGCAAGGACCCAATCCGTGGAGAGGAAATCAGGCCTCTTGTTGCGCCCTGCAGTGAATGTGAAGCTGGTCCATGGATAGTCCCTCGGGTGCTTGACGATCCCTGCCCGAACCGGATTGAGGACAATATGCCGACAGACCTCGAGCAGATGGGAATCCTTCTCCACGAGAATAGACTTATAGCGGCCCTGAAATACGTGCCCGGATCTTCCGTGTCTGCGGTTGAGTTTCTGGGTGTGTACGCCATTCAGTTGACGCATTCCTTCGGAAAGGTTTCCGTCAGGAGTCTCAATGAGAAGGTGGTAGTGATTGTCCATGAGGCAGTACGCGTGACAAATCCAATTATAGCGCTCCACAAGATCCCCGAGGACGGAGAGAAATGCCTCCCGGTCAACATCATCGAGGAAGATAGGAGTCCCCCCATTTCCTCGTGCTGTCAGATGATAAAGCGCTCCCGGAAACTCGATTCTCAGTGGTCTGGTCATGGGCTATCCTTAGCACGAACTTAATCAAGAAACAAGACCTGACCCCTTGTACGTACAATATCCCCCTAGCGCATGCCTCCCATGATAGCTCCTATGGCCGCCAGACCAATGAACCAGGCAGCCATGATGCCTAGGCCGCAACAGACAAGAATCGGGAGAAGAATAGCGAGAACAGCCTGTCCGGTCGTCGTTCCATGAACCTCACGCAATCCTATCACCGCGGCCACCAGCACCCATATTCCCGATACGAGTGAGCCGACGAGGGGAAGCGCTTGCCAAATTTGAGCTGATTGGGAATAGCACTGAACTCTGAATGTTGCTTCATAGTTCTCGTTTGCCCCACCGACAATGAGCAGACATACGTGAGTAATGGCAGATCCGACGAAAAGCCCTATCGCAGCCATGATCGGCGAGAGCACGATCCACAGGACTAGGTTGGCGAACCCTCTGCCTTCTCCAGACGCAAGAATTGCCGTCCATACCTGACCGAGAACCAGGCCCAGGCCACCCAGGATTACCCCGAAGATCAAAGGCTTCGTGAGTCCTCCCAGGGGAGGGACTTGAGAAAAGAATTCGGTCGGTTTGAACAGGACACCCGTCACTGTCTGCTTGATCGCCTCGAAGAATCCCAGTCGATTCAGATCTTCCCACGGGACGTACCTATCACTTTCGTCGGCGTACTCTTTCCAGTCAGGTTCGATCCACCGTCCACAGTGATTGCACCTCACTGCCGCGAGATCAATAGGAGACGAGCAAAATGGGCACTGCCTTGTGTCTCCTGGCTGTCTTTCCGCAGGGCTTTCTCTCGGGTGCGTCGGCCGGGGCGGTGGTTGTGGCTCCGGCCTTGGGGGCGGTTCTGGCCGGGGAGGTGGTTCCGTCTCCGGACTGGGAGGTGGTGGCGGCCCCGACCGTTGGGGCCGTGGCGCCGGCGTAAGCCTGGCATCTGCTTCTGATTGTTTTAAGACACCTGCCTTAACGAGCTTTGTCAGAAGACTTCGGAGGCCTGTCTCGGAAATCCCATATTTCTTCATGAGCTCGGCATTGCTCATTCCGCCGCGTATATCTCGCACAGCGTCTTTGGCACTTATTGCAGGCTTGCTCATTTCACCCCCTCAATAGACATTTCCCACACCTGTCCACCGGACATGGGAACCTACTTCTGTGCACTGGTCTGTACGTTTGCAAGATCCGAGATTGCAGCCCTCGGCAACTGTGAAGCGACCAGACTCTCCCACGGCAGGACGAACCACCTGGTTGACGTGTCCGGCCGCTGCAAGGGCCTTCTTAGCCTCCGGCCACGGGCGGGAAAACAGCTACCCGGTCGCCCTCCTGCACCTCTTGCTCCGCTTGGGCTTGCCGTCCGTTGAGAAAGATGACCTTTACGGAATTCGGCGGTACATTCAGCCTTTGGAGGAGATCCTTGATCTTGGTCTCATCGTCGACGTCCATGATGCACGCACTCCCGGTAGTGCCCTGTGGCAGCAGATGGGAAAGCGTCGCATAGAGAACTACTTGAACTTTCATGGTACCGAGCCCCCCGGCATAGTAGTTCGGAGACGAAACTCCCTCCAGCAAGAACCTCATTTCCCTGATATTTCTCACATAGTCCCACTTGCCTCAGTTGGAGCTGGAAGTACCTTTGTCATTACCGTTTTCGCTGTTTCGACTCAAGTCGGTCTGATTTCGCTGGTACATGTTCACGGCATTGTTGTGTTCCCGGAGAGTTGTTGAGAAGTAGTGGGTCCCGTCATTCCTGGCCACGAAGTAGAGGTACGGCTTGTCTTCCGGCCCCACGGCTGCCACGAGAGAAGCCTTTCCCGGGTTGGCTATGGGCCCGGGTGGAAGCCCCGCGTGCACATAGGTATTGTATGGGTGATCTCGGTTCAAATCAGCTCGGGTTATTCTCGATCCCATCGCCTTTATTCCGTAGATAACGGTGGGATCTGATTGTAACCTCATGTTCTTCTTGAGCCTGTTGTGGAACACGGCCGACACCAGGCCATGCTCAGCCACGCGAGTTTCCTTTTCAATTAGCGACGCCAAGGTCACTACCTGAAAAGGAGTCCAGCCATACCTGTCCGCGGTTGGCCTCACATCCTGGTCGTACACCTCCCAGAACCTCTTGACCATAGCCCGAACGATTTTCTCGCCGCTCTGCTTTTCCGACGGTCGAAAAAGGTAGGTATCAGGAAAGAGATACCCTTCCAATGAGGATCCTTCCACTCCCAGGTCCTTGAGCAAACCAGGATTCCTGGCCATATCCAGGAATCGCTGGCGCTCCATAATTCCGCGCTTATCAAAGAGGTCAGCAATCTGAAAAATGTTGTAGCCTTCGGGAACCGTAATGGAGAACATGAGTGTTTTGCCGCTGATCAGCAGGTCGAGCACTTCTCCCGCGTCGCTCCCAGTCTTGAGAGCATAATCTCCCGCTTTGATCTTGCCCTGCTCGCCTCTAATCAGTGCCACAATCTTGAAAACAAGCCGGTTGGAAATGATCCCTTTCTCGTGAAGCGATGCTGCCACCTGCGACAACGATGCTCCCTTGGGAACGGACACTATCACCTCTTCGCCTGCCGGTACAGGCGCGATCTTGCGACCGGAAGTGGCCTCCTCGAGCATCTTGGGCAAATACGAATGAAGCAGATACCCCCCGACCGCCAAACCTGCGAGCGCCACCAACACGCACACACTCTTGAAAACGGAGACTATCGATACCCTCATTGATCCAATACAGCCTCATAGTGCTTGTTGTCCAGGTATCCCTGGAGAATGATTACAGCAGCAACCTTGTCCATGAGCTTCCGGCGTTTCGCACGGCTCATATCCGCTTCCAACAACGCGCGTTCCGCAGCTACCGTGCTCAACCGTTCATCCCATTCCACCACCGGGACATCAACCACGTCGCGGAGCATCGCCATGAAGGACCTGACCTTCTCTGCCTGAGGACCTTCGGTCCCATTCATATTATAGGGCATTCCGGCCACTATTTCCTCTACCCCGTGCCGCTGCACAATTTCTGCAACCATGCGCACGTCCGCTTCCGGATTCCCGCGGATCACCGTTTCCAGACCCTGGGCAGTGATCCCCAGCTCGTCGCTGATTGCCACCCCTATCCGCTTAGAGCCTATGTCCAGACCCAGAATTCTCATCAAATTAGGCGGTCCTCGTCCGGGATTGCGAGCGTAATCCACCTTCTCGTGGGATGGACAAGATGGGCCCGGAAACTACCACTGGATCACCGGCCTCTGCGGAAGCGGCCAGAGCATTACTGCCACGCCTTGAATATGCGTGGCGCTCGTCACGGTTGAAGGCAAATGGGCCTTCGAAGGACATGTCGCGATCACAGCGGTCCAGGCTTCCGAACCGCGACTGCGGCGCTCCTGGATTATGGCCAGCACGATAGTGGAGCGCGGACGGTGTTTTCACACGGCCGTTTATCACTCAGTTCCTGATGTGTGCCCGGACCTACTTTCCATGCGCTCCACTGTAGCATCCGCTTTCAACTCGCCGATCGCAGATCCGTAGATTGTGCTCGATTTCGTGTAGTCAATTATGAAGTGACTGTCAAGCCCCGTGGAGCGCGATCACGAAGTACCATCCCCACGGCAGCTCGTCTTTCGGGGGCAAACTGACCCTCGTCTCAGCGCTCACAGTCACGATCGGCGATTCCGTATTTTTCCCATTCCCCCGCCACGCCGCTGCCTCAGGACTTGCCTCTTTCGGCGAGCGCCTCTGCTACATCCAGGATGTACTGTGCATCTTCCTCGTCCGTGTAAGGGATGCATCGGCTCGGCGCAAAGGGGAGTTGGACATCAAGCGGGCGTGAAGGTAGTTTCGTTATTCGCTTACTCCCTGCTAGCTTTACCGGAAGAGCCTCAAACGCCTCGGCTGACACGAGCACGAGATTGTCCTCGTCCGAGACGAACACGAGCCCCGCGGAAACAGACCCCTTCTTCCCAAAAATTGCCTTGAACCCTTTCTTCAGCTTCGCTGTCAGTGGGCCAAGATTAGACCTCATTTCGCCTATCGCGGTAATTCCGTCGAGAGCTTGTCGACGTTGAACCTCCGTGCCCATAACCAAGGCCTCCTCAAAACTTTCCAAGGCTGCCGTCAGGTGCTTCTTAGAGAGATGGGCACGAGCCTCGATCAGCATATTCCTCGCTTCGGCTTCGTCCTCCGAATCGGGATCGTGAACACGGCCGTAGTACTGCACCGCTGTACTCACATCACCCCGTTGCAGAAATTCTCTCCCTTTTGCTAGGGAGAATTCCCCTGATTCTGCATTTGTCCCGATCATGGATTGCCCTCGATGGCCCTTTCCCAAGGAGGCCGGCTCATCTTGGGGCGGAACGGTTTCCCCGGACGGCTGGGAAGGAGCGCCTCAAATCGATATGTTGGGATTAGGCTTTTTTTTCGATACCTTCGCCCAATTTAATGACGTATTGCATAACATATTTGTCTCCGCTTTGCAACTTGTTTCGCATTTTTATTACCGATAGCCAATCCCGGCACCGCCCCGCCCCCACCTCGCCTCTTGTGTCAGGGCTCAGCCTGTAGTATTCCTAACATGAGATCCACGGGAGAAAAAGCAAGCAGCCGATCACTGGAACGCATGAAAATCAAGGCGATTCTCAGATATCTTCCCGTATTGTCCATAGTCTTGGTGGCGGGCACTCTTCTTGTCATTGTCGTCCTGTTCACCTTGCGGACCATCAATGCTCAGAATACGCGTATGGAAGAGTTTACTGCCCGCCAGGGTATCTCGGTAATCCGGACCCTCGAGGCGGGGACTCGCACGGGATTCATGGAGGGTGATTGGGGGGTAGAGCACCTCCAGATGCTCATAGAGCAGGCCGCCAAGGATCCGGAAGTGGAATGGGTCGGACTGATCAACAGTGACGGTCTCATCCTGGCACACAGCGAGCCTGCGAAGATCGGCCTCCGTCTTCTCATGGGCAAGGAGATGAACACTGTGCAGACCGTCATTCGCACGGGAGAGCCATTGTCGTACAAGGTTGGGCTTCCGGACGGTCGTCAGACTTTCGAGATTTGGAAGACCTTTACTCCCTTTCCGGATCAGATTGCACAGAGCGAAGTCATAGCCAGACAAACTCACATCGGAAAAGAGTTGCTGGACGTGTTCGATCGGGAGCGCAAGCATGTTATTTTCCTCGGTCTTCGCATGGACCGCTTCAAGGAGATCCGTCACAAGGACATCATTCTTGCCATATTTATGGGCGCAATTCTTTTCATCGTGGGATCTGCCAGCGTGTACTTCATCTTTGTGGTCCAGAATGCGTACCTCGTACGCAAGACCCTGGATGAAATGCGCACATACACTCGCAATGTGCAAGAGAGCATGGCCAACGGGCTCATTACCGTGGATCGATCCCTCCGGGTGGCAACGTTCAATTCCATAGCATTGGAAATCCTTCGCAAGTCGAAGGAAGAGGTCGAGGGACGCCCGATCAAAGACATTCTTCCCTTGGAGGATGAGATCAAGCACGTCTTATCCGATCCGGAATCCATCCTGGAGAAAGAGGTCAAGATTGCCAGCGAGGGCAAGGGGAAGACTTTCCTCGGGCTCTCGGTGTCTCCCCTCCGGGAGCCGGATTCACAGATCCCACGCGGTGCGGTCGTGATACTTCGTGACTTGACCATGATTCGCGAGCTCGAACAAAAGGTGATTGTCAGTGAGAAGTTCGCTGCTCTGGGCAGACTCTCTGCAGGAGTGGCCCACGAAATCCGGAACCCGCTCAACTCCATTCGAGGTTTTATTCAGTACTTCCAGAAGAAATTGCCTCTGGAGGAAGAAGATTATCGCTATACGGAGCTCATGCTGACCGAGGTCGACAGGCTCAACCGCGTCATATCCAAATTGTTGGCGTACTCGAAACCGCGGGAGCCGCGGCTCAGTCTCAGATCCCCGGAGGGCATCGTGAGCCATTGCCTTCAGGTAGTTGCTCGAGAGGCATCTGAGGCAGGTGTAGAGCTGGTCCACGTTCCAGGTGGCGACGAAGTTCCGCTGGTGCTAATGGACGCGGACCAGATGACCCAAGTGTTTCTCAATCTCCTGATCAACGCCATAGAAGTGGCGCCGCGCGGCGGGAGGGTTACGGTGACGTACGACACCGACGAACACGGAAGGCTCCATATCTCTGTAGAAGATACCGGTAGCGGCATACCTCGGGAAAACCTCGACAAGCTTTTTGATCCCTTTTTTTCCACGAAGAAAAAAGGGACCGGCCTGGGACTTGCAATTGTCAAAAGCATTATTGAAGGCCATGGAGGCGAGATAGAAGTCGAGTCAGATCCCGGTTCGGGGGCGCGTTTCACCGTAATATTGGATGCGTATCGGACATCAGCCGACGAGCCGGTAGAAGAAGCGGGAACAGCCGTGCGGACGTCCGCTCAGCTCCCGTAGCACCATGCCCCCACCACCGGATGTCCGATAAGGAAGAAAGATGACAGACCGGAAGGCCAAGATCCTTGTGGTTGACGACGAACCGTCTCAGCGCAAAATGTTGAAGGCCAACCTTTACCTTGACGGGTACGAGGTCTTCGAAGCCGAAGATGGGACTGACGCCATAGCCAGGGTTTCCGAGGAATTCTATGACCTCATATTGATGGACAACCGCATGTCCCAGATGGATGGCATTGAAGCGCTCAAGGAAATAAAGAAGATTTCCCCGGGAATCCCCATCATCATCATTACTGCGCATGCATCGGTAGAGACCGCCGTGGAGGCGCTCCAATCAGGCGCACACAATTATCTGATCAAACCGCTGGACATCGACGAGCTGCGGATAAAGGTGCAGCAGACCCTCGAATTCTGGAGGTTGAAGGAAGACAACATCCTCCAACGGCAACGGATTGAAAACCTTTTCGATGCGTCGCGCATTGTAGGGCGATCTCAGAAGATGAAAGAGGTCCTGGAGCGTGTGGCCATGGTCGCGCCCTCCCCTACGTCCGTCCTGATCCTGGGAGAATCGGGAACAGGAAAGGAGCTCATAGCCAATGCTATTCATCAGGGCTCTCCGCGTGCCGATCAACGTTTCATTAAGATCAACTGCGCGGCACTTCCTGAGACCTTGTTGGAAAGCGAGCTCTTCGGACACGAAAAGGGCGCGTTCACTGGCGCTGTGGGCCGCCGTCCGGGACGATTCGAGCTGGCTGACGGAGGGAGCATATTTCTTGACGAAATAGCCGAGATGACCCCGGCCACCCAAGCCAAACTTCTCCGAGTTCTCCAAGAGCGGGAATTTGAACCGCTAGGATCCACAAAGACCGTCAAAGTGGACATTAGAATCATTACGGCCACCAATCGTGATCTCCAGGAAGAGGTGAAGAGCGGAAGATTCCGCGAGGATCTCTTCTACAGACTTAACGTGGTTCCCATCGAGCTCCCTCCTCTCCGCGAGCGCAGGGAGGATATTCCGCTGTTGGTCGAGCATTTTCTCCAGATTTACAACGAGAGAAACGGACGCAGTCTCCAGGGATTCCATCCAAGGGCCCTGGACGCCCTGATGCGTTATAACTGGCCCGGGAATATTAGAGAATTGGAGAATCTTGTGGAGCGTGCCGTGATCCTCACCCGAGACGACTACGTTCCCTTTTCCGAATTGCCTGAGGCGATCCGGACGGCTTCGGGAGTTGACAAATCCGACGAGATCCGATCCGGGATTCCGCTGGGCATGACCATTAGAGAAATGGAACGGGAGTTGATACTCAAGACCCTGGAGGACAACGAAGGGAACAGAACTCGCAGCGCTCGGATCCTCGGTATCACGCGGCGGACTCTCCAACACAAGCTTAAGGAATACGATATTGACCAATCGAGCTCGGACGGTCCGCTGGAGTCATGAATCGTTCCATCACGCCAAACGTGGCTTGCTCGAAGATCTCTGACTGCAATTGCACACGTCCAGAATTTCGGCTCTGCCCCCGATATGGACGACATACCCTCCAGGTACTATACTATAGCAAAAGATCACAGGGTATGACCGTCATGGGGAAATTATCCGCAGTAAAGACACAAGAACACGCGGCAGCCCTGAGAGAGAGGGACCGATTTCTCAGCGAGCATCCGGAGCTGCGGGGCTTTCAGCGAGACATTGACGAGATGCTGGGCAGTGCCGAGTCAGATCACAACCGATTGGTGCTCATCCACAATCTCATGATGGATGCCGTCCGAAAACTGGATGACCAACTCCACTCTCTGTTTCGCGTAGGTCAATGATGCGCATATGAGGCTCCCCGCCGTCTCCTGTAGGCCGAGGGCTTATCTTTGCGCACGCCGCAGGGGGCCACGAGCACACGGATCAGGAGGTGATCGACGATCCGGTTCTCGGGGCTCCGCCTTGCCAGTCCGGCTGGCATATCGGCTCTACGGATTCTATCTGGTAGAGCTTCTTATCCTCTTCAACTCCCTTGAGACAGACCTGTAACTCAGTGACGCCCCCCAGTTTCGCGCATATGACCTCGTAGGTCTCCTCAGACAAAACTACCTTACCTCCGGTCGCTGCGTACTGGATGCGATCCGTCAGGTTCACGTTCGATCCCACGATACCGTATTTGGCTCGCGAGTCGGTGCCAATGTTCCCTACTATCACCTCGCCGGTATGTATACCGATCCCCATCGTAACTGGAGGAAGCCCCAGTGAGATGTTCTCCGCCAGAAATCCCTTCATAGCCTCTTGCATCTCAAGCGCACAGTTCACCGCGTCCATCGCTCTCTTCGGCACACTGGCATCCATCCCGTCGAAGAACACGAGGATGGAGTCCCCGTAGAAGTCTACGATAATGCCTTTGTATCGCTCGATCACCGCTATCATACGAGCAAAATAACGATTGAGCATCTTGATGACTTCCTCGGGTTGAAGTTTTTCAGACATTTGTGTGAAATCCCTCAGGTCAGACATCATGATGGTGACAGTCCGCTTCTCTCCACCAAGCTTCAACGCTTCGGGCCTCCTCATCAATTCCTCCGCCACGGCCCTGTCTACGTATCGGCCGAAGGTCTGCTGGATGATTTCCCGCTGCCTGAGACCTGCTATCATGTCGTTGAATCTGCGACTTAACAGCCCTATCTCAT
>CAYZET010000126.1:0-12475 GCA_964477215.1 uncultured Syntrophaceae bacterium | reverse complement strand
CCGCGATCTCGTGCAACTTAGATTCTCCGCTGAGAAGATCCCTGCCCTCATCAACCTCATAGGTCAGATTGACACCCCTCTAGCCGCGGAGCTGAGTAAGATGGACGATCTGGCCTACGTGGCTCATGCCATCGCTGCTCTGATTGTGGATTCTCCTCCCGCTACCTTGCGGGAAGGGGGGGTTGTCCGAGACGGATACGACAAGGAGCTCGACGAGCTCCGCTCGATCAAGGTAAGCGGCAAGGAATGGATAGCAGGTATCGAGGCTAGGGAGAGGCAGGCAACGGGCATTCCCAATCTCAAGGTCGGGTACAATCGTGTGTTCGGGTATTACATCGAGGTTACCAATACCCACAGGGACAAGGTGCCCGCGTCCTATTCCCGGAAGCAGACCCTTGTGAATGCTGAACGCTACATAACGGAAGAGCTCAAGGAATACGAGCTCAAGGTGCTCAACGCGCAGGAAATGATCGTCGAGCTGGAAGAAAAGATTTTCGAGCTGCTACGAACTAGGCTCCTGGAGATCATACCCAGAATGCAGCGGACAGCGGCTTCCGTGGCCACGATAGACGTTCTCCAATCCTTTGCCGAAGTTGCGACTGCCGCGGGGTACGTTCGTCCTGAGGTCCACGATGGAGAGCAGATTCGCATCATTGAAGGACGTCATCCGGTCGTGGAGCAGTTCGAGCACAGGGAACCGTACGTGCCCAACGACGTCACTCTGGATCGGTCCGAGAATCAGATCTTGATCATTACCGGACCAAATATGGCAGGCAAATCCACGTACATGCGGCAAACGGCCCTGATCGTTCTCATGGGCCAGATTGGCTCATTAGTTCCAGCGAAGGAGGCGTCCATCGGTATCGTGGACCGCATCTTTACGCGTATCGGCGCCGCGGACTATCTAGCATTCGGACAGTCTACCTTCATGGTGGAGATGAACGAGACGGCTGAGATACTCCACAACGCGACTGAGCGATCCCTCGTGCTGCTTGACGAGATCGGACGAGGAACCAGTACTTTTGACGGCCTCTCCATCGCGTGGGCGGTGACCGAATACCTCCATGACAAAGCCAAAGCCGGTCCTCGAACTCTTTTCGCGACGCACTATCATGAGCTGGTTGACATAGCCCGCGAACGAGAGCGGGTGCGTAACTTCAGCATCGCTGTTCGAGAATCAAAAGATCGAATCGTCTTCTTGCGCAAAATAGTCCCCGGCGGCTCGAGCCGCTCCTACGGGATTCAGGTGGCTCGACTGGCCGGAATACCCGATATGGTGGTCACGCGCGCGAAGGAAATCCTCTCCAACCTGGAAAAGAAAGAAATCGATCCCTGGGGCAGGCCAAGAATAGCGCAGAGCAAAGGAGCGAAGAATCTGTCGAAGGGGGGACCGGTCCAGACCGAGCTGTTCGGCTACCTGGCGGACGACCTGGCAAAGGAGCTGGAAAATCTGGACCCTGATTCCCTTACCCCGCTTGAGGCCCTCACCGTGCTTTTCGAATGGAAGCGTAAGTACGGTGGCCACCTCTTTTAACGCAATTTATCATCTATTCTGACTAGTATCTTGAAATGAGGATTGATTTTAGCCTCGCACTGTGGTATCCTCACCCGTGTGGGATAGAGTCTCCCGCGAACACTCCTTTCTCAAGGAGGCCTCTCGATGGTCAGAGCGCTCAAGAACCTGTTGCCGGCATTCCTTCTCTTAATTCTTCTTACCGTTCCGGCTCACGCATACGTCCCCTACGACAGCCACGTGGAGTTCCTCAGGAGCGTTACCAAGGATGTCCTTAGGCTGATACCGCGGTCCATGGGCCAGTACATTTATCAGAACCGCTACGATTTTCTCAGAGGAATGACCTTCGTAGATCGGGACCTGATGTCAAATCCGGGCAAGATCATCGATCTGGAAGAAGTACGATCTCGGTCATACGCGCGTTTGATGCGGGACATACCTTACTGCGTGGCAGCATTCAAAGGTGGCGCTATCAAGTTGGACACCTCTCAGGCAAACCTTGCCGGACGGCTTGGGATGATCGGCAAGTCCATCGTGCTCACCAAGATGCCTGAATTTCCGGATCTGAAGTATCTCGACAGATTCTCCCGTGCACTCGACGCCCTCGTCGCCGAGAGCGTTATCGACATTTGGGTTTTCTACGATGGGTACGGAGACTACAACTCTCTCGGGGAGCTTATGGAGTCGTTGCGCTCGGATACGACCCCCACGCTCAAACATGTGCGGAACCCCCATTTCAACGCTCAGACGCGAGAAGACATGTATTCGATCTTTCGCGCACCCGACAAGTTCAACAGGCAGATCGTCCTAACGAACCGCGATGTGAACAACATCTACAGCGACATGATCAACAGTATAGCTGACGCGTACACGTATATCTGGAAGCATTCGGGGATGGATCTCGCTCATCCGTCCTACGCTGCCCCGCCGGGAACCATAATCGATAAGCCGAGCAGGCGTCGGCTCTTGTCCGGCGGCGCGGTCCAGAAGCCTGTCAAACCGGTGGAGGTCTCAGAAGTGGAACCCACAGGCATTGAAGCGGAGGGACTGAGCGCGGTCGAAGAGGGCGCAGCGGCTCAGACCACGGAATGACATCACATAGCGGTTGCCAATGATAAGGTGCATTTCTCCTGTTCAACAATGACCGGGCGAGACGCCCGTCCCACCGGTCTGCGATCCTCGCAAAAACGGTCTCGACACATGGGAAGCGGACAGAGCTCTTGGCAATGACTGTACCGGTTGTGACTGTCGAAGCTTCCGAATTTCTTGTGGACTAATGGACGGAGGGCTCCTCTAAGAAGAATAGCCCTCCGAGCCTTTTGGCGAGACGACCGTCACGAAAAAGCCATTCTCAGGAGAACTGTTATGGCCAGTGCGAGGAGACAGGCCACTAGAGCATGCGGTAGCACTCCGACCGGTACCGCAAAGCGCGTCGCGTTCCGTGACCAGCGCCCGAGACGGCACATGGTGATCAGGCCCCAGCCAAGCCCAGTGACAATGAGGATGTGTTGTATAAGCAGAGAGCCGGCTGTGGGCATAACCGGGTTCGATCCTTCCAGAGAGGCGATCCCAAAGTACTGCCCGATGAGAGCGGGAGCTTTAGCGCCAACTGAGAAGAAATAGTGCAGGTGGAACGCCAGAAGGCACATTGCGGCAAGAGGGAGGAGGGACAAAGCGAACCGTGAATAATTCTCCAGAAATCTTTCCCTGAAGGTGCGGCGCGAGAGAGCGGTTGCGCCAAGGGAGAGCAGGTTCACTCCCATAATAACCCCGAGGTAGGAAAACGTGAACGTGGCGACTTGGGGCCAGGCTAACCAACTGACGAGATGCTCATAGTGCGGCGTCCTGAGAAAGAGGTCTGTAATCAGTGCGCCGCAGAGACCCAACACGAGAAATCCCGTCCCGGTTCGCACATGACGCACTTCTCCCAATTCGTCCCCTGGAATTCTCACGTTGAGCATGATTGCGTCGAGCTTGCAGTTTTTGACGCAACTCGCGCAAATCTTGCAGAAGTGATTACTGTGCAACGTGGCAACAACTTGTCCGAACGAACATCCCTCGGTCTTGGAAGTCCCGAAGTAACACGTAGGTGAATTGCATCGGGAAAGACAAATTTCACTCTGGGCCCTCAACTCCACGAGTGATGTTCGAGCCAAGAGTCCTGTCATTCCCCCCAACGGACAGAGGTAGCGGCACCATGACTGCCTCGCGTAGAGCGTGTTCATGACGAACGCGAGGACAAACATGACGAGTAACAGCAGTCCGAGGTAGAAGGGATGGTTCCGCATATCCGTCGCGGATTCCATCCAGATGAGGAAAAGTATGCCTCCTGCTATAAGAAAGTCGCTCCGTTTCTTGAGTGTTTCGGGAAACGGGATTTCCAGCGACACAATTCGTTTTGCCAGCGTGCTCAGGGCTCCGATCGCACATATACTGCAAGAAATTCGTGCGCCGAAGAATGCACCCACGATGAGCCCGGGCCAAGCCAGCGCCCACATCACTACCGAGGCCAAGTTTTTTGATGGATCCGCGGGGCCGAGAAATAGAAGAAGGACTGTGGCCACAAACAGCGGTACAAATGCACTTTGAAGAATCGCGGGAAAGAGCGGGCTCAGCAGAGCCTGCCGAATGGGCTTAATCCTGAGAAGATTGTAGCGCGCCCGACCTTCAGGACGCCGGGTGTCGAACATGAGGTCCTGCCGTCGGATCAGGTCGTCGGGACATACCATGACCGCCCGCCTCATGGTATTGGCCAATTCAAGGTCATTCCCCGGCCATGAATAATCCGTCATTGCCTTCACGGTGAGCTCGGAGATTGTGGGGACCTTCTTGTTCATCTCTCTGGCGTAATGGGCCAGGTAACGTCTAGCCAATGGCAGCAACAGATCTTGTCGATCCCGCAGAGGTGGCACAAACAGCGAGTTATCCTTGAGCTCGTACATCAAGGGGTGCCTGTACAGGGTGAATTGATCAGGAATAATCTCTGTCGTGCAGATGAGGCGGAAATCAGCCTTCATGACCTGGCTGCTGCCCACCGGACAGTAAACACCGGTTTTCAGAGCGTCCACCAGTTTTTGCTGAGTCACTGCCTTGAGGTGCTCTGCCCCTCGAATGAACAGAGCTCCATTATTGGCCAGGTCAAGATATCCGGGAAGCGTCTTGATTGCTCCGTTCTCTCCTCGCGTCTCCCGTCCGAAGAAAAACTGCATCTCTTCCGTGGCCTCATGCCAGGCGTCGTTCCCCGAGTGCGACCGAGTCCGTAGAAAACCTATCTCCCTCCGCATTCGACGCACATCCACGGGCACCAGCACCTCATTGTGGGTAACGGCGGCTCCGAAGATAGCGTATGCCAGGACGTCCTTTCCAACCCCGTTTTCCCCAACGATCAGGACAGACTCTCCTGCGAGCGCCAAGGCTTGAAATCGGGACTGCACATCATCAGGGAGACCGGGATGAGAGGGATAGGCACAGACAGCGGCAGCGTCCGTCCCTTCCACGTGGACCAGAGCGGCAAATTCATTGCGATCCCCCTGGACGACCTTCTTGCCCAGGGATTTGAGGAGAGAGACCGTGAATTCCGGATTTTCCCGAAGAATCACCTGGAAGCGGTCCAGTGAGATCTCCAGGACGGTCGAAGGCTCGGTGGCCACGAGCTCAGCATCCTTCGGCCATGCTCTCCCTGTGAGAAAGGCCAAATTGCCGAAGACATCCCCCGGATCCAGGCCTTCAACAATCACATCCCCGGAAGCTCGGTATCCCACCACAACCTCTGCCCGACCCGAGATAAGACAGACAATCCGATCGCGACCTTCGCCCGGACCTGTGATCCTCTGTCCCGCGGCAAATTCCTTTACCGTGGCCTTCTGCCCACTCAGATAGTGAGCCAGATCCGGAATCCGTTCTGTGTCGTGCTGAGCGATCATTTCTCGTGTCTGGGACATGCTTTCTTCTCTGTGGTGAAAGGAGCTACTCAGTGCGAAAGCTGCGACCGCGGCTTTAAGGGCCTGCGCCGGGGGAGATTCGACGCCCGTATTTCCGCCTCCCTAGTGCGAGCCCACGAGTCCTAGAGCTAGTCGAAGACCTTCAGGTCCTTATTCGTCGTCTTTGGGATGCTTGCGAAACTCGCTTCGTATGATGGCCATGACCTCTTTGTCGGTGAACGCTTCTTGTGCTGAGTCAAAGCAATAGCGCAATTCCTCTTGCGTAATATTCTTCGGGTCGCGCAGCTCCTCAACGGGACACAAGTACTCGTTCCCTGCTTTGTCATTCACTCTAATAAGAACTCTGGGCGCGTCGGTACGTTTTGACATGATATTCTCCTCGGCTTTGAGCGCGTCCTTTCTCCGGAGGAGCCTTGGTCTCGCTGGCATTCAACGCTCATTTCCTCGGTGCGACTAATGAGACACGAGGGTAATATTAGCAAACGCCGTTTTCAGGAACAACAGGGAGTTTTACCGCAAGTGGCATTCACGTGCCCGCAGAGGCTTCGCAGCGGGCGGCCTGCAGCGAGGGCTCTCCAAATTACTGTCCCGCAACGACTGGGCTGTCGGCTTGCACGAGGTCATCGAGGTTGTAGTTCTCCTCGAAAAAGCAGCGGGCGAAAGTCTCTACGCTCTGCTCAGAGTTCATCAGCATATCCATTTGCCGGGTGAACTGAAGCAATCGGCCGATCATCTCGAGCTTCTGCCGTGTCAAATGTTCCTCGTACTTGTAGTACCGCGCATCCACTCTGTCCTCCCGCAGTTCCACGGCAAAATCTAGGGCCTGAAAGATTGCAGCTATGCAGCGTGCTCGGCGGCTCCGCCGCACATCGTCGGCCGCCCCCCCTTTGAAAGAAAAGGTAATGTAATTCTTGTTGACGCTTTGGCCGCAGTACGAATCCAACGCGCTGTAATGGTACCCGATCCTGGAACTGAAGTTAAGATATGTATCTGAAATTATGGCGTAGCTTCGATCCCCAAACCGCTCGTTCATGCTGCCGGCTGAGAGCATCTGCTCTCTCATCACTGCAAAGAATCCGCCCAGATCTACCGGCCTCGGCCCGTTCATGCGGATTCCTGCGTGAATCATCCCCTCGAGGACCGCCTTGAACGGTATCGACACGACCTGATCGGGGGTCACCCTGCGGGAGAATTCGGACAGATGTGCGAGCCCTCCTCCCAGATCGATCACATAGAGGTCCAAGGGAACGGGAGCAACGAGCTTGCGCGCTCCCCCTTCTCGCACGTCGGACAAGATGTCGCTGAGCTGGAACATCTCCTTATACGAGTACTCGTGACAGAATCGCATGACATCGTGCAAGGTCTTGCAGTTCTCCGGTCTGAACTCGGGAGATCTTGGATCAATCAGATTCAAGGGCACAATCCAATCCGCGACGCGGCGTAGGGTCTCGTACACAGGGGTATCCTTCATGGCGGATTCGCGTCTCTTCTCAAGGGCGATGAGCGCCGGAACCCTTCCCCTGTAGATTCTCCCGGAGTACGCGTCCACGGTGATCTCCGAATTCGGGGCGATGACGGTTCCCGCATCTTTCAGGCTCAGGAGGGTAGGCACGCCGAATTCCCTTGCCAGCGAGGCCATGTGACCGGTGACGCTCCCTGCCTCGGTCACGATTGCCTCAGCCTTTTTCATGACCACCACGAACTGCGGAGTCGAGTGTTTGGCTATGAGAACGGCACCATCCGGGAAATCCAGGAGGTCATCGTCAGACCGCACATGAAACGCCGGACCGGCTCCCACTCCGGGATACGCCACCGAACCACCTTCCAGCAAGAGGTCGTATCCCTCGATGCTCGGGTAGGTTGCTGCTCTATCTTCCCCATATTTTTCCAGGTGGAGAGGACGAGCCTGGAGCACAAGCAGATGCCCCTCAGGATCGAGAGCCCATTCGACATCCTGGGGATACTTGTAGTGTTTCTCGAGGATCACTGCCCAGCGGGCCAGAATCTTGATCTGCTCCGCTGTCAAACACGGCCGCGTCCGCTTTTCAGGATCCACAGGGAGCTCTGAGAGTCCTCCAGCCGGATTTGCGACGAGCTGAACCGGCTTGTCGGCAACAGTCATATTTTCGACGGTCAGATTGGAGTCCTTTGCGACAAGATAGGAATCAGGTGTGATCACCCCGTCGACAGCATACGGCCCGAGCCCCCAGACAGCATTGATCAGGACTCGATCCCGCATCAGATCGAGCGGATGCCGGGAATACATGACCCCGCTGGCAACAGACGGCACCATCTCGATGCAGGCAACGCTCATGGCAGTGTCCTCGTCTCTCATTCCCCTGTTCAGCCGGTACGAGATGGCCCGGGGCGTATAGAGACTGGCCACCACGAGCTTGTAGGTGTCTACGATTCTCTCCGGTGGCACATTCAACACGGAGAGATATTGACCTGCGAAAGAGAGCTCACTGTCCTCACCTATGGCGCTACTTCGCAAGGCCACTGGCACCACCGTGTCTGGCCGCAGCCCTCGCCGCCGCCTGATATCTGCAACCATCTCTTCGTATCCGCGACGGATTGCACTATCGAGATCTTCCGGTATCGGAGCGGAAATGATGAGCCTCTGGATCTGATCGCTCACTTCGACGATGGCGTTGGGATCGCTTGGATCCAGGTCCATTCTCCGTCTGTTGATTTCATCTATCAGATCGTTTCGCTGGAGGAAGAATTCATACGCGTTGGTGGTTATGGCGAATCCCTCCGGTACCGGGACTCGGACCCGATTGCGAAGCTCCCCAAGGTTCGCGCTTTTTCCGCCTACCCAATCGACCATGTCCTTGGTGATCACGGAATAGGGGATGACGAACTCGGCAACAGGAACCTCTTTTTTCTTGCCCAGCTCATCCTTTATCAGCAGGTCTATGATATCCACAACTTTGAAGAGCGGCCCGTACTTGTGTCCTGAGAGGTCATCCAGACTCTTTACCATTCGGAGCGTGTGAAACACAGCCCTTGCAGCTTGTGACCTGACGTAGGTCATGCCAAAGACCTGGCGCCCCCGGAGCTTCTCTTCAAAATCGGTCAGGATATTGAGGAGCTCCGTGTTTGATGCCAGAAGATCCTTAAAACACGTGTACTTGAACTTGAAAAGCCGCGAAACTTTGTCACCGCCGGAAGCCGTTCGAGTTGTCTTCCAGTTAGTTATTCTATTCACCAGCCTTTGCAGGAAGCTCGCCATGGCTTGTTTCACTGGGGGTGGATATTTGGGCTTTCCGTCTTGGTTCTGACAACAGAGTGGAAGTGGCTACAAGACCTCAATTTCGCGTGCAACGGCCGCCGGAATTGGCAGCGGTTCGGGAACCGCCCGAAATCTGATCTCCTCTTGAACCACCCGTCCAGCAACTGTGCCCCACGCTGAGGTTCTCCAACAACCTCTCGTACTTTTTGACACACATCTGCGAGCAGGGTGCAATAACTGTACCTTCATCAAACATTGGGAACACCTCACGTGTCAAGATCGCTCGCGATATCTAAGTTTACACGCTGTAAAGAAAACCGACATGGCTCGGGTGTAAAAAAGTGTCGAATCGATGGGTACCTATTCGGTTCATCGCCGCCAGGACATGATTTAGACTGCCTCTCTTCAATGTTGGCATCGTGATTGCTAGGACAGGACAAAGCTGATTCAGCATATCTCAAGACCCACCGGCGAAAGGAGGTCTTCAGGAATGAAACGACTCTGTCTCAAACTCGCATCGCTCTTCGGGGCCGTCTCTATCCTTGTCCCGGGCATGGTGCACGCGGCAGGCGGAAAGGCAGAAACGCTGGTCGTAGTGGCAGACAAGAGGATGGTATCTTCCCCGGTCACCGTGTACTTCCTGGATCTGTATAATACGGACCCCTTCATGTTCGGTTTAGTGTGCACAATCATCACCGCATTCCTCGGGTGCGGGCTCGGCCTGCTGACTGACTTCATCATGAAGCGGACCGGAATCGATCTGACGTCACGCAAGCTCGTGGAACATTGATTTTAGGACCCAGGAAGGAGGTCTACACAATGGACTGGTTGTACATGTACATGCCGATTGCCGGCATCAATATACTATGGCCTGGTCTCCTCCTCATAGGCTTCTCGGTAGGAGTTATCGGAGGCTTCTTTGGAATGGGAGGCGCGTGGATGGTCACACCCGGCTTAAACATTTTGGGATTTCCTATGGCATACGCCATCGGCACTGACATAGCCCATATAGCCGGTAAATCCATGATCTCGACATTCAGGCATTCCAAGTTCGGTAATGTGGATTATAAGCTCGGGATCATCATGGTGGTCGGCACAGTAATCGGTATCGAGTGCGGGGCTCAGGTCGTCATGTGGCTCGAGCGAATCGGGAAAGTCGGCCCTGTGGTGCGTTGGGTGTACGTGGGCGTTCTCTTCCTCATCGCTTTGATGGTCTTTGCCGATTACCGAAAAGCGGTCAAGAAGAAGCAGGCAGGTATAGTTGGAGAGCACGGGGCTGAAGGATTCACCTGGTACAAGACATTGCAGAAGATCCGAATACCGCCGATGATGCATTTCAAGACTGCCGGAATCACATGCTCCATGTGGCTCCCCATCATCGTGAGCTTTCTTACAGGCGTTCTCGCCGGCTTCCTCGGCATTGGCGGTGGCTTGCTACGCATGCCTGCACTCGTGTACTTCATCGGTTGTCCCACACATATTGCGGTTGGAACCGACCTGTTCGAGGTTATGATTTCCGGTCTGTATGGCACGTTTACTTATGGAGTCAAAGGCCGAATCGAGATCTGGGCCGTGTTCGTCATGCTGTGCGGAGCCGCTATCGGCGCTCAGATCGGAACCGTCGCTACCAAGTATGCAAAAGGCTACGGCATCCGGATTGCCTTCGGACTGGCCGTTGTCGCATGCATGATCTCCATCATCTTGAAGCAATTCAAGTACGATACCCCAGCCACGGTTCTCATCCTGGGCGCTGTGGGGCTGATCTGCCTCTACATCATGGGTATCATGTTTAAGGGAGCCGCACAGGAGCTGAGGGAGAAGAGACTCGAAGAGAGCAAGGCCGCAGTACAGGCGTAGAGGCCTATCAATTCCGGAGGAAAATCGATGAAAAGAAACGTCAGCCTTATTATAGCTCCACTCCTGTTCCTGCTCGCTTTCGCTCTTCCTGCTACCGCGGCCGACGTTGCGCAAGGGAAGTGCGTATCCTACGACCAGAACGCAAAGACAATAGTCATAGAAGAGTACGACACGAGCAAGAGCAAAGAGCACCCGTACGGAAAATCAACAGGCAAGCAACTCACCTTCAATGTGGCGAATGCGTTGATCGGTATCACCCCTCAACCCGGTGACGTCCTCCGGGTTGCATACACGGACGGCGAGAAAGGCAAATCAGCCGTCAGAGTCATGAATGTCAGCAAACAGGATATCATGAAGAAGTAAACCCTTCAGTCGGCCTCAGCCCCGGTCGACTGAGTTGCCGGGGAGCTCCATGTCGCTCGTATCATGGCTCCTCGGCTTATCTTTTGTCCAGAAGTGGCCTTTGAAATTACGAACTACGGTAGCCGAACCTCAGGTAGAAATCTCGCGTCCAGCGGCCAGGGCACGCACAAGGCCAACCGTACTTACGAAATCGCGTATCTATTTGGAATGTTCTTGCAACAGGTCGGCCCCGAGATAGCGCCCGGGCACATCGTGGAACAGCGTCGAAAAGAAGTGAATACTTGGCCTGTACCCGAAAATTGTCTTCTGTCTCTTCCGCACTCTAATCCGCAGCCTGCTCTTTGAGACGTGTCCGAGTTTGGCGGCGTTCACTTGCTGCCTCGATCTTTTCCACGAGCTCGTCGATCGAGTACGGTTTGAGCATGTAGTCGTACGCCCCCCGTGTGAGAATCTCCTTTGCCGTGTCCACTGAGGCGTATCCAGTCATTATTATGACTTCTATGTCTGCATCCACTTTCTTGATCTCTGCAAGCACGTCCACACCACTCATTTCCGGCATTCTCACATCCAGAATCACCACATCACACGGTTGCTCCTTCACGTGCTCGATGGCCTCGGGCCCACCTCCTACGGCAACTGCGTCAAACCCACGTATGGTGAGGAGCTTACACATGGTCGTCCTAAATCTCTCTTCGTCGTCAACTATCAAGATTTTGGGAGAAGACTTCATGTCACCTACTCCTTGCCGGGCCTTCAACCGGGAGCCTCACCGTGAACGTGGTACATTTGCCGACTTCGCTTCCCACGGTGAGCTGTCCGCCAAGCCTCTCCACGATACCGCGGCATATGGCCAATCCCAGTCCCGTGCCTGTTCCGTGAGGCTTGGTGGAGTAGAACGGAGTGAAGATTTTGGACATGTTTTCCTGAGGAATTCCGCAACCATCATCCGTTATGGCTATTTCCACCCACTCGCCTGCTGGCGCGGTGCTTATCGCTACGGTCCCCTCTTTCTCAATGGCTTGAATAGCGTTATTGATCAGGTTCAGAATTACCTGTCTGACGAGAGGAGGATCGGTGTGTACGAGTGGTAATTCCCTCCTAAGACTCCTCACGATCTTGACGTCCTTGTCCACCAGATTCTGCCTTTCCGCAAGGTTGGCCATTTCCACTACGATCGTGTTGAGGTCTGTACGCTGAATGATGGGATCGCTCTGCCTTGCCAGGCTCAAGAGCTTGTTCACGATTTCTTTGCATCGATCCACCTGGCGGACAATCTCCCTGACGGACTCGAGGCATCCTGTTGAAGCCTCGATCGACGCGAAGGGCTCTCGCTCCAAGAGGTACTTCAACAATTGAGCCTCTTGACCAATTATCCCCAGGGGATTGTTGATCTCATGGGCTATGCCGGCCGAAAGAGCATTGACAGGCGACCAGATGTCGGTCCGAGAGATCGAAGACTGCGGCCCCCCACAACGCGGGACATCTTCCGACTTCTCCGATTCGACATCTGCTATCAGCGCCATGGACGCAAAAACAAGAGAGCATGACACCCCCAGGACGAGCGAA
>CAYZET010000125.1:7234-12545 GCA_964477215.1 uncultured Syntrophaceae bacterium | reverse complement strand
TATGCATGCGCGGGGTTGCCGCTTCGAGCCGCCCTCGCCAGAACCGAGACTACCTGCTCGTGACCGACGGTGCAGATTCCGCCGCTTCTGAGAGGAGTGACCGCCCTCCGCTCCGTCGTACGGTCGACTCCTGAGGAGGGTCCGCGGGGAGGGGAAACTTCAATAGACATGCAGCGGCCTACAACCCCTTTCCGACCTTGGTTGATCCAACCAACCGCCCAGGCTGACAATCCAAGACAGCATTCATCCTCGCTTGACAGGGAGATACCTGTCCAGAGCCAGCACCAGGGGTGAGGCAACAAATATGGATGAATAGGTGCCGAAGACCATCCCCACGAACAAGGCCCACGCGAAATCCCGTAAGACAGTGGTCCCGTACACGAGAAGGGCGATAACAACTAGGAGAGTGAAGCCGGAGGTGAGAACCGTTCTCGAAAGAGTTTGATTTATAGCGGAGTTGAGGATCTCAACAAGGGAATTCCTCTTCATGGCCTTCACGTTATCCCTGACTCGGTCACACAAGACGATTGTGTCGTTGATATCGTATCCGACCACAGTGAGTATGGCAGCCAATATGGTTAGATTGAACTCTCTTCCCGTCCACACGAAGAATCCGTACACAATAATGAGGTCGTGAACGAGACACAGGACAGCCCCCAGTCCCATGCTGAGCGTGAATCGAAACCCCATGTAGATGAGCAAGAGCACCAGCGCTATCACCGTGGCCCAAATGGCAGACTCACGCAAGTCTCTCCCGACCTTCGGACCCACCATTTCCAGGCCTCGTATTTCTGCGCTACCTTTGCCGAATGCCTTATCGAGGGTATCCTGAAGCTTCTTCGAGAAATCCGCCGCCTCTTCGTCAGGCGCTTCCATCCTTACTATGTACTCCGCGCCGGTCTCTGTGCCGGCAAGCCTCTGCACGATCGGGCTTGTGCTCAAGGGAGCGAGCGCTGCGCGAATTTCTCCTGTGTCGACCTGCTTCTTGAAGAGGATCTGGGCCATGACGCCACCGGTAAAATCTATGCCCAGTTGCATGCGTCCCATGACAGGGTAAGACAGGAGTGAGACGACAATGAGAATTCCCGAAACGATGTATGCGTAATACCTGTTTCCGAGAAAATCGATCTTCGTATTGGGCGGTATTAGTTCCACGTGCTCTTTCCCTCATGAGATGCTGAAAAGCTCAATCCCGCCAAAAGCGGCCTGAGCTCGAGGACGAAGGGCGCCGGCCCCGCGGGCCATCCGGGCATGCAACCCGGTCCCACAGTTGCTCTTGCCTGTCAGACGCTCAATGTGCTGATTCGCTTTACCTGGAACATGTAGTCGAAGATTGCTCGAGTCACGAATAGCGCTGTAAACATCGAAACGATAAGACCTATACACAATGTCACCGCAAATCCTTTGATGGGCCCTGTTCCAAACTGAATCAACGGGAGAGCCGCGAGAATCGTGGTGAGGTTAGAGTCAAAAATCGTCGAGAATGCTTTGGCATAGCCGTTTTCCAGGGCTGCCCTCGCGGATTTCCCCATGCGGAGCTCTTCTCTAATGCGCTCAAAAATCAGGACATTAGCGTCTATAGCCATGCCCATCGTCAGCGCAACCCCTGCAAGGCCCGGTAGCGTCAGCGTGGCCCGCAATCCGGGGGAGACCATTACCGCGAAGATCAGCAGCAGATTCATTACCAGAGCCACGTCAGCCACTACACCGGACCAGCGGTAGTAAACCGCCATGCCGATGACGACCAAGCAAAGGCCCAGGATCACAGCGTTTCGCCCCAGCCTCACGGAATCGGCTCCTAAAGATGGTCCCACAGTCCGGTTTTCCAGGATCTTCACTGGCGCGGGCAAGGAGCCTGCTCGCAGCACCAGAGCGAGATCGTGGGCCTCTTCCGGGCTGAAAATGCCCTCAATTATTGCGGAACCACCCGAAATCCGGTCCTTGATCACTGGAGCGGAAAAGACCCTTTCGTCGAGGATGATTGCCAACCGTTCGCCCACATGCTCGCCCGTGACCCGTTCAAAGATACGGGCCCCGGTACTGTTGAAGTCCATGGCAACAATCATCCGCCCCGTGCTTTCCGGTCGAACACGCGCGTCCGTCAGCAGATCACCGGTCAGCAAGATTTGTTTCTTTATGAGATATGGAGTTCGGCTCACAGCTCCTGACGAGGTCTTGTCAACCTTGTACAGTACTTCATCTCCGGGCGGCACGTCCCCCCGAAGGGCAGCGTTCACATCTCCTCGCTCGTCAACAAGTTGGAACGTCAGTCGGGCCTGTTTCTTGATGATGTCGATGGCTCGGGTGACGTCCTCTCTCAAGCCAGGAAGCTGGACGATGATCCGGTCGGAGCCATGAATGACCACATCAGGCTCCGCCACTCCGAACTGATCCACACGGTTGCGAATGGTATCCACTGCCTGCCTCACAGCCTTCTCTTGGATGTCGGTGGAGGCCTTTTGATCCATTGTCATGGTGATGGAATAGCCTTTTTCCGATGGCTCAGCAGTGGTTTTTCTGAAATAGGGGAGCTTTTCGAGAATCTTTGCATCGAACAGTGCCTGCTGAGATTCATCTTTGAGGTACACGGTGAAAGCATCCGACGAAGTCCGAATAATATCCGTGTACCGGATTCTCTCCTCCTTCATGAGGTCTGAAGTCTCTGCGATGGCCCGGTCCACTGCGGCTTCGACTGCCTTGCCCGTTTCAACCTCCAGCACGAGGTGCAGCCCCCCTTGCAAGTCCAAACCAAGCCTGATCGGATTGGCCGGAAGATACTTTGACCACCACCCGGGGACGGGCCCAAGTGAAGGGTACACGAGAAAGAAGCTCGCCGCCAACACAGCGGCGATAATCACAAAACGCCATTGCAGGCTTTGAATCATCTATATATTCCTCACGGATTGGGTTCTGTCGAAGACGCCGGTCCGGCCAATCCTGCCACGTGGGAGCGTGAAACCCGCACCTGGATCTTCGGGGCAATTTCCACCGTCAAGACCTGATCTTGCACATTGATCACTTTGCCGTATAACCCGCCCTGGGTAATTATGGAGTCGCCTTTCTTGAGATTCTCAAGTAACTGCCTGTGTTCTTTGGCCTTTTTTTGCTGAGGTCGTATCAGTAACAAGTAAAAGACCACAAATATTAATATCATGGGAAGGAATCCCATGAGCGCATTCGCATCGCCACCTTGGCCTCCCGGGGGAGCCATGGCGTAGGCCACATCAATCATCCGGTTTCCTCCATGTCCTCGAGGAATTCTCGAGCAAACGAGTTCAGTCGGTTCTGCTCTATGGCTGTCCTGATATTTTGCATCATGCGGAAATAATAGTCGAGATTGTGAATCGTCGCCAGTCTCAGACCATAGATCTCCTTTTCCAGAAACAAATGCCTCAGATAGGCCCGGGAATACCTGGTGCACAACCCGCACCCACAGGCCTGATCGACGGGATTCGGATCGTCTCGATAGCACGAGTTCTTTATGTTAAGCGGGCCGCAGGAAGTGAAGAGCATTCCGTTGCGTGCATTCCGGGTAGGAAGCACACAGTCAAAAAGGTCCACTCCCCTGAGAACCCCTTCCACGATGTCTTCGGGTTTGCCGACCCCCATCAAGTACCGTGGAGCCTCTGAGGGGAGAAGAGGCACAGTGACCTCCAGCATTTGGGTCATGGTTTCACGAGGCTCCCCAACGCTGAGGCCGCCGACGGCATAACCATCGAGCCCCAGGGAAGTGAGGCTCATGGCGCTCATTTCCCTCAGATCCGAGAACATCGAGCCTTGTACTATGCCGAACAAGGCTGGGTCAACTCTTTTTTTGGACTCCAGACACCGGCGCGCCCACCGAAAGGTCCGCTCTGCAGCATCTCGAGCCTCTGCCTTTTCTACCGGGAAACCCCTCACGTCGTCAAGGCACATGATGATGTCGGATCCCAACGATTCCTGGACGCGAATACTCAACTCAGGAGAGAACAAGTGGGGGCTGCCGTCGATATGTGACTGGAACACCACCCCGTCTTCCGTAACCTTTCGCAATCGAGCCAAGCTGAAAACCTGAAATCCCCCACTGTCGGTAAGAATGCTGCCTCCCCAATCCATAAAATGGTGAAGTCCGCCGTATGACTCGATGAGATCATGGCCCGGCCTGAGGTAAAGATGGTACGCATTGGCCAAGATCAGGCGATATCCGATGTCCCACACTTCGTCGGGAGATACGGTCTTCACCACTCCTCGGGTGCCCACTGGCATAAATGCCGGGGTCTCTATTTCTCCACGGGCAGTGGTGAGCACCCCAGATCGAGCCATGCTGCTCGTATCTCTGTGTACTACGCGAAACTTCAAGGCTGCTTTCCGGTTACCCTCACTTTGCCAGATCCTTAAGAGCCATGCGCACGGCATCCGTAAGCTTTATGTCCGGTCCCGCGGTTTCGATTACTCCCTTGGCGGCTGTTACTGCAACCTTCTCCTTGTAGCCAAGGTTCACGAGAGAGGAGATGAGATCCTTTTCGATACTGCCGGATACCGTTCTCGTCGCTTTAGATCCGGGAGGCATGGGCAGATTCTTGATCTTCTCCCTCAGCTCGATGATGATGCGCTGAGCCGACTTCTTGCCGATGCCCGGGATGGCCGTGAGCGTCTGGAGGTCTTCATCGAGAACGGCCTGACGGAGGCCGTCAGGTGAAATACCGGAAAGAATCTGAAGAGAAGTTCTGGGCCCTATTCCCGCCACCGTGAGAAGCATCTCAAACAACATTTTCTCCTGTTCGGCGTGGAACCCGTACAGGTCCAGCGCGTTTTCCCTCAAGGCCGTGTGGATATAGAGAAATGCCTCCCCGTCTTTGGGCAAGGATTCCAGTGTGGTCAATGACACCGCCACATCGTAGCCCACTCCCTGAACATCGACGATCACGCGATTAATTCCTCTCACGAGGATCTTTCCCCGCAGGCACCCGATCATGAAATCATCCTGTTGAACGAGCATCGGTGGCAATGGTACACGGCCATTGCTAACGCGTCTGCCTCATCGGCAGACTTGAGATTCGGCAAATCGAGAATGCGCGACATCATGTAGACCATCTGATCCTTGTCAGCCCTGCCGTATCCTGTGATGCCTGTCTTTATTTCCATAGGAGCATACTCGTAAATGTCAAGGCCATGGGCCTCGCCCACCAGAAGGATGACGCCACGTACTTGGCTAAGCTTCATGAGACTCTGGGGATTTTGTTTGTGAAAGAGTGACTCCACCACCATCACTGTGGGACCGTGTTCTCGGATCACGGCTTCGAGTCCCGCGTGCACTTCCCAGAGACGTCTC
>CAYZET010000125.1:1788-7224 GCA_964477215.1 uncultured Syntrophaceae bacterium | reverse complement strand
CGGGCCGAATCACACCGCTCGTCACATGGCTTGGGGCTGTTCCGTTCTTCCGAACGATTCCGTAACCCGTGACGTTTGTTCCTGGATCGACTCCCAGTATGGTCATAGCCGCGAAGTGCTCGATTCTTGACATGCCGGGCTTGGAGCTTGGCCGAGCCGCTCGGCATATGAACGACCCATTGAAGTTACACAGGGCACCGGTGATCAAGCCCGCCCGGACATTCATTCGTAAGAGGCGGGTCGGACCGGTGGTCTCTATACTACCGATCATCAGAACTTTCCAGAGAATAATGGCGAACCGCGGCGCCGGGGGTGAGCCCTTCATTGTCAGGAGAAGGGTGTAAGCGGTTCCGGACCGGCGGCGAGAGCCGTCTTGCCTGTGAGAAGCTCACTCAGGCCGACACCTTGAGCATTTCCTCTTCAGAGATGTCGAAATTGGCATACACACGTTGAAGATCATCGTGATCGTCGAGGCTGTCCATCAGCTTGAGCATCTGTTCGGCCTTTTTTCCCTCGAGCTTGATCGTATTCTGGGGAATCATCGTGAGATCGGCCAGCTCGATTTTCCACGCCTTGTCTTCTACTGCCTTTCGAACCGCCTCAAAGTCCTGGGGCTCCGTGACAATCTCGTACGTGTCCCCCTCAGTCTTGACGTCCAGGGCTCCCGCATCGATGGCGATCTCCATGACCTCATCTTCGCTGACTCCCGAGCTGTCTACCGTGACAACTCCCTTCTTGTCGAAAAGCCATGCCACACATCCGGATTCACCGAGATTGCCGCCATGTTTGTCGAAGAGATGTCGCACTTCCGCAACCGTGCGGTTCTTGTTGTCCGTCAGAGCCTCCACCATAACGGCTACTCCTCCGGGACCGTATCCTTCATAGGTGACCTCTTCGTAACTCGCCCCTTCGATCTCTCCGGTGCCCCGCTTGATTGCCCTCTCGATGTTTTCCTTGGGCATGTTAGCTGCCCGCGCGGCCAAGACAGCCGTCCTCAACCGGGGATTCCCTTCGATGTCGCCGCCCCCCATTCGGGCGGCTATGGTAATTTCCTTGATAAGCTTGGAGAACATCTTCCCCCGTTTGGCGTCCGCTGCGCCTTTCTTGTGCTTTATGGTGCTCCATTTATTGTGGCCCGACATGCCAACAACCTCCGAGATGCATAATGTTTTCTCCTCGCACTCATGTTCTGGTCATAGTATGATCCCCGAGACCACGTGCGCGAGGGAGGGGTCCATGTGCTTGATCAACCGGGTAAAAGTATTCTACATAAGCCTTGCCTATCATGGAAGGACCGAACTTTCAACTAGTGTTACGGGGAATCTCTCATGCTCGAGAGGATAGTTACCGGCCAGGCAGTAAACGGAGAAAAAGATCTTGACGGGACGCTGCGGCCTTCCAGTCTTGCAGAATACGTCGGACAGGACAAGATCAAGGAAAATCTTGCGGTCTTCATCGAGGCCGCTCGGGGACGAGGCGAAGCCCTCGATCACATCCTCTTTCACGGACCGCCCGGGTTGGGCAAGACAACCCTCGCTCACATCATAGCACGGGAAATGGGAGTACAGATCCGGACCACGTCAGGGCCGGTCGTGGAAAAACAGGGAGATCTGGCAGCTATTCTGACCAACCTGGAGAGCAGGGACGTGCTGTTCATTGACGAGATCCACCGTCTGTCTCCTGTCGTGGAGGAGATCCTGTACCCTGCCATGGAAGACTTCAAGCTCGATCTCATCATTGGACAGGGTCCCAGCGCAAGGACCATCAAGCTGGATCTTTCGCCTTTCACCCTGATCGGTGCCACGACTAGGTCGGGCCTGCTTACCAATCCACTGCGGGATCGGTTTGGCATTCTGTTCCATTTGAATTTTTATTCCGTGGAAGAGCTCGAGCGAATCGTCATGAGGTCGGCTGCAATCCTGAAAATTGACATTGATGAACAGGGGGCGAGAGAGATAGCCGCGCGCTCCAGAGCCACACCGCGAGTAGCCAATCGCTTGACGCGACGTGTGAGGGATTATGCTCAGGTGCGGGGAGGGGGCATAATCGATTTCGAGACCGCTGCGAAAGCGCTCGACATGCTGGAAGTGGACTCAGTGGGGCTGGACACCATGGATCGCAAGTTTCTCGAAACGATTATGCTGAAATTCGATGGCGGTCCGGTGGGAATAGAGACGCTGGCAGCAGCCATTGGTGAAGAGCGCGACACCCTCGAGGACGTGTACGAACCATACTTGGTTAAAGAAGGGTTCGTGGACCGGACCCCCAGGGGAAGAGTAGCCACGAGACGGGCGTACGAGCATTTCAAATATCATTTTCCTGCACGCCAACGGCAGCTTTTCGATTAGTGTCCTGGCCCTCTCACGCCTGGGCTGGTTTGGGTTTCACAAAGCCTACCTGCACCGTGCATGGGATTACCGGAATCTTGGCGGCAGTCGGTGATTTTGAAAGGGCGCGACGGATAGTCGACAAGAACCATGGCCAATCGGATCAAGATCCTGGACGAAAAGGTCATCAACCGGATAGCAGCCGGAGAGGTGGTGGAACGGCCCGTTTCCGTTGTAAAGGAATTGCTTGAGAACTCCATCGATGCGCAGGCTACCTCCATTCGCGTGGATGTGGAGAACGGCGGGAAAAGACTGGTGCGGGTACAGGACAACGGAATCGGCATGGGCCGCGATGACGCTTTTCATGCCCTTGAAAGGCACGCGACTTCCAAGCTCACCTCCGAGCGAGACCTGGAGGGGATTGCGACTATGGGTTTCCGGGGGGAGGCCCTTGCAAGCATAGCATCCGTGAGTAGAGTCAAGCTCGTCACGAGAGAAGAAGCGGACCTCGCTGGGACGGTCATAACGGTTGAAGGAGGCGTTCTGAAGGGTTCCTCGCAGGTAGGTATGGGCGTGGGCACGATTGTGGAAGTAAGGAACCTCTTCTTCAATGTTCCAGTAAGGCAAAAATTCCTGAAAGGGGTTGAAACGGAAGCGGGATATATCCGAGAGCTTATCACCAAGTTTGCGCTCGCATTTCCGGCTGTAGCTTTTTCGTACGCTGAAGACGGAAAGGTGAAGATGGACGCTCCTGCAGTATCTTCCACCTTTGAGAGGATCTACTCCCTCTATTCGCGAGATGTTCGAGAAAACCTCATCGAGGTTGCACACGAGACAGAAGCGGGAGTCTTGCGCGGATATGTAGCCCGTCCCCCGTATGCTCGCTCCAACCTGCGATCCGTGCTGACGTTCGTAAACGGGCGATCGGTAAGGGATCGGGTCGTCAATTCGGCCGTAAGCAGAGCGTTCTCGAATCTCATCGAGAGAGGCAGATATCCCCTGGCCATTCTCTTTGCGGACCTGCCTCCCGAAGAGGTCGATGTGAACGTTCATCCCCAGAAAGCAGAGGTCAGGTTCGTCAAACCTCAGCAGGTCTTCGATCTGATCGTAGACGGGGTGCACAAGGCTCTTACTGGGGCCCCATTTCGTCCACCTCCAGGTCCTAGGGAGCCGATACTACCGCGACCGCCCCATACGCCGGTCCTGCGTCACGTGCAGGCTGAGGAGTCGAGCGCCGATTCGCAGGAAGACCCCGGGAAAGCTGGACCAAGACCAGCTTCTCACTCCACAGAGCTGAAGACCGCAATAGAGGCCGAGAGCCAGGGTCCGGCGAAGCCGATTTCGCCACCTGCTCCTGCCGAAAGCCAGCCTCCTCTCGGTAACCAATCCGGATATTCGTCGCTGGGAATTCTGGGAAAGCTTCCCGGCTCCTTTCTGGTACTCTACGATGATGACAATTTGATCGTCATGGATCATCACGCCGCACACGAACGTCTGCTCTTCGACGATCTGGTCCGCTCGGACACGGAGGGAGCGAGCCATGAATCCCAGGACCTCTTGATTCCCCGAGTCCTCTCCTATTCACCGGTGGAAGCCAGCGCCCTTGCTGCACACCTGGACGTCCTTGGACGCGCCGGATTCAGGATAGAGGAATTCGGTGAGAGCGATTTCGTGGTCAAAGGGGTACCAGGCTGGTTCGGCGATCAGGACCTGGAACCGTTCCTCAGCGGACTCATCGAGGTAATGCTCGATACGGGACTCCGCGGAGACCCCTCTCGCAAACGTCAGGAGTTACTCAAGGCAATCGCGTGCAGGTCAGCGATGAAGGAATCAAAGCCCATGCATCCAGAGGAGATACGGGCATTGCTCGGCCAACTGGACCGTAGTGCCTCGCCGGGTGTGTGTCCCCATGGCCGACCTCTCACAGTACGGATCTCTTTCTCGGAAATTCGGAAAAAGATGGGGCGAAAGGCCTGAAGGAAAAACAGCCTCGGGGAGCTCGCCGCTCAGTTCAGTCATATTCGAGGCGGGATCTGGTTAGATCACCGCACCCGGCCGGACAACAAGCAGGGAACCGGAAGAGCCAGCTACCGACACCATCTCTCCCAGCGACACCTGCGGTATCCGTACCTGTCTACAAGACAGCGCCGTACCAGCCGGCAGTCCGGCCAGTCGTCCGAAAGGACCACAACCGATCCGGTCGCGGGACGCCAGTATCCCCATCCTGGCGACCATCTTGCTGCAGGGCCGGCATGCCATCTGGGGCCCGCATGATGCCATCGGTATCCCTTGTGATGCCAGCCACCCGCTTCTGCTAGACTGCTCGACGCCATTACGGCCCCGGAGACCAGAATTCCCAACAGGATCGCAACGAGTCTTTTCATGTGCTGCCCCTTTGTCTGTATTGGATGGGCTCCACTGTGCCTCATTTTGGTACTTCGGAAATTCTTGCGATCTATGACAGAAGAAAGCATCCAAACCGCGAGAACACGGGCTGCCAGCCCATTCCGTCTTGAAGTGACACACACAGTGGTCGCAGGAAAATCTTTTTCAGCAAAGAAGGCTTTCCGCTCCGTACCTACTAAACTATAATGTTTGGTGTCGCTACCGGGGCAGTACGCATTTTTTCGACCGGAGGCATGGCTATGAAGTTTGTTATTATCGGTGGTGATGCTGCTGGAATGAGCGCGGCATCCAGGGCGAAACGCAACGACCCCACGCTTGAGGTAACGGTGCTCGAGGCCACTGGTGACGTGTCCTATTCCGCGTGCGGAATGCCCTACAATATAGCGGACCCTACCAGAGAAATGGACGATCTCGTGGTTCGAACCGCGGAAACGTTCCGGCAAAAACAGGGCATAGACTTGAGACTTGGCCATACCGTCACCCGGATAGATCGAGCATCCAAGAAGGTCCTGGGAATCAAGTCCAGCGGTGAGGGTTTTGAGGTAAGCTATGACAAGCTTCTTATAGCCACCGGCGCCCGGCCCCGGAAGCTCGAGGTTCCCGGAGAAGATCTCCGCGGTGTCCTTGCCCTCAAGAGCCTTGAGGACGGCCGAGCAATCAAGCGTTATTTGAGCGCCCACAATGTGAAAAGCGTCCTTATCGT
>CAYZET010000125.1:0-1778 GCA_964477215.1 uncultured Syntrophaceae bacterium | reverse complement strand
GTGGGTATGGGATACATCGGGCTCGAAATGGCTGAGGCGTTTCACGCTCTCGGCGTAAAAATCGACATGATCAAGCCTTCTCAAAGGCTATTGCCCTACCTTCCTCAGGAGATGGCGGACGTCGTGGCAGCAGAGTTAAAGGACAAGGGTGTTGGCATTCATCTGGGACAGAAAATCGTGGCGGTGAAATCTCGGGACGGATCGCTGCTGGTCTCCACGGAGTCGGCGGAGTTCGCTGTTGACCTTACGTTGATTGGGGTCGGCATCGTTCCCAATTCCGAGCTGGCAGAAGACGCTGGTCTCGAGCTCGGTCCAGCGAGGTCGATTGCGGTGGACAAATCCCTTCGCACTACCGACCCCGAGATCTTCTCGGCAGGTGATTGTGCTGATGCCTTCCACATTCTCACCGGGAAAAGGGTCTGGGTGCCCCTGGCCCTGAGGGCCAACAGAGCCGGATGGGCGGTCGGGGACAACGTTACGGGCAGGCATGTGGAGCTTCCGGGAATCGCGGGCACAGCCGTGTTCAAAGTTCTTGACCTGGAGGTTGCCCGGACCGGGCTCACCCTGGAAGAAGCTACTCGAGCCGGGTTCGATGCAGTACAAAGCACGATCAAGAGCCGATCGAGGGCGCATGCGCACCCCGGTGCCGCAAGTATCTACGTCAATCTCGTGGCAGAAAAGAATAGCGGCAGACTCCTCGGCGGAAGCATCGTAGGAAAAGAGGGAGCGGCCCATCGCATCAACTCGCTCGTGGTGGCCCTTCACGCCGGAATGATCGTGGAAGACTTCTTCCAGAGTGATATGGCATACGCTCCTCCTTTCTCTCCGGTATGGGACCCATTGCTTACGGCCGCGAATCAGTTGCTCAAACAAGTGTAGCGGCAAGGAAAAATCTGCGGATGCGGTCAGAAGCCCGAGAATGTTTCACAAGGGAATTCAGACATGATTCCCGATGACAAGCTCAACAATTGGTCATATGTGGTCTCCCCATTGTTTGGCAGAGTTACGCTGGACTTCCTCGTTCAGGGGGACTTTCACCGATGCCCTTACCTCCCGGGGCGTATGGCTCGCGAAGAGATGTTCCGGGCGCTGGAGTTTCCCCCCGAGCTTTACCACGATTTCATGGATCATGGATTTCGCAGGTCAGGCTACTACTTTTACCGGCCTGTCTGCCCTCGGTGCAGGGAATGTCGCCCCATCAGGGTCGTCGTGCCCGGACACAGGCTTACGAAGTCCCTCCGAAGAATAATAAACAAGAACCGGGACGTTGCGCTCAGGATCGGCAAACCCAGGGTCACCTCAGAAAAGCACCGCCTGTACTGGCGGTACCTTGAAGCGCAACACAACGGTTACCAGAGCACCGCATTCGAAGACCTGCGCAGGTTTCTTTATAACTCTGCGGTACACACGCTGGAATTCGAATATCGCTTGCTTGACAGACTAATCGCGGTGGGAATTGTCGATATCTGCTCCAGATCGCTCTCCACGGTCTATGCCTATTACGAGCCGGAATTCTCGCACCGGAGCCTGGGCACGTTTTCCGCCCTCGAGGAGATCAGATTCTGTCGCGAGCACGGGGTCCCGTACTATTACCTGGGCTACTATGTGGCCGGGTGCAAGTCCATGAGCTACAAGAGCCGATTTGAGCCGCATGAGATTCTCGATCTTTCAACGCTATGGTGGACGAAAGGTTGAACATCTTCTGCGATTAATCCCTTGCCACTGTGCCGGTGACTCGGGATTGGCTGTTCAACTTCCTCTACGGAATTGGTGGACTC
>CAYZET010000124.1:0-12663 GCA_964477215.1 uncultured Syntrophaceae bacterium | reverse complement strand
ACATCTCCGTTGCGTCCGGGGGAATGAGGTTGACGAGACCAGGTAATCCACCGAACGCTGCGCAGGCACCGCAGGCCACGAGGACTCTCGCTGCGGCACGGAGCCGCAACGCCGCGTGCTTGTCCTGTTCAGTCGCGATTGATCCGCAAAAGAAACAGACATCCATCTGGCGATCATCCTCCAGTACCTGCCAGGAATCCCCCCTGAGGTAGGGCCAAAACACTATTTCGGCCCATCCGGTGAACGCTCCCACCTGGTAATGAAGACCCAGAATAGCGTTGTCACAGGCAGAGCAGCCCGTGGCCGAATAGATAGCTACCCTTCTTTTCGGCACGTCAGCCCGCTCCTTTCCGGCTTGCTTCCAGACGCAGGCCTGAAGGGGCCAAGTTTGCGAATTTGCTCTGTCATCTCGTTGACGACCGTCGCATACCTGGGGCCCTCAGATGCGGCAATCCACTCAAGACGAAAACGCTCCTTCTCCACGCCGAGATCCGTTAGGAGCTTGTGCAAAAGGAACGATCGTCTCATGGCTTTGATGTTTCCCGATATATAGTGGCAGTCCCCTGGGTGGCATCCCGCAACCAGCACAGCGTCGGCGCCGCTGGCGAAGGCTTTCAAGACGTAACCGGGATCCACCATTCCGGAACAGAACACCCTTATGACCCTGACGTTGGGCTTCTGTACAAGTCGTGCCACTCCCGCAGCATCTGCTGCCACGTAGGAGCACCAGTTGCAGAGGAAGGCGACTATTTTCGGTTCAAACTGTGTCATGCGAGAATCCCCTCGATCTGGGCATAAATCTCATCCGGCGTGAAGTGCTGTACTCTGATGGCAGCTACCGGACAGGCTGCCGCGCAGGTGCCGCAACCTTGACAAAGTGCATCGTTGATGGAAGCTGTCTTTCTCGAATCGTCAAAACTTATGGCCGAATATGCACACTGCTCGACGCAAGTCCTACACCCTGTACATAAACGTTCTTCGAGCCGAGCCACTGTGGGTTCAATCTCCACCTGTCCAACGCTGAACAGAGTGAGCACCTCTCCTGCGGCTGCACCTCCCTGAGCCACGGACTCCGGTATGTCCTTGGGGCCCTGAGCGCCTCCCGCGACATAAATACCGGTCAAAGCCGTCTCAACAGGGCCGAGCTTTGGGTGCAGCTCCATGAAGAAGCCGTACTTGTCGGTGGCCAAGTTGAGGGCTCTGGAAACACTCGTGTAGTCCTTTTGGGGGGTCAGTCCCGTGGCGAGCACCACCAGGTCGGCCTCAACTTCCACTGGCGAACCCACCAGGCTATTCTCACCACGAACGACAAGGCGTCCTCCCTCCTGATATATCTTCGCTACTCGACCCCGAATGTACTGAGCTCCCTCCTCTTCGATCGCTCGTCTTAAAAATTCTTCATAACCTTTCCCTCCGGCCCGGTTGTCGATGTAGAAGACATAGGGCTGTCCGTTCGGGTTATGATGCTTGAAGATGCTCAACTGTTTGGCAGTAATCATGCAGCATACCTTGGAGCAATACTCATATCCCTTTGCTCGGTCACGCGAGCCCACGCACTGGACGAACACAACGTTTTGGGGCACTGTTCCGTCGCTGGGTCTGAGTACCTTTCCTTGAGTGGGACCGGATGCATTACAGAGCCGTTCGAATTGCAGATTGGTTATGACGTCGGGGTATCTTCCGTACCCATATTCCTGGTATCTACTTGCATCGAAGATGTCGATTCCTGTGGCCACCACGATGGCGCCGACCTCCAATTCCCTCACTCGCTCTCGTTCGCTCAGGTCGATCGCCTGGGGACCGCACGCACGTACGCATTCCCCGCACTGGCAGCAGATTCCGCACTCGATGCACCGCTGTCCTTCTTTTTGGGCCATCTCTTCTGAAAAGCCGAGCTCCACTGGGGCGAAAGAATTCTTTCTCACCTCAGGCTCAAGCATAGGCATTTGATGTCGAGAGATGGGGGGAGTTCGACGCCGTTCGGCTTCGCTGATTTCGGGGGGAACAGGCTTTTCTTTGGCTTCGATCGGCCTGAGCCCTCCGTACTCGATGTAACTGTGGATCGAGCGAGCTGCTTGCCTGCCATGGGCAACAGCCTGCACGAACGTTGCCGGCCCCAGGACACCGTCTCCGCCAGCAAATACACCGGGTCTGCTCGTCGCGAGCGTGTCGGGATCCACCGAGATTCTTCCCCCTGGGGCGATCTCCAATCCGAGCCGATCCAAGAGTAATCGCTCAGAGGATTGCCCTATGGCCACCAGAACAGAATCGCAGGGTAACTCTAATACTTCGGCTTCGTCGTAGGACGGGTTAAACGCGCCGGATTCGTCAAACACTGAGGTGCACCGCTTGAGCTCGACAGCGCTCACTTGCCCATTGCTCTCCAGAAAACGCTTAGGGCCCCAGGAATTATGGATGACCACGCCTTCTTCAACTGCTTCCAGGATCTCTCGCTCCCAAGCCGGCATCTGTTCTCTCGACTCGAGGCAGACGAGCTCTACCTTCTTTGCGCCGAGACGCACCGCGGTCCGTGCTACGTCAACGGCAACATTCCCACCGCCGATCACCACTACGGAGCTGCCAACTGTGACATCCCCATCCAGAGCCCATTTCCTGAGGAACTCGATTCCTCCTGTCACTCCCTCCAGATCTTCGCCCTCCACATTGAGTCCTCGGCTTACGTGGAGGCCCGTAGCGAGAAACACTGCCTTGTACCCGTCCTGCTCCAGGCTCTCAAAGGTTACGTCCCCGCCAAAAGCTGTACCGGTCTTCACCGTTACTCCGAGGTCAGCAATCATGCGGATTTCAGCGTCCAGCACTTCTTTGGAAAGCCGGTAATCAGGAATACCCACGGCCAGCATGCCGCCCAATACGGGCAGCTTCTCGAAGACGGTCACCTGATAACCTTCCAGTGCAAGGAAGTACGCGGCGGAAAGCCCGGCCGGGCCTGCACCGACTACTGCCACTTTCTCCTCTCTGGGATCTTTCCTGGGAGGATCCCAGGCTATTCCCTGTTCCTTCTCATAGTCCCCGAGAAAGCGCTTCGTGTAGCAGATCGCGGAAGGGGCGTCCACCTGGCCGCGTTTGCACGCGTCCTCGCACGGTCGAGCACAGATCCGGCCACAGACAGAAGCGAACGGCATCCTCTCCCGCACCAGCGCCAAGGCCTCGCCATATTTTCCTGCGCCCGTAAGGGTCATGTAGCCCTGAACATTCACGCCTGCCGGGCAGGCCGCCTGGCATGGAGGCATTCCGGCACGCCAGATGGAATAGGTATTTGGGATGGCCTGAGGAAACGGCCGACTGATGGGGTGCCTGGTTGTCATGCCCAGCTCGAATGGGCTCGATATCTCGACAGGGCAGACTTTCTGACAGTCGCCACAGCCCGTGCATTTCTCGATACTGACGTACCGAGGTCTTTGAAGCACTCGGGCCGTGAAATTGCCGACGAAGCCTTTCACCTCCAACAATTCGGACTTGGTAAGGATTTCGATGTTTGGATGTCGACCGACTTCGCTGGTCTTTGGGGTCAAGATGCATCCGGAACAGTCGAGAGTGGGAAAAGTCTTGTCAAATTGAGCCATTTTCCCACCGATGATCTCTTCCTTTTCGACCAAATAGACCTTGTAGCCGGCATTTGCGATTTTCAGTGCAGCCGTGATCCCAGCGATGCCCCCGCCCACCACCATGGCCGTTGGGTTGACCGATTTCGTGGATCCCTTGAGAGGGGTCTGATGAACCACCCGAGCAATTGCGGCTCTGACAAGATGCTTCGCCTTTTGCGTTGCCGCTTCGGGATCCTCGGTGACCCAACTGCAGTGCTCCCTGATGTTAACCATTTCAAACAGATAAGGATTCATGCCTGCAGCGGAGCAAGCGTTTCGAAAAGTGGGCTCATGCATTTTGGGAGAGCACGATGCTTCGACCACGTGGTCCAGACCGAGCTCGCGGATATCATCGCGAATGAGCTTCTGCCCTGGCTCCGAACACATGTACTTGTAGTCTCGACATATTACGACTTCTCCCACCTCCCGGCCCAGCTCTTCCGCAATTCTGTGGCAGTCGACCGTACCACCGATATTGGTGCCGCAATGACAGATATAGACTCCGACTTTCTTCATTGCACGATACCCTTTTCTTTGAGTAGCGGGAGCGGATCGATCATGTGGCCGTGCAGGCCGAGAGAGCGGGGACTGTGACCGAAGCTTATGCCCATTGCTTGCGTGAAGTAGAGAATCGGCATGTGGTGCTCGCGCCCGTCCAACGCGCTCACGTCAGGCTGTCGCAGGTCGAGATTGGCCTGGCAAAGAGGGCAGGCAACCACAATGACATCTGCACCGAGCCTTTCCGCCTCCCTGATGAGCTGACCGCTGAGTCGCGTCACCGTATCCGTTTTGTTGAGGGATAGGGCCGCACCGCAACATTCAGCCTTGAAATCCCAATCGACCACTGTTGCCCCCAACGAATCTAGTACAGTATCCAGTGAAGTGGGGTGTTCCGGATCGTCAAACTGAACGGTCTTGGGAGGACGCACCAAGTAACATCCGTAATAGGGAACCGTCTTAAGCCCAGTCAGAGGCCTCGCCACTCTTGACCGGATCGCTTCTAACCCCACGTGTGCGTGAACGTATTCGAGGAGACTGTAGACATTGAGATTCGCTTCGATGTGTGTTTCGATCACACTTTCCACCTGTGCTCTCAATGTCGAATCATTCTCGATATCTGTCTGAGCACTGCGAAGACGCCTGAAGCAGAACGGGCAGGGAGCGACCACGTCCTGAATACCCTGTTTCGTAACAAGGGCCAGGTTCTGGGCAGAAAGCGACACTGAGAGAAGCCGGCTCATCTTGAGAGCGGGGGAAGCACCGCAGCAGATCCACTCGGGGACCGCTTCCAACTCCACATCCAGGTCCCGACAGATCTGGTGGGTGGAGAGATCATATGCTCTGGCCGTAACCTCCAGAGAGCATCCTGGATAATAGGCGACTTTCATTCAGCATTCCCCCGCCTGATTTGATCCACTCGGGCGAAAATTCGGGTGGCCCGAGGGTCCTTCTTCCAGCCCGTGAACATTTCGAACGGCGATATGGCTCCCTTAGCCATCAGTCGAAGAGCTTTACCCATATCCCTAAACGGCTGCTTGGCCAGGAGGTTGTACGATGCGACCAAGCGAAGCTCTTTCAGGCGTCCGTACTTCTTCACCGATTTCAGGAAGAGCTCGTCGAGCAAATGGATTTCGGGCTCGGATGCAGGAACATTTTCTTCCTCTGCAATCTCGCAGAGAGCAGTAGCTACCTCGTAAGCATTGATCTCCACCGGGCAACGAGTGACACAGGAGCCGCAGCTCACGCAGTACCACCACATCGGATTAGAGAGCGCGGCCTGCTTCATGCCCGACAAGACTTGGGCGATGACGAGCCGCGGTCCCCCAACTTCTGCTGAAGCCACTGGACAACTCCCGGTGCATTTTCCACACTGAAGACATTCGAGAAGATTCTGGCGGCTTCGTTTAACAACTTCGTCAAGAAAAAGACGTTCTGATGGATCACCTGTTATCCTGAACATTATTCTTGTCCTGAGTGAGTGAAAACGTTTGGACGACCCTCGTAGCTTCGTGCTGCCGTCTCTCCTGCACCATTCTTCCTCTGCTGCCGAAAATGAGCGCACCGGTAGGGCAGGCTAGGGCGCAGGACGGCCAAAGTCCCTCGCTAATCCGGTCCTTGCACCCATCACATTTGAAGATCTTGCCCGTATCTGTGTTCAATCTGGGAACCCCGTAGGGACATGCGACAGAGCAGGTTTGGCATCCAATGCAGAGTTGAGCATCCGAAAAGACGATCCCGTCCTCCCGCTTCTGCATGGCTCCCGTAGGACACGCGGCTACACAGGCTGGCTTGTCGCAATGGAAGCACGTTATCGGGAGAAACGACATGGTCAAAGTGTCGTCGTGAAGAAACGGCCCCAACCGAGTGATGGTAAGGGTGCGGGGTCCTGGAGGCAGCCCATGTTCCAGTTTGCACGCCACCTGACACGCATGGCAACCCACGCACCGGTACGCTTCCACTGCCAGAATGTTCTTGTCACACGACATTGAGCTTTCCTCGTTCAACGAAGCAATTCCGTGAGGATCGTCAGAGCTTCTTCCGAAGTCTGGTCCGGTTTTCGGACCAGCACCTGTGGACTATGAAATCGTTGGGTGCCAGCGAGCATCCCAGTGGGGACGGCCCTTGTGAGCCTTGCGTGTGCCTCGATTTCACCAGTTGCACTTTCGACTCTAATCTCCGCGCCATTTTCTATTCTCAGCGCCCCTGCAGTGTCGGGATGGATGTGGATCGCATCGCTCTCAAGCTCCGAGATCCAGGGGCACGAGCCAATCAGGTCGCTCGCGAGCGTACTGGTTGATACGAAAAGCAAGGGAAACCGATCGCTTCTTGTCGGTACCTCCCATTGACTGGGGATTGCCTCTGGGTCTATCTTTCCGTCGGGGGTAAGAAAAAAGGGCGGATCGCGGCGAACGAGCCGTCCCTCCGGAAACGGCCATCGCACCAGATCACCCTTATGATGAGCCTCCAAAAGGAGATCCACGGAGCAGCCTCGGGTCATGGGGCTGCTCCCAAGCAGCCAGTCTGCAAAACTCCGTTGATCCTCCGGCTCGGTATCGTTCTCAGACGATGCCCATCCGAATCGTTCGGCCAGACCTATCAAGAAGTCCAAACCTGACCGAAAGTTTTCGTTCGGGTCCACTATCTTCCGGGCCCAGTGAATGGCCCTGTCATTGGAGAAAAAAAGACCGTCTCGTTCGGCCCAAACCGTGGATGGAAAGACCGCGTGAGACAGATCCAGCGTGGGGTTTGGAAACGAGCCAAAATGCGCAATCACCTCCAGCTCTTCTGCACAGGAAGAGAAAGGAGCAAGAAAACCGCCAAGACTGTTACCTGTAGTGATCAGGGCTCTGACCGGAGCTCTTCTTCCCGCTGATGCTTCCTCTATGACCGACTGAGCCAAGCCCGCGTGATCTCCAGCAGACCACTGTACGGCTGGGTGTCTATCCTCCCCGGAATCGTCTGGTTGAAACGATGGTTGTCCTGCGTCCACAGAATACCAGCCGCCGCCCGGCTGCTTGGTCCAACCAAGGCCAGTGGCCATGGCCAGCCATATTCCATGCCCGGGTCTATATGCCAGAGACGGACCGGTGATGACCGTGACCCTCTCTTCGGAGGTCAATAGAGCTTGAAGGTCTTCCAACTCCCTCAGAGAGACTCCCAGCACGTTTTCCAGGTCCACGGCTTCCAGATTGGAAAAGGATGCCTGCCAGGCCGAATGGTCACGAAATGCTCCTTTCAACAAGTCTTCACTGAATTTTCCCTTATCCAGAGCTATTCTCGATAGAGCTGCTCCCAGAAGATTTCCGCCGCCCGGCATAATTGCAATGGAAGCGTCAGCTTTTGCCATGGACGAAGTGAACCGACTATCTGCCACCACAACTTTTGCCCCGCGGTCCTGGGCTTCAGCTACCCACCTCCACGCAACAGGGTGGGTTTCAGCTAGGTCCGATTCCACGAGAAAGAGGCATCGGCTCCGAATCCATTCGGTGCACGAGACGGTAGGTGAATGCAGATGAGACGGCAAGCCGTTGCCGGAGGGTCGCTCGCGAACATCGAAGACAAGGGGAGTTCCCCACAAGCGCGCAAAACGCCTCGCTCCGAGACTGAAATCCAACCCAGCGTGAGCATCGCACGCGATTGCCAGGCATTCAGGGCCATGGCGCTCCCGTGCTCTCTTGAGCCGATCTGCAAGAAGATCCAAGGCCTTATCCCAGTCCGAGACGGGTGTAAACGTATCCTGAGTCGACTCCCGATACAAGGGAGCGGTGACACGCAGGGGGTTCTCCACTCCCTGCACAAATGCAATACCTCGAGAGCACAGCCTGCCCGAGCTGATCGGATGACGCTCGTCGCCTGTCACGTCCACGATGCGGTTATCGTCCACATAGGCAATAATACCGCAACCAACGCTGCATTCCTGGCAGACGGTCCGAATCGCCCGCTCGTGCTTCTTTCGAGTGCCAGAGATCCGATGAAGAGGTGGATGATCGATCATGGAGAGCGGACCCTTTCCTGTAGGTGCATGCATTCGCAGCGCACGCACACCATAGAGCAACTTGTGTGCCAGGAGCAGGTGATGCATAAGTAGTGGGCGAACTGAGAGCACCGACGCACTGGATGAGTGGCCGTGGCGACCGCATTGGGCACCACGGAGTGGGAATCAATACCCCACGACTGGGGCACTCTGCACGGGTAACTAATTGAAAATACAATTTAAGGTAGCAGTGGGGCCATATGGGGCAAATCCGGGTTCTCGAGATGAATTCTCCCCGAGCTGAGGCATCCTCCAGACTGAGGAGGGGCTGCAACCGAATCCTGGTATCACGCGCGGGAGACAATTTTCGACAACAAAAACGACTAGATACACGACAATGAACGGGGCCGGGGCAAATGCCGGATCCCCAAGGTAATAGGGAAGTGGCTGGTGCATATCTTGCAAGAGGGTACGAAATGATCGGCATCCTATAGCTTGAGAAACTAGTTCATCCACCCGTTCGGCAGACCTTGGTTACATCCGCTATGAGAGGGGGCTGGTAACTTCGACGAGCAGAATGAGGTCGGTCAGCACGAGGGCCCCGTTTGCAAGGGAAGCAAATAGGGTATCTGTATCATCCTCTTTAAACAAAGGAAGGTGTGAACATGACCTTGGCTGTTCTCGTAGCCATCAGCGTGATGTGGCTGCCTGTCGCTATCTTGTTTCTCGGAAAAGGGGAGCCGAAAGGTACCGGCGCGGCCACGGCATTCGTGGGTGCCGTGGTAGTGGTCGGCGCCGTACTCCAGGCCGCGGTGTTCAAGGATCCTTTTACTGCGGGACTGCTGTTCGCTCACGGCCTCCTGTACTGTACCGTAGCTTATGCACTCCTCACCGGACTGGAAGATTTGCGCTCCGTTGGCAATGTCAGTCTAACGGTGGCCATTGTATCAATCATTTACATGGTCATTTTCTTCACCGGCGGACCAGTGTTGGCCGATGGCAAGCAGCTCGTGGCCAAGAGCAACTTCTTCGCGCTGGCATGCCTGGGATATGCGGTTCTTACTATCGAGGTGTGGCTTAACTCTTATGGATACTTCCCTGCCAGGGCATTGGCGTGGTCCCTGATCGTGTGGGCCTTTGTGGGGCTGTGGCTTCCCGCTTTCTCGCTGATGGTCACTGGACAACTGCCGTTTTAGGAGGTCAAGCATTGCGCCGCCTGCTCCCGGTCCGATCCAAGGCGGCGCAATCGTTTCTTGGCTTGAATCGATTGGCATGAGCGATTCAGATTGAGAGCCTTAATGAGAGAAATGACAGCTTATAGAGGATTTCCGCCGCTTCAGAGTACGGACGCCATCGTTGACGCTCTCCTACACGACCCGCCGGACATCCGTTGGCGGGTAGTGAGGACCTTGTTTCGCATTGAAGAACCGGCCATTGTCGATGAATTGATAGCTCGCCTCCGTCCGCACCTGAGCACCGTCCAAGATTTTCGCGTGAAATCTCGGATCATGCTAGCGCTTCAAGCCCTTCATCAGGGGGACAGGCGCGATGATTACGTCCTGGTGAAAGGGCGAGGAGCATTCAATCTCTCGGAGCTCGGGTCTCCCACTCAAAGCCATTCAGAAATTCTCAATGCGTCCCCAGGACTGTTTTCCATCGTGGATTTTCACATACACCCCAAAGCACCCGACAGGAAGTTCTTGGGGGACCTCAAAGAGGCGGGTGTCACCCACGGGGTGATCCTTGCCACGGACACAGATCCCGCAGATCTGGATCGGCCCGAAATCGTGGAAAACCTGCTGAAGGTTTATAGCACCACGGTCCAGGCGCTCCGCGTTCCAGCAGAAAAGATGCTGCTGCATATCAGAGCCAGTCTCTATTCTCCCTCCCACGTGACTAATCAGGACGTAGCAGATTGGGTGAACGACTACCCGGATTCTCTCATCGGTTTTGGGTCAGTCAACCTGTCGAGGGAAAGAGAATATGTCGAAGACAAGCTCCATGAAATCAAGAGCCTTGGATTAAGAGGCATTAAGCTTCTCCCGTACTCTCAGTTTTTTGATCCCTCCACCAATGAAAACGTGGAACTTCTCTTTGAGTACTGCAAGGCAACGGATTCTGTGGTGCTTTCTCATACAGGTTGCGGGGCCGGTCCGTTTGAGATACTCGAGCTGAGCAGAAACGCGAATCCTGCGCTCTGGGAGCCAATAGTCAAGAAATTCCCCGATGTTCCGCTTGTCTTGGCCCACTGTGGTGCGTACAGTACTCATATTCCGGGTATATGGCTGCAGGAGGCCCTGCAGCTCGGCAAACGGCACAAGAACGTGTACGCCGACCTGGCAGCCGTGGACTGGTTACTGGATCGAGAGATTGTGGTAAAGGAGATCAGAAAGACGATAGGCTTTGATAGAATCTTGTTCGGAACCGACTATCCTCTTCCTCTTACTGCGGGGGTAAGCGTAGCCTATCTTGTCATGAGCCTGAAAGCAAACAGTTTTCTGACTGAGAAGGAAAAGCGAAAGGTGTTGGGGGAAAACGCGTGCCGGTTGCTCGGGATCGGACGCGGCTGAGAAAGGGGAGGGGACGTGCCGCCATGGTGGGGCCTGAGGACATTACGAGAAGCATGCAAGAGTTGGCTGAAAAGCCGGATCACGAGATTCGGCTCGCACCCGCGGCTCTGAAAGTAGCGGCATTCGAGTACCCGCATCTCGACGAAGACGCGTACATCCAAAGGCTCGAAGACCTGGGGGCTCGGGCACGGAGCTCGATAACCGACCTTGACGATCCTTCCGGAGTCGTTGATCGCGTAAACCGGATTTTGTTCGAAGAAGAGGGATTTCGCGGGAATTCGGGAAATTACTATGATCCTCAGAATAGTTGCCTGAACAGAGTTCTAGACCGCAAGCTCGGAATTCCGATCACACTTTCCATCATATATATTGAGATTGGAAGAGCGAACGGCTTGCCGCTGTATGGAGTAGGATTCCCCGGTCACTTCATCACAGGGATGCTTACTGAAACGGGACGAATGTTCATCGATCCGTTTTACGGAGGCCGGATCTTGACTGAAGAGTCTTGCCGTCTCATGCTGAAGCATAGAGGCATGGAATTCAGTCCTCGTTTTCTCGATCCCATATGGCCGAAACAGATACTGGCCCGCCTGATTCGTAACTTAAAGGGAATATACTGGAACCTGGATATGCCGTTGAAGGCCCTGCAGACTATTGAATGGATCTTGATTCTAGACCCATTCTCTGCTGTGGATTTCAGGGATCAAGGGTTCATTAACGAGCAGCTTGGTGACGGCTATACTGCCCTCATGAGCTTTGAGAAGTACCTGAAGCTGGCTCCTGATGCTGAGGACCATGAGGACATTCTCGCACGGGTCAGCAGGCTCAAGTCCAGCAAGGTTACGATTCATTAGAACGTCTTAGACTGCGAAGCAGGTGCCAGATGGATGAGAAGGAAGTGAAAAAGCTGGAAATGTCCAGTCCTATCGTGAACGTGGCCATTGAGTTGGGTATTAAAGTTCGAGGGAGCGTCGGCAAGTGCTTCCGATCGGACAAGCATACGGATAACGAGAGCAGTTTTACCCTCCTGTTCAACCCTGCTAAGAACACTTTCTCATGCAAGACCTGTCCCGACGTTGGGGGAACCGTGATTGACCTCGTCTCCCAGTGTCGTGGATGGAGCGATCAAGAATCAATAGATTGGCTGGCTCATAGGGCTCAATTTGACCGGATGACCCAGAAGCTTTATCATGGCAAGGGGAGGAAGAAGTGAAATGATTCTGTGGTCAAGGATGGGACATCATGGAATCCGACCAAAGGAAAAATGACAGCGAAGTCCGGGCGGCTCGGCAGAGAGTGGTGGACGAGATAGTACGCGCGGCCGAAGATAGCGAGAAACTGGGTGAGCAGCCCAATGCACAAGAGCTCCAGGCCAAGATACAAGAATCGGAACGAAAGAGGCTGTTGCTTGCGGAGGCTCTTCATTCATCTCGAATGGAGCTGCGGAGGCTGTTTCCGCAGTCAGAGACGCAAGGGGATCGAGCCCTCCCTTACGGGGTGTTTGTTCAGCACGGCAAGGATAGTGATACGGTCATAATTCGACATCACGGCAGACTGTACGAGGCTCGAATCATCACCGAGGAAGATGATTTGCGCGAACAGGGCTCACAGCCGAAGAAGGGGACATTTCATGCCCTTCGTCAACAATCGGAGAAGCGTTCTCGGCCTCAATTCAAGCGGGGGGAGTGCTTATTGCTCAACAACGAGCTCCAAGTAGTTGATTCCAGAGGTTTCGACCTTGTTTGCGGCACTCTTGGAACCGTAGAGCAAGTTCTGAGTGACCAGAAGCTCCTCGTTAAGACCGTGGGAGATGAAACCCTGGTTGTGACCAGGGCCGAGACGTTAGACCACGTTAAGATTCTGGAAGGCGACAAGCTGGAATGCGATCCGGAAGCATTGTTCGCATACAGGCTGCTGCCGAGAAGCGATGTGGCTCGGCTCTCGTTGGAGCATGTCCCGGACATCAGCTATGAAGATGTGGGAGGCTTGGACGAAGCCGTACAACAAATCCAGG
>CAYZET010000123.1:0-12675 GCA_964477215.1 uncultured Syntrophaceae bacterium | reverse complement strand
GCCTATTCACAGACCATCGTCATCATAGATTCGTCAAGAAACAAGACCTGACCCCCGGTGCCTGCTTGTACAACATACAATTCCATCTAGCGCTTGACGCGCTGTCACGGGTCCGCTAAATGAGCCGCCATCGATCCGGTCATACCATCATCTTACCATGAAAGGAGGATATTAGCCTGATGTTCGAAAAGGTTCAGCAGACAATGGAAGAACGCGTCGATGCCGCTTCGTCACCAGTCGCCGCCGACGCGGCCTCATCGCCGTCATATGGGCTCTTCGATTGTGCGGAGGTCTTCGTGGAAGGTGACACGGTAGTCATCACCGTACCGCTCAGCCACGGGATCTCCACTGTGCGCGCCCACAAAGCGGTTGTTGCGGCATGGGCCACGGACAATGTGGCGGGCGGGCTTCTGGAGGAAGCGAAGAGCCTCAGACCTTGATCATCTTGCACACGCGAAAGCTCCGTTCTTCACACATCGATAGGGAATGAGGGGGAATGAAGGCTGCTGGGAACAGATCCTGCGGCGAAGGGAAGGGTGCGACCAAGCGGCCGAGGCAGGAAGATCGAGAGAGCGCCCGGATTTATGACCCACTCCGGGAGCGTATGGCTCTCATTCAGCGCTTGTGCGACGAATACGACCAGTGGAGTCGACTGGCCAGGGACCAGGACAAGTCCGATCCGTACGTTGCCAAGATCCTGGCGCTGCTCAAGGAATCCTTAAAGGATACGGAAGCGTTGTTGGACCGATTGGGCTTGCTCGATCCTCAACAGGACATGCCGCGGGTTGCGATAGACCTGAGCCTCATTCATCAGCAGGTGGGAAACCCCGACGAGCTCGTGGACCTCGTCGGCAGATTGAGTCGGGAGCTGGAGACACTGGCCGAACCGGTGTCCTTAGATGATGCAGGCAAGCTACAGCCGGAAGAAGGTGAGGATAGAGCAGGCTCTGGACCTGTTGCACAGCTTCTCTAGGGAGGAGCGCATCAGCCGTCGACAGGTGAAGATCCTTGAGTCGTACCTGCGCGCCATCCCCACCGATTCCGGCGGGTTCATTCGACTCGACACGCTTGTCGGGCTTCTCAACAACTTTCAGAGGGCCATTGCAGAAAACGACGCGGCGTTTCTCGAACAGCGTCGGGGGTACAGGACCGACAGAGTAGTCGATGTCATCGAGTTTGCGGAATCACGCGAGTTTTGTGCTCTGAAGGGATCGCTGTGGACTTCGACCAAAGAGGATTTGTGGAAAATATTCCATAACCACCCGCCACCCTTCGAGGTGCTCCTCACGGGTGCGGCAGGCACTGCCAAGAGCACCAAATCCTGGATCTCCACGGGATACAGCCTGTACCTGCTATCGTGCCTCTGGAACCCACAGCTCGAGATGGGTATGGCGCCGGTAGACGAGATTTTCCTCATCTTCCAATCCATGAGGCTGGCGACTGCCACGGATACGCTTTACGAGCGATTGAGGCGAGCCGTGGACGCTAGCCCCTATTTTCAGGGCAACTTCCCGAGAAACAGAAAAAAGGCCAGCGAGTTGCTCTTTCCGAACCACGTGACAGTGAAGCCGGTCACCGGTGCAACGGACGCGGTACTCGGGCTTAATGTCATCGCAGGAGTCATAACGGAGATCAATTTCATGCCTGTCCGGAAAGATTCGGTGAAGCTCCTCTACTCGGACAAACAGATCTTCGACGTGGGCATGGAAATGTACCGCAACCTGCGAAACAGGATCATAGGCCGATACAAACAGCTCATCGAGCGGGGCGACTTCGTGGGCAGGCTCATTCTGGATTCCGCCCGCAACCACACCAACGATTTTGCGGCAAAGAAGATCGAGCACGCCAAGAGAGACTCTACCATCCTCATCGTGGACAGAGCTCTCTGGAACGCACGCTCCCACGAATATCCTCCCGGAACCCCTACATTCCTTGTGGAGCTTGGGACGGACTACAGACCCCCGAGGATCATTACGGGTCCGGAAGAAGCCGAAGACCCCGAAAATGTATTGGAAATACCCACGGTCTTCCACACTGAATGCGAACAGGACCTTGAGCAAGCTCTCAAGGATCTTGCTGGAGTCCCGTCCACAAGCACAGGTCGATTCCTCCCCTTCCCGAAGGAGATTTCCCAGGCTCAGGACCGGTACCAGGCCCGCTCGGAAGGCCTCACGCTCTTCAAGCGCGAAGACGTCTCTTTCCGGGACCTTTTTGGAATCGCCACGTACGATCCTAACCGCGATCGATTGGAGTGGGAACTGCTTATCAATGGGGAATACCTGACTCGTATGAAGATGGAAGGTGACTACCGATACTGCGTCCACGTGGATATGTCCCTCTCGGGCGACGCGACGGGCTTGGCTTTGGGCAGGATCGTTGACACTACCGTCGTAGAAAAAACCCACTATTTCAACCCAGAGCAGAGCCAGCTCACGCCTATCGAGAACCTCGTCTCCCCCGTTTACCTGATCGACGGGGTATTGCGTATCCACGCGAGGCCTGGGGAACAGATCGATATCAACATCATCACCGACCTGGTGCTGGAGCTCCACCGTCACATTCAAATCCGATACGGGAGTGCCGATTGGATGGAATCCGCAGCGATGCTCCAGAGATGGCGTGCAAACCGCATTACAACCGGCCGGGTATCCGTAGACAAGAGCCCAGCCAGCTATTTCGAGCTGAAGCACGCGATCAGGGAAGGCCGCATCCTTTTTCCACCCCATCAAACTCTGGACAGAGAGCTTCGGAGACTCAAAAGGATCACTCAAGGAGGCACGGTCAAAATCGACCATGAAACCAGTGAATCGAAGGACTGCTCGGACGCAGTGGCAGGTGTAGTGGGAGTGCTCCAGAGGTGTGAGCACCGATATCAAAGGTCCTCTTGACAACCGGCTATAGGCCTATTGGGATTGGGTGATCAGCCAATGAACGAGAGTGCAGTGATAGAGAGTGCCAAACAGGGGTGTCACGAGTCCTTCAGCCGGCTTGTTAGCGCCTATTACCGCCCGGTGGTGAAACAGTGCCTGAACATAGTGGGGGACCCTGTAGAAGCCGAAGACCTGGCCCAGGACGTCTTTCTGGACGTGTATGTCGGGCTGCGGACCTTCAGGGGAAATTCCAAGCTCTCCACGTGGCTCTATCGGGTAACAGCGAATAAAGCGTACAGAAGGCTGCGCGACATGGCACGTCGTGGAATCCCTGCTGACAACGGCAGCGCAGAGTCTTATGATGATGTGGCTGCGGATGACGAATCGGCCATGGCTGCGAACCAGGAGCTTCGGTACATGCTGCAGCGCCTAATGGAGAACCTTCCCCCGCTCCTGCGAGAAACCATCAAACTGCGGTTGCTGGGATACACGTACACGGAGATCGCGCGGATGCACCAATGCCCGCCTGAAACCGTGAAGACGCGAGTCCGACGAGCCATAACCTTGATGCGACAGGAAGCATAGGACAGTTTCGACATTCTCACGCGAAAGAACAGACATTTCATGCGGCACCTGCTATAAGTCGTAGTGCCGTTGAACATCCCGCTCATGGAGAGTAGATGCAGCATGGAGGTTGCCGCTGAAAGAGAATCCGGGACCCAGGGAGATGTCATGATTTCTGTGCGTCCTTGGGTGCGTGGGGTGGTGATAATCTGCTGCCTCCTCATTGCCGGGTTAGTTCTCACGGCCTGGATTGAAAGCGGGAACCGCGACCTCTCGTGGGCAAGGCTGTTCTATGAGAAGGAGGGGCCTCACGGCGGATGGATCCATGCCCGTGACTATCCCTGGTGCTGGATATATGACTACGGGGAAGTACCGGCAATTGTTATAGCAATCGCCGCGCTGGGAGCGTACATCGCTGCGAAATTGGGGAAAATCCGCCGGGAATATGCCAAGCCGTGCCTGGTGATAATCCTCACTGTGGTGTTGGGGCCAGGCCTCATGGTCAATGGCCTATTAAAGCACTTCTGGGGAAGACCCAGACCCAGCGATCTGCTTGTATTCGGCGGAAACCATGTTTACAGGAAGGCTTCCGAGCCCGGGGCCATAGGTGAGGGGAAGTCCTTTACCTGCGGCCACTGTTCCATGGCTTACGCAGTCGCGTCCGCGGGAGCATTCTATCCGTACCATCCGGTTGTTGCCGTTACTGCCATCGCAGGGGGAATTGTGTTCGGGACGGTTGCAGGAGCAGCACGGATGATCCAGGGCGGTCATTTCTTCACGGACGTGGTGTGGTCGGCCATCATCGTATTTGTGATAATCACAGCGCTCTACTATTTGGTCTTTCGTATTCCGGAACGTGATTCCTCTTCCGACGGGGCCGGCTGAGTCCCCCTCCCTATTCCTTCGACCCCCTTATAGCTCTTGCGATGGATAGGGCAATGGCCATACTGCTTCAGGGCTGCCCGATGAGCTTCCGTCCCGTAGCCTTTGTGGGAATCGAAGCCATACATGGGATAAAGCTCGTGCATTTCCATCATGATCCTGTCTCGCGTGACCTTTGCAATGATACTGGCTGCAGCTACTGAACAGCACAGGCGATCCCCGTGCACGATGGGACGCTGAGGAATGTTCACATCAAGGGTGATGGGTCCGTCAATGAGCAAATAATCGGGAGAGGGACATACTTGATTGACAGCCTGCACCATTGCGAGCCGAGTGGCTTGGAGCACGTTTATTTGGTCAATAACCTCGGGCGGAACGATTCCCACCCCAGTGGCAAGAGCCGCAGATCGAATTCCATTGTAGACTTCCTCGCGGGCTGCGGGTGTCAACAGTTTGGAATCATTCAACCGCGGCAGATCAAAGCCTCTCGGGAGAACCACGGCAGCGGCAACCACCGGCCCGGCAAGTGGACCTCGGCCTGCCTCGTCTATTCCGGCTATCCTCCGAGCGCCGTTTTCAAACCCCTCTTCTTCGAACCGAAGAGAGATGTCTGTCCGCGTTGGTCTCCGAGGTGACATGGGCGTCGTCGCATCGGTAGCGTATTTATGCCATCACGTGCTCTCAGGCGCGTGGCGTCCTGACCCGCTCCTTAATTCGTGCGGCCTTCCCTCGCAGACCTCGCAGGTAATAGATCTTAGAGCGTCTTACCCGGCCTCGAGTGACGACTTCTATCTTGTCGATCATCGGGGAATGGAGGGGAAACACTCTTTCCACCCCGATACCGTAGGAGACCTTTCTCACGGTGAAGCTCGTTCTCGATCCTTTCCGGTTGCGTGCAATCACGACCCCTTCAAAAACCTGTATACGCTCCCGGTTTCCTTCCACGATCCGAACGTGGACCTTGCAGGTGTCCCCGACTCTGAAGGCCGGCAAATCCAATCGCACATGTTCCTTTTCAATCTGTTCCACGACATTCATGATCTTTCTCCATAATCTCTAAGCTGAGCTCTGATCGGATTTCTGCGAGAAGCTTCGCTTCCTCAGAGTCAAGTCTCTTCTTGCTCAACAGGTCGGGTCTTCGCTGAAGGGTCCTTGCCAGCGCTTGTTTCTTGCGCCAGAGCCGAATCTTTTCGTGGTGCCCTTCCAGCAGTATCTGAGGAACCTCCAGCCCTTCGAAAACTCGCGGCCTCGTGTACTGGGGGTACTCGAGCAAATCCGCGTAGAAGGATTCTCCTTATATATGGCTGTCTCGCCCCAGAACGCCCGGAATCAGCCTGCTCACCGCGTCAATGACGACCATGGCTGCGGTCTCGCCTCCTGAAAGGATGTAATCTCCGATGGAGATTTCCTCGTCGACGAAATGCCGCACCCGCTCGTCCAATCCTTCGTACCTGCCGCAAACGATGACGATGGTCTGCAATTGTGCCAGTCGCTCGACCGCTGTCTGGTCCAAAATCCTTCCCTGCGGAGTCATGAGTATCACGCGGGAATTCGGGGCCATCTCCCTAATATGCCTGATCCCTCTCACTATGGGCTCAGGCTTCATTACCATCCCCGTTCCGCCTCCGTACGGATAGTCATCCGTAGATCTGTGGCGGTCCTCGGTGAAATCCCTCAGATCGACAGGCTGGACGGTCAACAGGCCTGCTTCAGCAGCGCGAGCCGGATTCCCGCAGGCCAGAAACGAGTCGAAGATCCTGGGGAATATGGTGAGGATCCGTACATCAAGCATCGGGGATCAGACCTTCAAGCGGGTCCACCACGATGATGCCGTGCTGCACATCTACGTTTACGATCACGTCATCGATCATGGGGAGCAGGACTTCGCCGCGATGCCCCTTCACGGACAGCACATCGTTGGCGCCGGTGGGGATTATCTCGTTCACTGTGCCGAGGTCGAGACCGTCCACGGTTTGGACTTTCAAGCCGATCAATTCATGCCAGAAATACTCATCCTCCTCTTTGGGCGGTAAGTTGCTTGCTCCTGTCTTAACGAGCCTCCCTCGAAGCTCCGCTGCAGCGTCGGGGGAGTCCACGCCTTCCAGGCTCGCGATCACCATCCCCTTGTGGAACCGGACACTCCGCACCTGATACGGAACATCATCGAAGACGAGGACAGACGACCTCTCGAACGCGTAATCAGATTCCGTATACGGGCGTATCTTGATCTCGCCCCTGATTCCGAACGGCTTGAGAGCCCGCCCGATTACAACTAGCTTGCCGTCAGCCATGCTCGCGAGAACAGCAAAGATCCGAACAGGGCATCCGGGAACAAAGCTTCGGGCACCTATTCCAGGATCTCCAGGACCGCCCGTTTTTTCATCTTGGTGGAAGCCGCGCTCAGTATGGTCCGCATGGCCCGGGCTGTACGACCCTGCTTACCGATGACTTTTCCCAGGTCGGGTTTGGCAACCTTCAACTCGATCACTGACGTGATTTCCCCTTCCACTTCCGAAACGACAACTTCGTCAGGATTGTCTACGAGGGCTTTCGCGATGTACTCGATCAGCTCTTTCATGGGAACCCTCTCCTTCTCTCAAGGCCATACCGCTTGATTTTGAGCAATCCTTTGTCGGTGCCAGTCTGTGAACGGTTTGATTGACCTCAACCGCCAAGGGCAGGGGCAACCTCAACGCCGAAGACGTCTTTCGGTCACCTGGCCCTTGCGAGGCCTGAGCCGTGGGTTTGTCACGCGACAAAGCCGCAACATGGAGCCTTTCGAGCCGATCTTCCGAACGGAAGCTCTTACGCGGCTGACACGCCCCCCGTGGTCTTGTCCTGACGTCCGAACCGCCTCATGACTTTTCGAACTGTATCGGAAACCTGGGCTCCGTTGGAGATCCATTTTCGGATCTGTTCCATTTTCAGATCGAGCCCCGTCATCTTGTTCCTGGGATCGTACGTTCCGAGCACTTCAAGGAATCGGCCGTCGCGGGGGAATCGCGAGTCTGAAGCCACAACGCGATAAACAGGCTTTTTCTTGGCTCCGTGACGGGCCAACCGAATAGTAACGGACATAGAGAGCAGCACCTCCGTGCGCGAGCATTCTCATTCGTTCCACAATCGAACAAACTTACTGAACTCATTATAAGCTGTCAAGGGAAAAGAGTGAATCTCTTCTTTCTGTGCCGCTGCTGCAGCCGACTCTCGGCTCTGGTGTGTCCGCCACCTGTTGACAGGCCACCCCCTGCTCGGTTTTACTACTGAGAAGCTGGTTCCTGCAAAGGATTTTCGCGTGGTCCGACACCTGATATGAGAGCAGCCCATTCCATTGCGGTAATCATCCCCGCGCTCAACGAGGAGACGTCTATCGGGAAAGTGTTGTCCGACATTCCTCACTGGGTTGACCGGGTCATAGTCGCTGACAATGGCTCGACCGACGCGACAGCAGAGATTGCCCGGCGTTGCGGTGCACAGGTCATTTCCGAGCCTCGACGCGGATATGGGGCCGCGTGCCTGGCAGCCCTGGCCCATCTGGACCCCCCGGACATCGTGGTATTCTTGGATGGTGATTACAGCGATTACCCTGAAGAGATGGATCGTCTCGTCGATCCCATCGTTGAGGATCTCGCGGATTTTGTCATCGGATCGAGAGCTCTCGGAGCACGGGAGCCCGGCGCGCTCACACCGCAGGCCCGGTTCGGCAATTGGCTGGCCTGCGCATTGATCCGTTGGCTCTGGGGTGTCGGTTTCACCGATTTAGGACCCTTTCGAGCCATCAGGTACACGTCGCTTTTACAATTGGAAATGAAGGACAGGGATTACGGCTGGACCGTGGAGATGCAGATCAAGGCCGTCACGAACCACCTGAGAATACTGGAAGTGCCTGTGTCCTACCGTCGGCGTATCGGCACATCAAAGGTTTCTGGCACCTTGAAGGGCATTGTTGGTGCAGGGACCAAGATAATTGGAACAATCGGCCTCTTCGCATTGCGAACAAGAACAAAAGCAGATCCCTCGCGCCGTCGCGAGCACATAATCCTCTTTAGCCGTTATCCTGAGCCGGGCAAAGCCAAGACCCGCCTGATTCCGGTCCTGGGACCGGATGGTGCCGCTCGGATGAGCCGAGCCATGACGGAGCGGACGGTTCGAACAGTAAGGCGCGTTGCGTTTGAACGATCGGCCACTCTCGACATCTTTTTCGACGGTCCGAACGAATCGCTCTTCAGGGCGTGGCTCGGTCCGGGCCGGTACACGCGGCAGTCGGACGGGACGCTGGGAGACCGCATGCACCGCGCTTTCCAGGCGGTATTCCGTGACGGCGCGGATAGAGCTGTCATGGTCGGAACAGATTGTCCCGGCCTGTCCCAGGAAATAGTCCGCAAGGCCCTGGTTGGGCTCAACGAGGGAGACGTGGTGCTTGGCCCCGCCGCAGACGGGGGGTACTATCTTATCGGCTTACGGCGACCGCAGCCCCATTTGTTCAGGGGCGTACAGTGGGGGACGGAGACTGTACTGGGACAGACGCGCGAGGCCGCGAGACGCACCGGCCTGCGCGTCGAGCTGGTGGACCGTCTTAACGATATCGATCGGCCGGAGGACCTTGGTCATTGGGAAGAGATCACGTCAAGCCCCCTACCAGTCTGTGCTCGAATGCCTTCCATCACCGTGATCGTACCAACCCTCAATGAAGAGAAGAGCCTTCCGAACGCGTTGACTTCCGTCCTGGCAGGCGGCCATGTCGAGATTATTGTAGTAGACGGTGGAAGTAGTGACGGAACGGTGGACGTTGCTCAATCTCTCGGGGCGGTCGTTTTCTCAGCTCGGGGAGGCCGCAGTATCCAGATGAATGAAGGAGCAAAGCTTAGCCGAGCCGAAGTCCTTCTTTTTCTTCATGCGGACACGCACTTGCCCCCGGATTGGAAAGAACACGTGGCTGAAGCGATTGCCGCACCCAATGTTGTAGGGGGTGCATTTCGACTCAGAGTTGACTCGGATCTGAGGGGGCTTCGGACTGTGGAAAGGCTCGCTAACATGCGTTCTCTCAGATTGGGAATTCCGTACGGCGACCAAGCGCTCTTTGTTCGCAGGAACATTTTTGAGGAGGTCCGCGGCTTCCCCCCCATTCCCATACTGGAAGATCTGGAGCTCGTCTTGCGGCTTCGTGCCAGGGGTAAGCTCGTCATTGCGCGTGCATACGTGCTCACGTCTGCACGAAGGTGGAAGGAGCTCGGGGTATTGCGCACATCCTTGACAAACCAGCTCATGCTCCTGGGCCGTATGTTCGGCTGTTCTCCTCATGATCTGAGGAGGGTGTACCGGCACGCGTCATCGTATCCCGATCTTCTAAGAGAGTTTCTCAGGTCTGTCTTGGCTGCTAAGACGGTGGCCGGCCGATCCACGCGAGGTAGGTTCGATGCGCGCTCTCGTCACCGGGGGTAGCGGATTTGTGGGGAGCCACGTGGTGGAAGTGCTCCTATCAAAGGAGCACGACGTGGTGTGTCCGGTGAGAAATCCGTTATCGCCCAGGCACCTTGAGAAAATGCCTGTACGCATCGCGTCCTTGGACCGCCTGGAGGCTCTCCTGGACGAGGCTCGACCGGAGTACGTGTTTCACGTAGCCGGCGCGACGAGGGCTCTGGACTACGAAGGATATCGAAGAGCAAATGTGGAGTTGACCGGGCGCCTATTGGACCTTCTCAGCCGTTCTGGAGCGTTGTCTACGCTCAAGCGTTTTGTCCTCGTGAGCTCGCAGGCTGCATCCGGACCATCGGTCCACGGCTCGTCCTTCCGCACTGAAGAGGACCCTCCCTTTCCGGTCTCTTTGTACGGACGATCGAAACTGGAAGCAGAAAAGCTCGTGTTGCAACGGAGCGGAGAGATTCCCGTGACGATTGTGAGGCCTCCGACCGTATTCGGTCCACGGGACGTCGATGTGCTGGGAGTGTTCAAGTGCGCTCGGTTTCGGGTTGCTCCGTATATCGCTGGTCCAGATCGATTCGTGAGCATCATTTATGTAAAGGACCTTGCGGACGGAATCCTTGCGGCTGCTCTCTCGCCGACCGCCGTAGGGGAAACCTATTTTCTTGCCAATCCGAAGCCAGTCATCTGGAGACAGTTTGCAGTCCGGGTGGCGAGGATAATGGGTTACAGGGCGACACCGTTGCCCGTTCCTGTTTCCATAATGCGAATGGCCGCCTGGTGCGGAGATCTTAAAGGACGAATCAGTGACACCCCCCCGTTGCTGAGGTCCGAAAAGCTCCTGGACATAACCCAAGTCGCGTGGGTATGCTCTTCCGAAAAGGCGCACCGGGAATTGGGGTGGAGGCCGAAAGTCCCTCTGGATGAGGCCATTCGCAAAACCGCAGCGTGGTACCGAACGCACGGCTGGATCAGATGATAGCCGCGGCACAGAAAACGCACGGAGCGCAGCACTCTGCGGCGAAATCGCGTCTTCCGGGCCCCCTCCCCTTCAACCGTGTTCAGGGTATCGATCCTGCGCGCCTCCCCGTTAACGGCTCGCTGTTGGACACACTTGACACCATGGCATTGTGTAAGCCATTGAAACTACGCGTCTCCCACCCCGAAGGGGTGAACCCTGAATAGCCGTGGGTTTTCAACCCACGGAAAAGGGAGCTCCATCGGTCTGGACCCTGGAGGGGTCCACCAATCACGCAGGGGGCGGTTTGGACATGATTATTGGTCGACCCCGTCAGGGTCGTTCTTGAAAATGGTGGCCTTCCTTCCCATGGGTTGAAAATCCCGCGTCCCGCGGGACTACTGTTGGTGCGCCCCTCCGGGGCGAAGATTGTGAACAAGCTTGCCACGGCGCGGTCGGCATCGCGACGGTGTCAAGCATGGGTAATGGTGAGCCGTCAACGGGGTGAGCTGGGGAGGGGCAATCGATTTATCCCAACCGTAGAATACGCAAACGTACACGGATCGAATTCTCTGGGTTACTTCATCTGCGTAATCTGCGTAATCTGTGGATTGATTCTCTTCCCGGTTTGAGGCTCAAACCTGCAGGACTGGGAATTGGATGGTCTTTCACGCTGCGAACCGAAGAACCTCCACCTCTACGTTCTTCTTCACCGCTTCCTCCGCCATCGAAAGAACCTGCTCTGTAATTTCCTCGTCGAGATAATATTCCCCGCAGTTTTCACACACTTGAGCGGGGACGCCCTTGATAATCACGGTAGTCTCCCCTCTCTGAAGGCTGACCGTGACTCTGCCTGGTAGCGTCTCACCGTGTCTACATAGTACGCACTTCATCGGGGTCTCCTTGTCCTGAAGTCTGCCTCCCACAAGGCTGGATTAGGCTCGTAGGCCGTTATAACGTAACACGTGTCGGTTTGATCATCCCTTGCGACAACCACATGCAACGTCCGACCTGTGGAAAGTCCCAGAATGATCTGACTAGGGAACGGCTCATCATACGGGTATTCGACGATAATCTCTCCGGACTGGATGACCTCCACCACGTCTGCTCGTCCGATGGATCTTTCGAACATACGCCTGATCGCGTGACCGCTGAAAAAGATGGTATCGCAGTCCATATCTGCTTATCCCTATCCTAAGAATGATACACGATTGCAGACGGAATAAGTCTTTTTCCATATCCAATAAAATCCCAGAGGCTTTCTGTCCGCTTTGATCTTGATTCGGGTACCATCGCTCATTCACTTCGCTATTTGCCCTTGAATATAGACCCGAGGACACCCCGTGCGATTTGGCGGCCTATGGAAGACCCGATGCTTCGAGCGACGCTCTTGGCCATCGCCTCGAGCACTCCCTGTCTTTTTCCCGTTCCGGTCAGGATTTCAGGCAGGCCCCATCCCTGCGAGGGAATCCGTTCCGGAGGAGTGGATTTCGGAATTTTCTCCACCGGTTGGGCTGCATGCTCAGCCTTTGCCCTGAGTTGCTCGTACGCGGACTCTCGGTCGATGGCTTGCTCGTACAGTCCTCTCACCGGGCTTCGTCGGATGAGATCTTGCCGCTCCTCGGGGGTTATGGGTCCCATGCGGGATGAGGGAGGACGGATCAAGATTCGCTCTACGACTCCCGGGATCCCTTTGGGCTGCAAGGTAGACACCAGGGCCTCGCCCACTCCGAGCTGCGTTATAGCTTCCGCGGCGTCGAAGGCCCTGTTCTGCCTGAAGGTTTCCGCGGCAGAGCGCACGGCCTTCTGGTCCTTTGGGGTGAATGCCCTCAGAGCGTGCTGGATTCTATTCCCCAATTGACCGAGGATCTTGTCCGGTATGTCGAGCGGACTCTGCGAGATGAAATAGATCCCCACACCTTTTGAGCGGATAAGGCGTGCCACGAGCTCTACTTTCTCTATCAGAGACTTGGGCGCTCC
>CAYZET010000122.1:11251-12713 GCA_964477215.1 uncultured Syntrophaceae bacterium | reverse complement strand
CTGGTTCGTGATTTGGACCAGGCTCCCCCTTGTCATTCGTTCATGCCCGGTTTGGCAGAGCCTTCTTCTTGCAGACTACATCACCGGGATTTCTCCTTGACGGCCCCGATGTTTCTGGTACAACGCGATATCCATCGGAAGTGTTTGAACAGAGAAGTTCTGTAGTTATAAGAATCCCCCGCAGCGGTTTTCTTCCTTATTTTGGAGGATTGGTATGGGTCATACGTTGAGTCTGTTGTCACCATTCTGGTCTCTGCCTTGGCCCCGGGCTTCGCGGGTGGTCAGGAATTGTCCTCCCTGGTCGGACTCCCTTCTTTGAACCGTTTTCGCGGCGGCGGTGGCTTCGCTTCTGTCAGTGATCGCCAATTTTCCGGCAATGTGGACTTCAATATAGGATACCTGCTCTGCAAGCAGCGGGCGGCGTTCGAGCTGACGGCCTGAGCGCTGTGGATATCGTGTGTGATTTCTGTGCGACTGTAAATCGGATCAAGGCGGAGAATGAAGAAAGGTCCCGTGCCATAGACGCTTGGGCAAGTGAACAGGCAAAGAAAAACGATCACGAAAGCGTAATCGCTTGCTCCGCCTCGGTCAAGCGGTAAATCGTCTGCGCGAACGTGCGTAAAGCAGTCCCCATCTGGTGGCAGCACTTGAAAGCATAGGAGAAGACCTGACGCAAATGCCAAGACGGCCAGCCTGCCCCTGCCACAACATGGCCCGTTCCCGACACGATATGATCCGGTACGGTCCCTGCCGGATGCGGTACATAGAGGGTCTTGCTGACAGTTTCTTGGTCCCGGCCGCCCGGGCATCGGCGGCCAACGCATTGATCTTCGTTATGATCTTGGCCAGGTATTTGCTAGGGAGGGTATGAAGCTGCTTGTGGGCCTGGGGCCGGTGGTGGAGATGAAGGGATTTGAACCCTCGACCCCCGCGTTGCGAAAGCCATATTGAACCCACATATTAACCTGTCTTTTCCGGATCTCTCTGTAAGCTAAGGCACTTCAAAAGCCGCTCAACATCCCTGTTTGACCTTGAAGAGTACTCAACGGGGTAGCAACAGGGTAGCAATTCCGACGCACCCAAAAGGGTAGCAGGAAATGGAGAACACGACCATGGAAGCACTCGTCTATCGCAGTTACAAACCATCAGCCCGGCTCGTCTTGACCGACGAATACCCGGGACAACCAGGGGTTCCGATCCTGTTTTACGAATTCGACGGCTACCCCGGTGGCAGGACAACCTTCGCCCCGACGGACCGGTTGCCGAAAACCGGAACGACCATCCGGGACATTCTCCTGGGGTGGATCGAAAACGAACCGATCAAAAGCGGAGATTGGGGCCTTATCAGCCCGGAAGCCGTGGAGCTGGGGATTGCATACCTGACCCATCACGGCTTCACTGAGGGGGAAAGGGTATAAGAAAAACTTATGCAACTTCCTGAGACGGCCGTACAGCCACGAAC
>CAYZET010000122.1:0-11151 GCA_964477215.1 uncultured Syntrophaceae bacterium | reverse complement strand
GACCTTTATACAGGCCGGAGATCCCCAAAAACCGGGTTTTCAACGAACCCCGTATAAATCTGAACACGACGCGTGAAGCGTCGGTTATACACGCGAGAGGAGATCGAATCATGACGCGTTCAGGATTACCAAGAGTTCCGATGTGGGTCAACGTTGACATAGATGACCACTACACGCTGTCAAAATTCGCCCCGAACAAACGAGCTGAGGAGATCGCGGAAATGGCGATCAGGCAATTTGTCGAGGCGTTACCGCCGGAGAAGCGATTGAAACGCCCGCTGGACCCCCCAGCTCCAAGCAAGTTGTTTGTGAACGTGATGCGTCACGAGTGGGAAGCGTTCGTGAAGTTGGGTCCCAAGCCTTTGGAGCGTCTCAGGGAAGCGGTCAAGAGCGTTGCCGGGACGGACTACATGCGCGCTGGGAAGATGGAGGGGACCATTCAGGAAAACAAACTCCGACAGCTTGAGCTGATATTTCCTGTCGAATTCCGGGAATTCATGCCACAGGCGGACCTTTACGCTCAGCACTGTATGGTGCGGGCCGCGGTTCGTAAGGTTTTGGCAGAAAGCGGGTGGAGACCATGAACCAGTCCATCGGAATCAGCTATGAGGCTACAGGACAGGACAAGATCATAAACGCGTTCGAGCGAATCGACAAAGAGCTTGGGCGCTTCCTGCAACGCTTCGAGCACCTTGACAATGTGCTTGCGAGGGCGTCAGGGCTGTTTGATAGGTTGACATCCAAAGCCGCGGCTCTTGGTGGAGCTCTCGGCCGGTCTTTGGGCGTGGAGCGCTTCGCCGCGGAATTCTCAGGTGCTTCGAGGAGCGTATCAGCGCTTAACACGGACTTGGCGAGCACCTCGCGTCTTGTGGGAAAGGTCTCTTCGGAGTTGAACGCCGCTGCATCGAGCGCCCGTCGTTTCCAGTCTGCCGTTCACTCTGGAGGATCTCCAGGTGCAGCGGGTGGCTACGGACCTCCTGGACGCTGGGGGCGTGGAGGCGCGGACAACGCTGTCATGCCGTGGGGCATGGGCCTGCCCGGCTTTTGGCTTCGCTGGCAATTATGGTCAGGAGCGGCACAGGCAGCACGCTATGGGGCCGTAGACATCGGCATGGGCCGCAACCGGGTGGAACTGGACGAGAGGCTCGCTGAGCTTAACGCTGTCGGCTTCAACCGAATGCAGAAGCAGGCCACGGAAGAGGCTGCACACAAGTGGGCGGAGCGGTTCGGATACATGAAGCCGACCGATTACATTCAGGCCATGAGTCAGACAGCCAGTGCGTTCTCTGTTGATAAGATTGGCATGGCAAACATGCAGAAGATGAACGAGGCTGCACTGGTCATGGGGAAACTTGGCAAGATGTCCGGTGAAGCATCGGCCGAGCTTCTTTCAAAGCAGCTTAATTCATACCTCGCAGCACAACCGGCTTCCGTGTACAACGCTCTCCAGTCCGGGGGGAGAGCGAATGTCCGAGGGTTCGGCAATGTAGACCTCGGAGAGATGGCGCAGCGCTATGCAGCGATGACATCCAAGTCGATTGAGATTTCGAATATCTGGGGGAAGGGCATCTCCGACTTCATGCAGTACGCGGGCCCGGTCATGGCACAACAGGGGTGGGACCCCTCCGCTATGCTGGCGTACGCTGGCACCATGGTGGACGTAGGCTTCAAGGGAGCCAAGTCAGGCCGGGCTATGAAAGACGTCATGGTCAGGGCACCAGAAAACTATGCCCGGTTGATGATGGCGTCTGAGGGGCGCATGACCATCGGGGCAACTGGCAGAGCCAAAGAAGCTCAAGAAGAAGAGGTGCGTCAGCGTTCGGCACAGATACGTCAAATCATGCAGGATCCTGAGAAATTCGCTGACTTCTTGGGTAAGGCTGTGGCTCCTGCAATGCAGCATGCGCAACGTCTTTCGACAGACCCCAAGTATGCTCTTAATCTGGTGAAGGACTTCGGCATGTCTCGAGACTTCCTTCCTCAGATGCTCGCACTGGCACAACCGGGGACGGTGGAACGTATCAAACACCAATTGGCGGAGATCCGGGGAGCGACATTCGCTGAGGCCATGGAGAAAGTGGAGGAAGCCACAGACACGGTAGGACACCAGTGGACCAAGGTCACAGCTTCAGCGCAACGGTGGGCAGCGTCAATCTCCAAGTCGAAGGGGCTTATCTCTGAAGCTCTTGGAGGAGTAGCGAGCTTCTTCAGCAGCATGAGCGACACCATGGACAAAACGAACCTGATCAACGCAGGGCTTGAAGATCTCCGCAAACGGCAGAGACCGCCCAGCGATGAGGGCTGGCTTGTACAGCCCGGCCAGGAAAACAAATACATGAGCACCCTGGAGATGCGCGAGAAAATCCAGTCCATGATGGACGAGCATTACCGGAGGAGAGAAGCGGAGCTCAAGAAGCCGGGAGCCGATGCAACCGATGAAGAGAGAGAAGCTTACGCGAAATCCAAGGCGCAACTGTGGAACGAGACTTTGCAGATGGGTCGTGATTGGTGGGGACAAACCCAGGTGCAGAAAGATGTGGAGAAGATGATTTCGGATAAGAATTTCGCTTTTCCACAAGCACTGAGCAACGCGGCTGACGCAGTGCAAGCGTTCGCCAGTCGGATCTGGGAATCAGTCAAGCAGGTGTCGCCAGTAGGGGTTCCTACTCCAGCGCAGCAAGAGAAAGCTCCCGAGAACGTCATGCCACAGAGCCAGGCCGGAGACGGGTTGCAGGGCAGGCAATGGGACCCTGAACGGGGTGATTGGGTACGTCCAATGTCCGGAGAGGGCTCGCAACCGCAGATCAATATTCAGACCAAAGTGATGGTGGGCGACCGAGAGATCCGGGACATCGTGCAAGAGGCTATTGCCGACCATCAGATGTCCAAGCGGGCTTACATGGGGGTCTGATTAGGGGGACATGCCCTACAAACCATTTCGACCCGGCTCCACGCGGGCCGGGTTTTCTCTTTACTCACCTGCTCTTGCTGGCTAATCTCTCGTTCATGTACCAGTGCAAGACTCACCCTATCGGCTTTCGGAAGGATCGCCGGGTGCTTCGTGAGGCTCGCCGAATCATTGCTGAGTGGCGGGCCGAATCTCGCGGGAGCCGCCCATATGTGCGGAATAAGTTCCTCGGCAGAAGACAAAGGGTCTTCATTGATGACTTCCATTTCCACATTGAGACCAAATCCTTGGCCGATACTGTCGGACGATACAGGCTCCTGCCATGCGTCAGAGAGCTGCTGATGCATACAACGGACACTCCCGAGCCGACCCCACGCGGCAACATGAAGCTCGTCGGTATCACACCGGAAGGCGATAGATTTGCGGTAATCATTCGACCGGAGAAGACTGGAGGTGTACTGCAGAGCTTCTATCCCTTGTAGAACGACAAAAGCCCATGCCCTTCATGCCGTGGTCAGTGACTCTCTGGTTGGCCGCGCTCACCTGGCGTCTTACGTTACCCATCGGACGGCAAAGCGTGGAGTGCTTACGTCTCCTGGACATGGACTTTCGTCTCAGTACCGACTCTAGTGTATTGGACACGTGGCAACCCTGTCAAGTTCATTCCACAGCGCGACAAATAACCGGACCCCGTTTTTCGCCGCACCCGAACACCATAGAGCGACGATTAACCCCAACCCCTACCTTACCCCTTACCTCGGGACGAACGTCGAAATTTGAGCGGGGTTTGTGTGTCCAGGGGGCCTTTCGAGAGAAATCTGTGGAAGGGTGCCCGGGGCGGCGACAGCATCGGGGAGGGAGGGAAATCTGACGGGACCGTCCCGGACGACCAGGTGATACCACGGAGTGAGCGCGCATGCAACCCTGGTCGCGGTCACTGCCCCGAAAATAGCCTTTGGTCGCGCCAAATTTTCGGCACTTCGTCAAAAACGCGCGAAAATATTGCACAGTAAATATTACATAATCACAGTAACATACCAATTACCCCCTCGAACGTTCAAAAATTAGGCAGGTGACCCCTTCTGAGCAACACAAAAGACGCCTTAAAATCGCAGTTGAGAATACGCTCCACAACATACCGCGTGGGTTCGCGCGAGTACACCATATAAACAACCCTGAGAACGCTATAAATAGGGCTCGTAACACACAAAGTGGTACGGAGTATGCTCTATCTTTTGGCAAGAACGGAGACAACGGAGGATGCAAACGGAGAGATCGAGACCACAGGATGGACCCCAGGACAGCGCAAGGCAGTAAGAGGCTGCCGACCCCGGAACGCCGGTGAGGTTCAGTGAGACCCACGACCCGGTGAGAAGAAGGGGGAAGAATCGAGGATCAGAGAAGTAAGTACGCAGACCATAGCAAACGACGGGAGGAGATGACATGGACGCCTACGACATCATGCGAGCGTGGGACGCGGAGGCCGGGATACCGCAGCGGAGCGACGAGGATCTTGATCGGGACGTACCGGGCGGGCTCAGCTCAGACTATGAGGACTGGAAACTCAGACTTGAGGCGGACGATGTGGACGCCATAGTGGAGGGTCGCCAAGCATGGGGCCTGCCAATAATCGTTTAGGAGGGAACGACCATGACATCGAGAGGGATCGAAGACGCATGCAGGGACAGATTCCAGGCTATCACAGCAATTCAGAGTCTCGGGCCGGACGTGGAGCGACAATACGAGGCTTACGTTTTGGAGCTGAAGCGAGAGCTTGCCAGCTACTACGAAGCAGGGACCATGCCGGTAGACGTGCTTCAACGGTACGAAGCGAGGATCGAGGATTTCATCTGCTTGGCGGATGAGGACTGAGGAGCGGGGGCCGGAAAACGGTCCCCTTAACCCGTAGCACGATCTTTTGGACACAAAATCGTCCGAATCTGTGTCCACTTTTTCGAGCTTGACGGGAATAGCGAGTCATTACAAGAGCAAAGCGGAATAAGCAAAATGTGATGAACATGATGCACAAAATGCTTGACAGGCGGAACGGTAAATCAGTAGAATGTGATGAACGTGATGCACATAACCAAGGGGGAATGGAAATGAGAGCGCTGGGATACACAAGGATCTCGAAAGACGAAGAGGGAAGCGTGAGCCTGGACTACCAGAGAGCTGAAATCGAGAAGCTGTGCAAAGCTCAAGGGCTCAAGCTCATCGGTATCGAGACGGACGAAGGGATCTCCGGGAAGTCGATCAAAGCGCGACCCGCGGTGCAGAGGGTCCTTCAGGCCGTTGACGAGCAAGCGATTGATGCCGTGGTTGTTTACAAATCTGACCGGATGAGCAGGGACGGGATCGAGACCCTGCAAATCGAGAAACTGTTCCTTCGCCGGGGCGTGCAATACCTCTCCTGCACAGAGGGATCTTTGACCAGTGAGAGCGTGGATGACGAATTCATGTCCTTCATCCGGGCCGGGCTGAATCAGAGGGAGCGCAAGCTGATAGCTCTCAGGACCCGCCAGGCACTCCAGAGGAAGCGAGAAAAGGGGGAGCGCATCGGTGGGGCTCCCCGGTACGGCTGGATGGTAATCAACGGGGAGCTGGAAGAAAACCCCGAGGAACAGGAAGCCATTCGACGCATGGTGGAGCTGAAGCGCAAGGGTTACAGCGAGAGAGAGATAGTCAAAGCGCTCGACGCTGAGGGTATCAGGACCAGGAAGGGAACGCCTTTCGTTCGGAATCAAGTTGTCCGAATCCTCAAAGCGGCGTAAAATGTGATGAATATGAAGCGCAAAAAGAAAACAGATCGAATCGAGCAGCTACGCCAGGACCCGGACTTCCGGGCCTTGGTGGGCCTGCTTAAACGCCAGTCACCGGACAGGGTGGACGCGTTCCGTGATGAATGTGAATCACGTGAGGAACACGCATCATGTGATGAATGTGCAGCGGATAATGACAAGGGGGAAGAGCCATGAGCACAACCAGGGAAATGTTCATCGAGGCGGTCAGGACGGTCATGCACGGAACCGGAATCACCCTTGCAGCGCTCAAGGATAAAGCGCCCCGTGGGTTTTGGGGGAAGGTGGCTCAGCTCACAGGGCAGGAGACGGGAGCCGCACAGACGTACTGGCGGAGAGTCAAAGGGTCCTTGTCCGAGGAGGAGGAAGCGCGGCTCTTATTTTCAGATGAACGTGATGAATGTGATGCACATGATGAATGTGATGAACATGATGCACGTGAACCCTTGGAAGACGTTTCTCCAGAGACTCGATTATCAGATGAACATGCATCACATGATGAACATAACAGCCAGGACCAGGAAACACCAGTATCAGATGAATGTGATGAACATGATCTACGTGCGGAACTTGATGCGTTCCTGACGGGAGCGCCGGACCGTGATGAATGTGATGAATATGAAGCGTATGAATTACCTGCATCACATGAGGAACATGATGCACAAAACCAGACCGTGGGATTATCCGCTGAACACGCTGAACGTGATGAATGTGATGAACGTGAAGCACGTGATGCACATAATGGAGACGATGAGCGGCAGGACTCGGGCGTAATTTGTGTTGAATGTGCGGAACATGATGCACGTAATGAACATGAATCACATGATGCACATATTCCGTGGTCGGAGATGGAAACGCGTATGCGAGAGATCGCCAGGGAGGTAGTCGAAAACGTGATGAATGAGATGAACGTGATGAATGTGCAGCATGTGATGAATGTGAATCACGAAACGGCCGGGCAGGATCTCCCGCCGGAACCTCAATACCTCAAAGGCAAGAAAGGCAGACGACAGGATCGAGCATACAAACGCTTTACGGTAGGCGTGGACTCGAACCTTGCCAAACTCTTTGAAGCCGAGATGAAACGCTTGAACGTCAGCGGGGGCCGGCTCATGGACATCATTCTGTGGGAACGCTATGGCCGTCCGAAACTCTCTTTCGAGGACTGAGATGGAACACCACTTCGGAACCTTCAAACCAGATGACCGCGGAGCACACGACATCACACAGGAGCACACAGGACCCCACGGGGCCGTGGACCCGATTCTGATCTGCCTACGGCTTGCGGGCCGATCCGTGAGTCGCGAGGAGATCGAGAGAGCTTTGAGACTGAGAGGAAACGCAGATGCCTAATCGACCACCAGGTGGCCGGGCCGCACGACAGCGACAGGCCGCGAGACGTGTGAAATTTGATGACACGGACCTGAACGAGCTTATTCGCCGCGCGGAAACCGTGATCAGCACGCTTTTGAACGATGCAAGCCTTTCAAAGATCAGCTTGTCAAGCGCCAATGACGTATACAAGATCCTGAACGCAGCAACAGGACTGGTCAGAGCGAAAGTCGAGCTTGCGCGGTGGCATGCGGAGCGGACTTTGATGCTCGACGAAGCGAAACACACTTTGCTTGAGGAGTTTCGGACGCATGTGACCGACGACGAGGAGCTTCTCGACAAGCTTAGAGCACTCTACGAGCGGTCTCAAGAGAAACTGGAGCTGCCGCAGGGCGAATAGGCCCCCCCTACTCCGGAATGACCCCGGGGGCACCCCTCAAAATCGTGCACCCTCCCCTCCGTGTGCGCCGAATCCCCACAAACCCGCCCCCCCTACTTCAAACCCTGTCCAGGTCTGCCTTTGCGATTGGTCGGGGTTTTTTTGTGGCGGATTTCTGTGTCATTCCTGATACTTCCTTATCTCGAAAAAAAACTCTTGACAATCTGTGATCGCTGTCACTATAAGGGTGCCCATGGAAACACAGTGGACAACATCAATTGCAGAGCTATGTGACCGGGTTTTTCCCGGGCTCGATTCCAGCACGATCCGTCATTGGATGCGCCGGGGGGTTTTCACCCCGTATCGGGTCGAACGGGGGCGTGTCGGGTCAGTGCTGGACCTGAACGATTGTGTTGCTGTCGGAATCCTGCACAGCCTGTTCACGTTCGGGGCGCGGTTCGAGGATTTGCAGCCGTCATCATTAGGCTATGTCGGGCCTGACGGTTTGATGGACCCAGCGGACGAAAGCAGGCTGCGCGGGGATAGGAGAGGCGTTCAGGCGTATCTGGAGCGCACAAATTGTGAGTGTTTCGTTTACTTCATGCCGCGGGCCGGGAAAACCATCCTCAGTAGCGACGCGGGGATTCCCGCACTGACCGTGTTTCTCCCAAATCAGGAGCTCGATCGGTATTTGGAGCGCATTCGCGGCCGACACGGTGTCATCGGGCACGCGTTCGTCAATGTAGCTGAATGGCACGCTGCCGTCCGTCGCGCGTTCGGTTTTTAAAAACTGGTAAATAGTGATCCAGATCACAGGAGGACGATCATGAACAAACCGCTGAGAGCAAAACAGGTGGCTGAGATGTTGGGCGTCGCGCTGGTCACGTTTCGCCGGTATGTCAAACGCGGGCACTGTCCCCCGTATGCCAGGCTGCCGACAGGCATTATGGTTTGGGATGTCGCGGACGTCACAGCATGGCTGAGCGAGCTGCGCCGTGGCGGAAAAACCTCGAAATAGCCGCGGAGACCAAATGAAAAACCCGCCTACAAGGGGCGGGCCTTCCGTGAAATAGGCTAGCAGATCGACGATGAGCAATACCACACGCGGGAAAAAAAACAAGCGAGACGAATACTGGCCTGATAAACGGAACGGCTGGAATCCTACGTGTCCCCACGATCTGTTCGACGCGCAGCTCACATTACAGCAAAAGTTCTTGTGGCTCATCCTTAAATGGCATTGCGGGCCTGGGAACCGCTGCTATCCGTCGATCAAGCGCATGGCCTATTTCATGGGGCTTTCCGAACGTCAAACACAGCGGGTGCTCGATGACCTGATCAAAAACAGAGTGATCGACGTTGAGCGACGAGAGGGAAAAACCAATGTGTACATCATATCGGACGACAAACTCAGGGACTTCTAACCCACGACATGTACGACGTGGGACCCCTGACATGGATGTCGTGGGACCCCTGACATGGATGTCACCCGAACCATCTACAAGAATAAGCTACAAAGAATTAACGATGTACGCACTCTACAGTACGTACCAATTCAAATTAATCTCCCCAAACCTCGGGGAACCTGTTCCACGCGCGGTACAAATTTTCGACTTGGGTATTGAGCTGGCGCCCAAGGTCTTGGGTACCGTACGCGCCTCTCCCGCCGTCCGAAACGCGTCGGCTTCTCAACCAGGTACCCGTTCAATCCTGAACCCCGGTCACAACAAGCTCACTGGATTTGGTACGAAAACCTTGGCGTGGCACGCCACGGGCGAAGTGTGGCACAACTGAGATTTGGAGTGGAGTAGGTATGGGAAAATTGCCGAAAGGAGATGCGACATGTTTGATAGCTGGAACGTCCACGAAGATCCAACGTCGGTTTGTAGAGGACGGGATGTAAAAGCAACCGTCGAGGACGATCGATTGATTCTCGAAATTCCGCTCGATCGAAATGGTGAATTGACCAAGCGGGGGCAGTCTCGACGGATTGTGTCGGTATCGAAAAATCTCCCCGAAGGCATTCGCTACGACTTGAATGTGTTTCGTCGCTTACCGCCGCGGGAAAGGTCGAAAACCCGCAACGAGGCGCCCGATGCAGCGTGAGTTGATCATCGTTTGCGACAGCCGCGAACCCGCCGGTAGCGGATGGGAACCGTTTTTCTCGGTTCCGACCGTCCGACAGAAGCTCGACACGGGAGATTATTCGGTTCCGGGAGCAGAGCATCTGGTCTCAATCGAGAGAAAGGCCCTCGACGATCTGATTGCCTGCCTATGCCAGCACCGGGAGCGTTTTACCAGGGAGCTTGAGCGTGCACGGCAAATCGAGCGCTTCCGGGTGATTGTTGAGGCACGGTACGAGGACATTTTGCAGCATCGCTATCGCTCACAGATGTCTCCGTCCAGTGTTTGGGCATCGATTGTCGCGCTGCAAGAGCGCTACCGCGTGCCGTTTTATTTCGCCGGAAACACCCGGACGGCCGCCAAGCTCGCGGAGGAGATCCTGTTGAGGGCGTATCGCGAGCACAGGAAGGGTGTCGAGAGCCTGGTGAAAGTCCCGGCTGCGATATTGGATTTCCGGGCCGCGCAGGAAGCTCTGCTGTGGCCCCGTGCAATGTGAGATTTTGGGATGAGTAGGCAAATCTGAACACGAGGATTTGGTATGGAAGAGTTGCTCACACCGCAAGAGGCTGCGAGGTTTTTGAAGATTTCTGTTCGAGATCTGCGGCGACTTTGCCAGCAAAGAAAGATTTCCTACTGTCAGATCTCTGCGCGAAGGCGCCACTTCACGAAATCGCAACTTCAAGACTATCTTGGCAGGGTGACGGTCCCGGCTCGTGAGAGAATGGTTGACCGACGCGATGCCGTTTCGTTACCATCTCCACGGAAGGGAGGTGAGAAAGCGCCGACAAGCTTACAGGGGAATTCAGGAAAAGGCTTTTCCGACATCCGAAAGGAGTTGAGCACGCTATGATCCTGCGTCGCGGGAAAGCCTGGTATTTGAAAATCAAGCCGTTTGGACATCCAATATGGGTCAGGACATTGGCGAAGTCGAAGCAAGAAGCACGGGAGATCGAGCGGGCCGTCCTGGTAGCTCTCAGAGTGGACGATTTCCGGTCTCTGTGGCCGGAAGCGAGAGAAGTTGCACTTCGGATCTATGAAAACCAGGGGTGGATGGTTCCCGAAGACCTGGTTAAGAAACACGAAGAGCCAAAGCGGGAACTGACGTTGTGGGACGCTGCGAAGCTCTTTTTCGATTACCCGAGTATCAGGAACGCGAAGGCCAAAGAGCGATACACTTACGCCCTTGGTCATGTCATTGAAGCTTGGGGCAAAGAAAGGCCGGTGACTTCAATCAAGGTGGCGGACGTGAGAGCATACCAAAGCCAACGGCTTCAGTCTGGGGCATCGCCGTCAACCGTTAATTGGGAGAAGGGCACACTATCCAAGCTGTTTCAAGTCTTGACCGAGCTTGAGCATGTGGAGTCGAACCCGGTACGACAGGTCAAGAATCTGAGCCAGAAGTCTGAGGAACGGCAAGTGTATCTCTCATTCTCGGACGTGGAGAAGATCGCCGGGAAGTGTCCGGAGTGGTTCAGGCCGATCTTGTGGACTGCCTACTACTCTGGCATGCGCAGAGGCGAGATTGTCGATCTTACTCGGAACCGGGTGAATCTCTCGAAGCGCATGATTTACCTTGGACCAGAGGATACCAAGGAAGGTCACTGGAAAAGGGT
>CAYZET010000121.1:0-12786 GCA_964477215.1 uncultured Syntrophaceae bacterium | reverse complement strand
CTTGGGAGACATTTCTGGAGAAGGCGGGAGAAACTCCTCATGCAGTCATGGTTCGTCCCTGGGTCGAGCAATTGCGCGCCAAAGTGTCCGAATCGACGCAGGGACAAGAATCGAAGGAGTGATTCTTTCCAGCCACGCGGTCCAACCCGGTTATGAAATGCCTGAGGTTGGGCACGAGAGAACTCCGTGATCCCGCTTTGGAAACGGGAAATGGTTCTGCCCCTTAACGGCTGGGACCCGTCAATCCTCGGCAAGCCTGTACACAAGGAACTCCGTCAGCGCAGTCAGTCCGTGGACAGGCATGAAATTGCTCGCAGATACATCGTACAGAATCTTGCTGTAAGGAGCAAATTCGTCGTCACCCGTCCAGTGGATAAACGCAACAGGGAGTCGCGGAAAGAGCGCAAACCGATAGCCCTGATCTGCCATATCGATTGGCTTGCCTCCCCACCTCAACACCCGGGAAAGCTGCTGTTCAGTCTCGAGGGCAAAAAACCGGGTGAGACTATCCATTACCGATCGGGAGAAGTGGGCCCCCAATACCGCTCCGTGCTGGAGCGATCGGCAGTCGATCCAGGTCCCCATGACTCGTACCGCAGTTCCAAGGTTCTCTGAAGCCGCGAGGATGTGGTGCAGGACAAGCACCTTCAGTGGAAGCGTGTCCAGGTACTCGTGCTCGGCTCTGATTCGGTACGGAAGGAGGTCGAGGACGAACCAGCTTTGAAGAAAGGGGATGACGACACGAGGCACGCCGTCGCCCCCCCTGTAGCGGCCGTCTGTCGTTTCTGCAATGGTCAAGGGATCCACACGCTTGACCTTCTGAATCAGAAGATCGTACGAATGCTGGAGCTCGGATACATTCTTTCCCGTTCGATCTCGTTCCAGCCACATGGAGTACTCATCGATAGGCATAGAGTCATTTCCCCTGGTGTTTCAAGTACCCGACTACCCGTGGAATATGATCCCGGGAGAGGAGAATTGGCCATCTGGCTTCAAATTGATTATGAATCAATTCTCAGGACGCGGCAAGCGGGCCCCCTAAGTATAGGCTGGAAAGGTGAGAGGGACACTGCCTGCAGCGTGATGGTGCTGGAAAATGTCGAGAAAGACGGTATAATAGGAGAAAAGGATGCGCGGTGACCTCGCCGCTTGCTTCACACTATTCGAGTGAGAGATTCATCAATGAACGCAGACAAGCTTGCTCCTGCCGATGCGACGGAAGAAAGAGACATCAGGCCGGCGAACCCGACTTCGGGATCTACTCAATCGTGCTGAGCGCCTTCGGCACAGGCTCAGGTGAGCCTGCCCAGCCTGAGCCAGCCCTTCGTGATCGGTACCATTCCGACGGCTTCAGGTCCAGTCCCCAGGATTTCGTGCCATGTGACTCGGACCGATCTGTGGGGAACCGTGAAAGCGAGATGGGGTGTAGGCCGGATGTCGTACACGGTGGACCCCGGGCTCTACGCTATCGGAATCCCCGATTCGGAATCGCCGGTACTTGCCACCAGCAACTATAAGATGACCTTTGACGTCTTGCGCAGATCTTTGCAGGATATTTCGGCGTGGATCCTGGTAGTGGACACGCAGGGCATCAATGTCTGGTGTGCTGCAGGCAAAGGGACGTTCGGAACCGATGAGCTGGTACGGAGGATCGAGTCTACTCGCCTCTCCGAGGTAGTCCGGCATCGCAGAATCATCCTTCCCCAGCTCGCAGCCCCCGGAGTTGCAGCCCACGAGGTGCGAAGACGGTCGGGCTTCAGGGTGCTATACGGCCCTATCAGGGCAGAGGATATAGGACAATATCTGGCACAGGGGTGCCAGGCCGGTCCGGAGATGCGGCGAAAGACCTTTGGCTTGAAGGAGCGTGTCGTGCTTATTCCTGTGGAGCTCGTAGGAGCATGCAAGACCGCACTTCTTGCTCTACCACTGTTCTTTTTGCTGGGAGGCCTGGCCGGTCAAGGAAGCTTTTTGAAGGAAGGCATTGCCACAGCACTGTTCGCAGCCATCGCACTTGGGGCGGCGATCCTGGCGGGCGCGGTGCTCACTCCGGTTCTCCTACCCTGGCTCCCAGGAAGGGCATTCTCGTTGAAAGGGATAGCTCCGGGCCTGCTGGCAGCAGGATTCGTGGCTTTCATCAGACTTTCCTGGTGGGGCCCGATGCCTGCGATGCTCGAAGTAATGGGATGGGGGCTCTTGACCGTGGCAGCAGCAACGTATGCGGCCATGAATTTCACCGGCGCGTCTACATACACGTCCCTGTCAGGGGTGAAAAAGGAAATGCGTGTGGCAGTGCCCTTGCAGATCGTTGGCGCATTGACCGGAGTGATTCTGTGGGCAGGATCCGTGATGCTCGCGTGAGGTGTTCCTATGAGGTATCCAATTTATCTGCGAGACGTGGTGACGCTGGCTCTCGACGAAGAGCGTTGCGTGGGGTGTGGCGTGTGTTTGGAAGTGTGTCCCCACCAGGTCTTGGCTCGCTTCAACGGCAAGGTCCGCATTGAGGAACGAGACGCGTGTATGGAATGCGGCGCGTGCGCCCGCAATTGCCCCGCGGAAGCAATTTTCGTAAGGTCAGGGGTCGGCTGTGCTATTGCGGTAATCAACTCGGCTCTGGGGAGGACATCCTCTTCCTGCTGCTGTGTCGTTGACTCGCCTGACCAGCCTGCAGATTGCGGCTCTGCCCGTTCCGGCTGCTGCTGACCACATACCAGCTCTCAGTCACGCAGGATTGGGGGTTAAATGCCTTGCGAGGCCGAGACCACTCATGTCGCGAATCATTCCTGTGGAAGTACCTCTCCCGTATCCCATCGGCACGGTAAACTGTTTCTACATTGAGGATTCCTCACCGGCTCTTATCGATACCGGCGTGAATTCAGCGGCAGCGCTCAAGGCACTGGAAGCCGGCATCGAGAAGGAATCCGGCGCTCTTGACCGGATTAGGCGTGTCATCATCACCCACGGCCACATCGATCACATGGGATTGGCAGGGCTCATAGCCGATCGGACTGGCGCGGACGTGTTCATCCATGAGTGGGATGAAAGGAGGCTGCATATACACGAGGGCGGAGAATTGGAATTCGCGCGGGAACGATTTCACGCGTTCTTCGAGCGTGGAGGCCTCTCCAAAGGGCGGGCGGATGAGATAACGGAAGTGATGTTTTTCCATCTTCGGCACATGAACACGCTCGTTGCCGGTCCGAAATTGCTGCGTGGAGGGGAAGTATTTCACTTCGACTCGTTCGATCTCCATGTTGTGCATACCCCCGGCCATACGCCAGGCTCGGTGACACTCTTTGATTCATTCGCAGGCACGGCCTTCACTGGTGATTCTCTCCTGGAGGAAATAACGTTCAATCCGGCTACTGATCTTACTAATCGATACATCCCGAAAGATTTTCGCCGCCTGAGGGCGTATACGGAATCCCTTGAGAAGATGATTCTACTCCCCGTGAGGGAGGTCCGACCCGGTCATGGGGCACCCTATTGCAATCACCGAGCGGTCATAGAGCGATTGCTAAGCTTTCATGAAGAGCGATCGACTCATATCCTTCGGCTAGTGGGAAGTCGACAAGATACCAATGGACTAACCCTTCTCCAGATCGCGGAGCAGCTTTTCCCTTCCATGATGGGAATCGATCTCTACTATCGAGTCGCTGCGGTTGAGGCTCATGTGGAAGAGCTAGCCGAGCGCGGCCTGGTGACATATGACCTTGACAGCGTCCCCTATCGCTGTTGGTGCACGAACAGCAATGGCTGGTCTCCTATCGCGGAGTGAATTATCCCGATAAAGAGGTTAAACAATTCACGCGTCGGGAACCGGGAGTCGGAGTCTGTCATTCCACGAGAGAATGACCCAGCAATGTCCGCGCATTATGGCCAACTAATGCTTTGAGGTCTCAGGAGCAGTAATGACCGACTCGGTCGAGGATGTGCTGGAAGAGTGGGTTGGTGAGGGAGATACACGCTGGAATGTCCGATGGAGAGGTGAGAGTGCAAGCTCATCCGGAAGAATCAGGTGAATAATTGAGCAATTAAACGAGGTTGGCAAGATGTATTATTATGTAGTCGTCGTAACTTAGTGCTATTGTGGCTATTGTATATCAACAAATCTAGGACGCCTTTATTCCTTGACAACTGCAGAATTTTGTCGTACAGCTTTAACATCCCTGCAAGTAGGTGTGTACGATGGTTCCCCGGTCTTCCCCAGAGGCCTGGGTTGGTTTTCTCTTTTTCTGTGTAGGAGGGTATTGGATATGAAACGTTCCGCTGTTCTTCTTGTTAGCTTATTCTTGTTGGCACTGGTGCCCACTGTTGTCGCTGCCCAGGGCCTGCTCGGGGCCGGGTTGTCCGGTCTGCCCTTAGTGGGAGGATTTCTCCGAGGACCTGCGGCGGGCGCGTGTGACGAAGCGCCTTTTCCCAGGGCTGTCACGGAAGCCTACGTGGGCTACATGGATCATCGTCCCGGCGCGTCCTTTGGCTTTAGCACCGGCGGTCCGGGGCTGCTCGGCGCGTTTGAAGTGAAACACAACTATCCGCTACGAGGAGTATGGCTCGGCTTGTCGGAGACCGTCATGGTGAATGAGCAAGTCGGTCTTTTCGCTTCCGGGTGGTACCTTCTCCCGTCGAACTTTACCTCTGAAGAGTTTTACAATTTAGATACCGTCCATCGAAGATGGAACACGGACACCCAATGGTGGTTCGTGGAAGGCCTGGGAAGCGTCAGGATAGCTGACGGATTCTCGCTTTTGGGTGGTCTGCGTTACGACAGGTACACTACGCGCTTCAAGGATCCGTACGATGCGACAGGGGTGCTTTCCCTTGGCAGTGACACCGCGGATGTGATGGCGGATAATTGGATCCCCCTGGCGGGCGCGCAAGTGGCGTGCATCGGGACGGAAAGCAAGCTTATTTTCAGAGCTGTCGGCTTTCCCGTACTCCTCGGCAACATAAAATACAATCAAGCCTTTGCCGGATTCACCGCTTTCGAGGCTCGCGGCAACTACAGGAATGGGTATTTCCTCGAATTTTTCGCCCAGTACGCAAGGAAGTTCGGACCTGGTCAGGTGGGAATCTTCGGCAGATGGAATGGCACGCACGGGACCGTGAACCTGGACGTGGATGCTCTTCCTGCTGCGGGCAATGCGGAATTCGACCTGTCCTTCCACAGATTCTCATGGACGCTGGGTGCAAGTGTGAGCCTCGCACTTAATTTCAACGCGCCGTTTATGTAATCGAACAACACAATTACTCGGCCACCTCGGCCGGGTCTTGTTAGAGAAAGACCCTCTTCGGAGGGTTTTTCCATTTGTAGCTACCCGCTTCACGCACCGGTCCGTATTCGAGCATACGCTGTCTCGGATGGTACGGTGCTCAAATTCCCAAATTTTCTCGACTCCCAGAGGGAACATTAAGTGCTCGATGGACAGAAATGGGAAGGACGAAAATGCGCACCTGCCCCTCTTGGAAGGATCTCACCGGTGTAAGGGATGGATCGGAACATGCCGCTTTTTGTAGACTCTTTCCTGAACATCCATGACCTCGCAGTCATAACGGAACATGGAAGTCCGCGGCCTTACGGCTTAGACCGGAATTAACTCACTCCCGCGTTTCGCAGGACCCTGTGACTGCGGCCACGGCCCTTGCTGCGCCGGTCTTCGTAGCGCCGGCGTCTCGCCGGTAATCAGGGGACTTTCAGGAAAACACTGTTGTGTAGTTACTTCAGCCCTGTTCAGGGAAGGGCGCGATTCAAACCGGCTCGAGAGCAGGATGCCGGCGAGACACCAGCGCTACGACTATTTCTCCCGGTCCTTCTGGCCACCGCAGGTCGCCCTCTGCATTGCAGTGGAGAAGACCCGGGGCCTTTGGACAACCGCCATCGTGGGATGATAATCCAGTAGACGGGGCGTCTCGCCCGTTAATACAGGATGACGGGCAAGATGCCCGTCCCACCAGCAAGATGCCCGTCCCACGAGCGGGACGCCCGTCACACCAAGACGATGCTCAACGCCAAGCTGTCAGGCAACAGCCGCATTCTCCCGATCCGTGAAGTACCCCGCGGCCTCATGGGGAAAGATAGCGTGAATGAGAATCTCCTCGTCGGACAGACGGGGGAATTTCTTCTCCAGCTCAGGCCAGAGCGGAGGAATCAGCTCTGCCGGTCTGACCTTGACCGGCTCTTCCCCCTTGAGTACTCGTTGCTGAAGCTCCTGGTTTACCGGTGCGGGCGTTTCCCCGTACAGTCCCCTAAGTAGATTTGCCGTATGGTTGGCGATGATCTTGTACCGTCCCAAGAGAACGTTGAAGGTCGCTTGGGAGACCACAATCTGAGAAGTGGGGGTTACCAACGGAATCCAGCCCAGATCTTCCCTGACCCGCGGAATCTCGTCAAGAATCTCTTCAAGTCTGTCGAGCGCATTCTGGCCCCGAAGCTGACTCGTGAGGTTGGACATGACGCCGCCCGGGATCTGAGTGACAAGCATTCTGCAATCAACCCCACTATAGGGAGCCTCAAACTCGTGGTACAACGCCCGGACTGACTTGGCCACTTCCGCTGCTTCCGTCAATTCTTGCAGGTCGCAGCCTGTATCGTATCCGAGGCGTCCCAGCGCGTACACGAGGGACTCGGTACACGGATGCCCCGTTCCGCCGGCGAAGGGACTGAGAACTGAATCTATCATCTCGCAACCCGCTTCCACAGCTTTGAGCACGGAGAGCATTCCCATGCCGCAGTTGTCGTGGGTATGAAGGTGGAGCGGGACGGAAACGGCCTTCTTGAGACTGCTAATGAGCTCGAATGTCGTGGCTGGGTCGATCAGGCCTGCCATGTCCTTGATGGCTATCTGGTGGACTCCCTTGTCTTCGAGCTCACGGGCTTTGGATACGAACTTATCAATTGTGTGAACAGGGCTGATTGTGTAACAGACAGCCCCCTCAGCAATCTTGCCCACATCCCGCACTGCCTTTATCACTGTCTCGTGATTTCTCGTGTCGTCCAGCGCGTCAAAAATTCGGAAGATATCTATGCCATTGCGGGCAGACGCCTGAACGAACTTGGTCACCACATCGTCGGGATAGTTCGAGTACGCTACGAGGTTCTGGCCCCGAATGAGCATCATGGACTTCACGTTGGGCATTGCCTGCTTGAGCTTGCGGGCCCTCTCCCATGGATCCTCTCGGAGATATCGAACGCATACGTCAAAAGTAGCGCCTCCCCACGTCTCGGCTCCGTAAATTCCTGTTTCCGCCAGCTTCGAAGCAATCTTGAGGAGATCTTCCAGCTTGACTCGGGTGGCAACTTTGCTCTGGGACCCGTCTCTGAGTGTAATGTCAAATACCTTAACCGTTCTTGCTCCTTCGGATGTCATTCTATCCTCCCTCTGTTGGCAACACTGATACCGCCCTCATCGCGGCGATCTCAGTGCAGGAACGAGGCCCGACAGGCCGCATTCCTCCTCCTACTTCGTCATTTCCTCCGAATCAGCGGCGGAAGCCGCGCTCTCATGCGTTCGACCGAAGGGTACAAATGACCCGTTACTATACCATATAGGAAACCAAGAAAAAGCCCTTGGATTGTCTTAGACGCCCCTTGCCGGTCGTTTTTTATGATTCACGAATTGAGCCATATTGGCCTGCTTCCCATCCACGAGGAAGAGATCGCTCACCAACTTCCTCTCTTCTTCTTCCGTGGATACCAATCCATCTATCCGTGCTGCCCTCAATGTCTGCAAGATTGCCCCTATTATGGGACCCGATTCAAATCCCATCTCGATGAGGTGGCGGCCTGTAAGGTACGGCTTCGCATGCCGCAAAGACGTTATGTATGAGGAGATCTCTCTCCGAGACTGTTCGCGACCGGTTTTTGCCATCATGAACAGGAGCGTTTCCATTGAACGCATCCTGAGGAGGTTGGCCACTTGGGAAGGTCTATTGAAGGCCATCCTCGAGAACTGGGACAAGATGTACGCAGCTTCTCGGCGTTCACGAACGAGATCCTTCTTCTTTGGGCGCACAACGGAAAACCGCCGTATCACATCTTCGAAATCCTCGTCGGACAGGGGATCGGTCAGAGCAAGGAAGTAAACCGACCACGACTCGATCTTGTCCTGCGCAAACAAGTATCTCCACCATGCCAAGACCTCGGACACTGCCTCGATCAACTCGCTCACACGATGGTTGAGATCGAGGGCAGGATGAAGGGCCGAAAATATGCCCAATCCTCCCATGAGCTTCAGTGGGGCAATGGGACTCTTCTCGTCGAGAATATGAACGAGCTCGTTGAGAAGCCGCTTTCCCTCCACCTTGTCGAACATCTTCATCTTCACCGCGCCCTTGAGGAGCGAAAGCGTATGCTTGCCGATTGTGAATCCGAAACGTGTGCTGAAACGAATAGCTCTCAGTATTCGCGTCGGGTCCTCCACGAAAGAGAGATTATGCAGCACACGGATCACCTTCTCCTTGATGTCCCTGGCTCCACCGAAGAAATCCAACACCTGCCCGAACGTGCGCGGGTTCAGCCGAACGGCCAGTGTGTTCATGGTGAAATCTCGCCTGTACAGATCACGCTTGATCGAGCTCATTTCAACCGTGGGCAGTGCTCCGGGAACCGTGTAATACTCGTGGCGCGCAGTCGCTACGTCGATCTTGAAGCCATCCTCGAACAGCAGTACCGCGGTGCCGAACTTCTCATGGCTGCGCACCCTGCATCCGTCGAAGGTCACGGCGAGCTCTCGGGAGAAGGGTATGCCCGAGCCTTCAACAACGAGGTCGATGTCAAGGTTGTGGATACGTAAGAGCAAGTCACGAACTGCTCCTCCCACGAGATAAACGTTTTCGTCGCGCTGTTCCGCCACTTCCCCTGCCCGTCTCAGGATTTCCATGACACGCCCGGGAAATCTCTCTTCTAACAGGCGGCGCACGCTCTTGCTCCTGGTTCTACCCGCAGGGAATTCCTCTGCCCCCGAGGAATCGCTCCTCAAAGGGAGCTTCAGGTGCTCGAGCAGGTCGCTGCGCGAAATGACCCCAACGATGGCACCACGGTCAATTACAGGGACCAACCTTTGGCGCCCCTCGGTGGCCACGCTCAGCACGCGTTCAATAGACTCATCGGGGGTGACGAACATGATCCCCGGATTCATGAACTCAGACACCGGATGTGCATGCAGGCCGTGATGGAGTGCCTTCTCAACTGCGTTCCGATGAAGAATACCCATCGCGGTGCCATCCTGCGTGACCGGCATGGAGCTGATCTGGTAGCGACTCAGGAGCTCGGCGGCTTCGTCCATAGTCTGATCCGGACTGACACTAATCACCGGCCTGCTCATGATTTCCCTGGCTTGGCGCTTCGGTCTCACGCGCTCGTGGAGAAGACGTACGAGCTTGTCCCGCGCCTCGTAGAGCGACATGTTGCGCACGGTCGCGCTGGCTGCCGTTGCATGGCCTCCTCCCCCGAATTCTGACGCGATGTCGCCCACATTGACCTCATCGACTCTGCTGCGGCAGATAAGGTGGATGCGGTCTTCCATTCGCACCACCGCGAAAATCGCTTCCGGATTTTCCATGTCGCGAAGCTTATGCACGAGTATCGCAAGGTCGCCGACGTAATTTTCCGCTCCCGCGGCCGTGACAACGATGTCTATACCCCCAATGGTGATTACTTCCATCTCCTGGATAAGCTGATGAAGGAGCTCGATCTGGTCCTTATCAAGCTCGCTCGTCATGAGGTGGGAAATGATGTTGAGGTTTGCGCCGCGGGACAGTAGCCATCCCGCTGCCGCCAGATCTTCCCCAGTGGTGGATGAAAAGGTGAAAGATCCCGTATCTTCGTAGATCCCCAGCGCCAGAACCGTTGCTTCCTCCGCGTTTACCTCGATCCCCCTTTTTTGCAGCTCCTGAATGAGGAGGGTGACCGTAGCGCCCACTTCACGCACCAGTTCCTGGTCCCCATGTATGTCGTCTTCGGAGTCCGGATGGTGATCGTAAATGTGTATCTCCACATTCCCCGAATCCGCAATCTCGCCAAATCTCCCTATCCTGCTCTTCTGCCTCGTGTCCACCAGGACCATCCTCGTCACCTTGTCAAGCTCAATATCCTTAGCTCGCTCAATGGAAAGAATGTACAGAGTGGAATCGATGAAGAAGTCCCGCAGATTCTTTTCCTGGGCTCCGGGGAACGCGACCACGGCATCGGGGTATAGCTTCTTGGCTGCCACCATGGACGCGAAGGCGTCAAAATCGGCATTGAGATGGGTAGTAATGATTTCCATATATCTATCTTTCGTCGCTGTTGCGGGCGGTATCGTGCCGAGATTCCTGTGGTCACGAGGATCGTCGCGTGTATGCGGCCCTTCTCAAAACAGTACATCGAGATGAGCTGGGAAACAAGAAGGACTTCGGGAACGCCGGAGGCTCCCTCTCAACAAATCGGGTACTTCACAACTACTGCAGTTGATTGTGGGTCGCGGCCGAGTGTATAATCGCTCGCCATGGAAAAAAGCAGCCAATCACTGACCGGAGCTGCCCGTTCGGTAGTTTTCCGTGACGCTCGAGGGGTCTTCGCTCTTGTACTCTGTCTCTCCGTCTTGCTGGACGGTATTGCCTGGGCCCAATTCGATCCCTCTGGTTGGGGGTGGTTTAGCACGGTGAAGCTCTCAGAGGGCCTCCCGGAAGGACCTGCAGGCATTCCCCTTGAATCCGCGATTATCGAGAAATGCCGGTCGGATCTGGGGGATCTCCGTCTCGTGACAAAGGATGGCACCCCTGTTCCGTTTGCCCTCACATCCAGCACATCGGAAGAGCAGGCGGCCGAGCCCTTCCCTGCCACGATGTACAAGGTTTCGAGCAAGCCGGGCAAATGGACGGACGTCTGGGTGGATAAGTCTGGCAAGATTGTTACCACAGGCATCCTCATTCGGACTCCTTCCAAGGACTTCGTGCGGAAAGTGGAAATTCGAGGAGCGGACGGTCCCGGGGAATCGTACGTGATTCGTATGAACGGTCTGATCGCGGATGTGGGCAAGCCACAGGCCATCAAGAGCGTCTCCGTATTCCACGCGGAGAACAACTTTCGGTACCTTCACATACGAATCCTCGATGACGAACAGTCTCCCATTAAGGTGACCGGGATCTCGTGTTATCCGCCGATTCCTAAAAGCCCTCTGCGGAGGTCTGTCAGCCTACGGGTCCTGGAAAATCGACGGGATCCTTCGGGTCGGGCGAGTATTCTTATCGGCGATCTCGGCGAAGCTCGGTTTCCTCTGGAAGAACTGAGCATTGTTTCGCCGCTCCGTGAATTTGCTCGCAGTGTAACGCTGTACATGAGCCATAGCGAGACGGAACAGTCCTGGGAGAAAGTGTATGAAGGGGTTCTGTCTTGTCTGAAGAGAGACGAGTCGATTGCTGAAAACCTTTCGATTCGCGTTAAGCCGCTACCCCACCGGTACGTGAAGCTGGTGACATCAGGTGGGGAGGAGGATCTTCTAGGCCCGGACAAGATAGAGCTCACAGCTTGCGCGCAATTTGCCATCTTCGATCATGTTCCTGGCAGAGAGTATCTCCTCTATTACGGAAATCCTCAGGCACAGGCGCTCCCCTTCACGGGCGATCCTACGAAATTCAAGCTGAGTAGTATTGCAGACAAGGGATGGAGAGCGGTCATAGGCAGGCCCCAGACAACCCCTCAACCTCAAAAACCTCCTCAGTCAGTCCAGCCGAGACAAGAGACGTCGTCTTTCTTCAGGACCGGGTTGGGGATAGCCATGCTGCTCCTGGGGCTGCTGCTTCTTTTCGTGCTGATGCTCAAAACCCGCTCCGCAAGCAGACGGGAGACAAGAAGGGTCTCCCGCGTTATGAATACCCGAGTCTAGACGTGATTCGGTTGCGCTGTGTCGCCTCATGGCGCGTGGGAACGCATGACATGCACCGCGCGAAGAATGCTACAGCTAAGTACAAGATTTAATGAACATCCATGACCTCGCAGTCGCAAAGGCCATGAAGGTCCGCGGCATTCCTGTCTTCGTAGCGCCGGTGTCTCGCCGGTAATAAGCGGATTTTCAGGTAGGTACGCTTCCATATTTGGGAAACAGCTTCTCTTCGGGAAGGGCAGGTTTAGTGCCTGTCTCAACTCAGGGAAGGTTTGAATGAAGAATGCCGGCGAGACGCCGGCGCTACGGGATCTGCGAGCCAAGATTCCTCAGGTAGGGGCGCGTTTGAGAAAGTGTTTCAAGACCCTGAGCAAGTAGCACCACCGCAAGAAATGGGCCATCGCAACACACCGAAATCCTGTTGCCTTAGAATGGGATTCGTACGCTCAGGAATGCATGGTGCCACGATTGTGGCCTCTTTCGGGGTTTTGAGACAGTTTCTTCAAACCTGCCCTCGCCTCTATTCCCGACGTATGCCACCCCAATCGGATCAACAGCGTTGCCGTGAATAAGTCAACGTATTTGCGAAATCGTCTATTTGGGCGGTGAGAGCTCAGGAAGCAGGTTCTACCACTTCTTCCGTCATGTTGAATGTCATCCGAGTGCCACCGATCACAATTTCATCACCATCGTGCAACTGGACCTGGGTGGTCACCGATTCCCCATTGACTTCGGGTTTCTTGAGTCCTTCTGCATAGGCAAGGAAGAAGCCGGTGGGCCGCTTGTTGATGAGTGCAGCGGTTTTGCCGATGAGCAGCCCGCTGCACTTGATGTCGGAATCGCCGGATTTACCAAGGGTCGTCACGCGCTTGGCCAATTCTATGATTTCGGGTGTCCCGCCGGAAAGAATCGTGATCGAGCCATAGAA
>CAYZET010000120.1:0-12827 GCA_964477215.1 uncultured Syntrophaceae bacterium | reverse complement strand
TAGGCCGCAATTTCATCATGAGCGTCACTTTTCTGGCGTCTGGTCTCGCGTACCTGGCACTTCCTCTCGTCGGGACTCTGGTCTGGTTGGCGGGACTTGCCATCGTTATCGGCTTCGCCTTTGGCACCTTGTTCTCGGTTTCAGCACCTCTCACCGTCGATTGCTTCGGTATAGCTCACTTTGGCTCGATTTTCGGGCTGGCCTTCACCGCATACGGCTTCCTCGCCGGGCCGCTGGGGCCCTCGTTGAGCGGGTATGTGCTCGACGCCACAGGGGGGGACTACTCCATGGTTTTCCGATATCTCGGCTCGTTTTGTCTGGCGTCAACCGTGCTCATCAGGTTCGTAAGACCGCCGGCTCGCGATAAGCTTCACAGTAGTTAGAAGAGGTCAGCAAGCTTTTCTCTGCTCCTGCGCAGGTACTCTTTGTCTCGGGAAAAGATCTCCAGAGTGGCAGTATCGTTGTACTCGATTTCCCGGAGAGCGTTGGAAATCCTCCGGAAGTCCACGCTTCCAGCGCCGATGGGCAGGTGATTGTCGTCCTTACCGAAATTGTCGCTTACGTGCAGATGCGAGAGGCGGTCTGGAAATCTGCGGATGAAGTCGAGATTGCGATTGGTCTGGCGGCTCTCTATGTGGGCGTGACCGATGTCGAGCGTGAGCTTGAGCGTCGGGAATTCATGGAAGAGCTCTTGAAAGTCAGCAGGCTCGGCCAGCGACTTCGTTCGTACGAACATATTCTCGACACATAAGACGAGTCCCAATTGATCTGCCCGTTCCACGATTCGTTCCATACTCGACCTGGCAAGATTCCTGGTCAGATCCGGCACCATTGGCCCGAGCCCTGTCATGTACGGCGGATGGAGGACTACTTTCATCGCCCTGAGCTCTGCAGCAGTCTCCAGCGAGGCGATCATCTCTTGGACCGATGCTTCCCTGATCGAGTCGGTAAGGTCGGCTATGGAGAGGAATGAGGGAAGATGGCATACCAGCTTCATCTTCAATTGGCCCAATCGGCTCATCAAATTGGGCTTAGTTTCCCTGATGACCGAGTAATGGGACTGAGGCGGGTCCATGGTTAGCTCGAGATAGTCGAACCCCAGTGCAGCGATGGTCTCGAGCTCCTCCAGGATCGGCTTCGCAGGAAAATTCATCGCGCCGTACAGCATGTATAGTGTCCTCCCTCTCTGGCCGTTTACGAGTATCGGTTCAGGCCTTCAACCCCACAATGCGAGCCAGTATTCTTAACTGCTCCCGATCGTGCTCGGCAGTATTCGTGATCTGGAAGCCCGCAACGATTTCTCCGGTTTCCTCCGATTTCTTTACCCATCTGCACCGTGCGTCAAAGAGAAAGGGGGTGATGAGAGAAAACGCGTTGTGCACAATCAGCAATGTCTTTACTTCGTCGACCTGTGCTGGAATGCCTACCACACCGACGCCGCTTTCCGTGATGTCTCGTACTCGTCCTCGCTCTTCGGGAGCGTTGGCATCGATGATAGGCAGATCGAAATCGAGAAAATTCCTCTCAAATTTTCTCCGGTCCTGAAACATAACAAGCGGTTGAGCGTCGGGGTCCATCAGGACGTGGTCCGGCTTGAGAAAGCCGGCTTTGATGAGCTTCCGTCTCGCTGATTTCAATCCTTTGAGTGATATATTGTATTTTTGCAATAGATTTGCAACCGGCACCCCGGAGCGGATATCTTCCGATAGCTCTACTGCGCTGATCCGACGCTTTGCCTGCTTGACCACTCTGTGTTCGGATTCCTCGAGGTAGCCAAGGTAAGCAAGCTCGTCAAAGAGATTCTGAAGGCCCTTTGTTGAAAGCCTATACTTGTGCGTCAGTGCCGCGTCATCGAGACCGCCACGAATGTCCTTCACAATTTCGCTTGCTTTTATCTCACGTTTCGCCATGTATTTTTCCCTGGCGTTTTTGTGGGAACCAGTATACCAACGAAGCCGGCTGGAAAGCTACATAGAAGCACGAGAGAGCCCGAGGATCGTTATCCACCTGTTTTACAAGAGGTGAACGCCCGCGGGCACATTTTTTCAAAACAATCTATATCTTCTGTAAAAGAACGGTTTGAGCACCCTCAATCCCAGTACCGAGGCTACAGGCTTTACAAGGGCACCCAGTCGCGTAGCGCTTCCCAGGCATTTCCTGCAATAGGGGTGGAAGAGCCTTCCCGAGTTGAACCCGCGCAGTACCTCTGCAACGTTCGCGCTGTTGAGTATCTCGACAAGGCTGTGGTCGTTCAGATTTCCCTGGGCCGTCTTACCGTCAAAATCGATGCAGCACAGAATCACATCCCCCGTATATAGAATCGCAAAATGATCTCTCATACCGAAACAATATCCGCGGTTCGCCTCGATGATCCGGTCTTCTGCAAACGCGTTTCCCCAGTCGGTGAGCACATAAGTCTCGAAGAAGACCTGTGGAAGGATCTCGATTACATTCCAACCATAAATGTGGATTTTGGCGATTTTCTCGACGAGCGACGAACGGTCGGGTATCTCCAGTCCCAGCCGCTCATACACGAGCTCGGTCCACTCGAGGATGGTTTGCCTCAGAGCATGACTTGTTCCCAGGAAATTGGGTATGCCCAGTTGTTTTCGCATCCCGTCTGCAAACCGGGTTGTCATCATGCGGAGCTTGAAGATAGGCGGGGACTCATGGTTGAAGCACGCGGTGAGCAAGTCGAGAATGCGGTTCCGATACTTTTCAAAATTCATAGTGGTGCCGCGTGTTGCGTGAAAGCTCGCGGCATCGGGGGTTTGCAGCGAAATGTCTATTTGGTGAAGTCTTCTCGACGCGAGTTTTTCGATGGTTTCCGGCCTCAGCAGAGCACCGTTGGTGGTAAGCCCAACAGGCAGGCGAAGAGATTCGGCATGGTCGAGGATCGGAAAGAATTTGGGATGGAGAAGGGGCTCCCCCATGACGTGAAAGGTCACTTTGTCAGTGATGTCGAGGGATGAGATTTGATCCAGAGCAGATCTGGCCAAGGATTCATCCATGAATCCACGAGGCCTGGTCATGCAGCCATCAGGGCAGAAGACACACGAGAAGTTGCACCTGTTGGTCAGCTCCAGATGGATGCGCTGGAACTTCTTGGGCAAATAGGACGGTAGATATTCGTGCTTTGTCAAAGGCACACCACTCCTTGGCTCGATCCTCAGGCTTCCAAGAGAATACCGGCCATCGCAGCGCTGGAAAAGCCTGCCAAGAGACCGGTAAGCAGAGCCCGAAGTCCCAGAGAAATCACTTCATCTTTTCTGTCCGGAGCAATGGCGGAAATGCCGCCGATCAGTATGGCCAGACTCCCGAAATTGGCGAAAGAACAGAGCGAGTAAGTCAAAATCATAATGGAACGAGGAGAAAGCTCGCCGGCCTGAACCATCTCGTGCATGCGGCTGTAAGCCAACCATTCATTGAACACCGTCTTAAGAGCAAGCAATGTGCCCGCTTTGGAGCAGTCTTCCCACGGGATTCCCAACAGGTACGCGACAGGGGCCAGCACATACCCTCCCAGGGTCTCGAACGAAGTTCCAAAAACCCCCAGCAGCGCATTGAGCATATGGATGATTGAAACAAACGCCAGCAGCATTGCTCCAACCGTTGCCGACAACCTCAATCCGTCTAATGCACCATTGGCTGCGCACTCTACGATTCCTCGCTCCCGGGGTATGAGTACATCCCACCGAACCCCACCTGCTGTCTCCGGCAACTCTGTTTCGGGAACCATGATCTTTGACAAGGCCAGAGATGCCGGTGCGTTCATAATGCTTGCGGCCATAATGTAGCCCGGGTTGGCTCCGAACACCCCAACGTAGACCGCCATGACGGATCCTGCTATGGTAGCCATGAAGCACGTCATGACGGAGAAAAGCTCAGACCGGGTCAATCTCTCAATGACCGTCCTGAGGCCTGTCACCGCCTCGATTCCCATGAGAACGAACATCGCGGCTGCAAGGGTTTCGGCCCCGGAAGTGCGCATAGTCCATTGCATGAGCCGAGCCAATCCGTAGATTATTGCAGGCAGTATGCGCAAGAAGCTCAGCACCGCCATCATAGCGCTGACGAATATGATGACCGAAGCCATGCTCAAGATTACCAGGTCCTTCTTCTCTGCCAGGGATCCGAACAGGAATGTCGCTCCCGCGCAGGAAAAAGTGGTGATTCCCGAGAAGAGCGCTCGCGCTCCCGCGAACAACGCCTCCGGATAGGTCTTCAATATAAACAGCGCAAAGACGAACTGCAGCGCCACGCCCCAGCACACAGTGATTCCGTTTATGGCTCGGCGGTCGCGCGAAAGGAGCACGCACAAAGCCAGTATGCTCGCCATTCCAATAAGGCTCACGATCCGTGGAGACACGGCAGCCACATTAGGGTCCCTCCTTCCTGAATGTCAAGGCTCCGTTTGTTTACTCCGGAGCCGCAGCGCTGATGAATAGGCTTCCCGCTGCGCAGATATGCGTTCCATGGATAATTCCCGGTCCACGCTCCTGCGACCCGCGTTGCTTGACCTAATCGAGGCCGCCCGGGTCACGAGCTCGTCCTCGAGCGATGGACGCAAAGATTCCGACGGTGCACAGGCATGCAAAGATCAGGAACGCTGCATTTACACTCTTGAGGAAAGCAGCATAGTGAGTCGGCGACATCTCGACAGGCCCCACGTACAACGAAAGTACAAGCGTGGCCACTCCCATGCTGAACATTTGCCCCAGGAGCCTCATGGACGCTACCGCTCCTGCGGCAATCCCATAGAACCTCTTTTCAACGGAGCTCATGATGGCATTCATGTTTGGGGATGAGAAGAGGGCGAAGCCAAACCCGAGAACGAGAAGATCCGCAATGATGAATCCGATGCTGGTTTCGGACTCCAAGAAGATCATGCCGAAAAGCCCCGTTGCGGTAAGGGCCATACCCACCGAAGCTACCTTTCGTGGCTCGATTCGATCGGACATCATCCCCGCGAAAGGAGAGAACGTTGCCATGACAAGAGGTTGAGTTATTAGGATAAAACCTGCCGAGCGCGCGTCCAGCCCTTGGATATACTGCAAGTAGAGGCTGAGCATGAACGTTACGGCGAACGTGGCGCTATAGTTGACAAGAGCTGCCAGGCTTGAAAACGCGAACGTCCTGTTATTCTTGAACAACTTTACATCGAACACGGGCCACTGCACCCGGAGCTCCCATAACACGAAGAGGACAAAGAGTATTGTTCCTCCTCCGATCTTCCAGAAACTCGCCTTAGAAGGTAATACGGAAAAGCCGAGCATGATGAGGGCAATGGCCCCAGCGTAAAGAATCGAGCCTGTCAGGTCTAGCTTCTCGCCTCTCGCGTCTGCCCACTCTTCCTTCAAATAGCGGGCGGAAAGATAGCACGCGAGCATGCCCAAGGGGATGACTGCTCCGAAAACGCTCCGCCAGCCCAAATAGTACGTGAGGATTCCTCCCAAGAAGGGACCTACGGATAGTCCTACGTATACGGAGGACACCGTGATCCCGATCGCACGGCCTCGTTCAGTGGGAGGAAATACCGATGTGAGAATTGCCATGCTCGTGGAAAAGATCATAGCGCTGCCTATGCCCTGGAAAACACGTGCCAGGAGCAGGTGGTACACGGAACCGGCCAGTGCCGCGAAAAGAGACGAGACGGTAAATATGACCATACCGGAAACGTACACCCGCTTTCGGCCATAAATATCTCCGGCTTTGCCAAAAGGGAGGACGAACGCCGCTGTGGACAAGAGGTAGGATGTGGCAACCCACGCCAAGAGAACTGCATCCATGTGGAGCTCATCGTGAATGCCGGGCAGCGCGACGTTTATGGCTGATGCCATGAATGGCGTCACAAATGAGCTGACAGATGCAACAACGATTACTGCTCGCTTCAGAGTCTTATCGGGCAATGGCGCGATCTCTTTCATCAGATGGACAAACTTGAGACCCTCTTCGGGATCGCTCCTGAAAATGGTGCATCCAGACAAATTATGCAAGCCTTCCCCGGGAGCTCAAGAAGACAGAAGTGAGCCCCCTGCTATCGCCTTGCAGTGACCAAAGCCTTTGTCGGAAGTGCTTCGTTCAGATACCCGCCACAGGCATCCTTGTCAGGAAGCCTTGAGTAGAGAACTGACATAATGGCCGGAATTTCTCCTAGCTCAGGAGGCTCCTGCCTTACCGTGCCATCAGCTCCTCGACGATCGCCACAAAGGATTCTCCGCGATGAAACTCATTGCGAAACATGCCGAACGAGGCGCACGCGGGTGACAGGAGAATCACGTCGCCCGGCTGAGCTTCGCCCCAAAGTCCATACACTGCTTCGCGGAGATCGTTAAACACTCCGAGAATCTTCTCAGAAGCTCCGGCTTCAAGGAGATCCTGGTGCAATCGTTGAGTGGCGCTCCCTTGAAGGAGAGCTATTCTGGCTGCTCTAGCTGCTGCAGCCCGAGCGAAGGCTACCAGATCGAGCTTCTTGTCCGCTCCACCCGCGATGAGGAGAATTCGCTTGCCACCGATCGCGTCGAGGGCACAACAACCGGCAACTGGAGTAGTGCTCGTCGAATCATTGACGAATTCCACGCCGTCTCGCTCTCCGACCCACTGCAGTCGGTGCTCAACTCCCGAAAAGCGCTCGGCCTCAGATCGTATAATCTCAACAGGGACTCCCAGCCGTCGGCACAGGGACAGAGCAGCCGCAACGTTTTCTCGGTTGTGCGGGCCCGGAAGTTTGATGTCCCAATCCTCGGGCACATCCTCCCGTGAGAAAAAGCCGACTCCACCGGGCGCCTCCAAGCCCATGTCGGCAGTCTCCTGCTGATCCCTGTTGAACGTGCAGAAGTCTCTCTTCTCTTGATAACAGAATATGGCCTTTTTATCGTTCACGTACTCGGCCATTCCAGCATATCGATTCAGGTGGTCCGGATAGATATTCGTAAATACGGAACTATGTGGAGAGATCTTGGCATCGTGAAATCCCTGGAGCTGCCAGCTCGAGAGCTCCAGCACCACGGTGTCGAGCTCTGTCGCGTGCTCGAGCAGGGGAAGAGTTGCTTCGCCCATGATGTTTCCCGCGAGAAACACTCTTTGCCGGTGTCGTGAGAGAATTCGGAATATCAGCGTGCTCGTCGTGGTCTTGCCGCGGGTTCCCGTTATGCCGACAACATGGCCTCGAAAGTGCTTGCAAAAGAGACTTTCATCCATCTCTACCGGCACGCCATGGTCTTGGGCCAGCTTGAGAAATCGCGAAGACCTGGGCACATCCGCATTTCTTAGAATCATATCGGCATTGATGAAATCGTCCGGATGGTGCTCGCCCAGCCTGAATGTCACCGGTAAGCCGCTGAGACGTTGGAGAGAGGGGGCCAGTTCCTCGGCGCTCTTCAAATCTGTCACCGTAACCTTGGCTCCACACCGCACAAGAAAGAGCGTGTCCCTCAGGCCGCGTCCGAGCAATCCTAGGCCCATTACCGTCACGCGCTTGCCTTCCAACAAGGAGAAAACATCCGCCATGGAGACTCCGGGAGTAGGCTCTCGGGACGCTGCACTGGTTCGCCCGGAGAGCTCGCCATTTCTTATCGTATCTTCTTCAAGCATAGAACTTTCGGCACAAGAAACTCGAAGATCAATCATTTTGAGAAGAAGCCTGCGAGGGGTTTGCGCGATCCGTGTCCAGATCAACGCCCGGGGCTCCTCCGGAAGAATCTTCCACTGCACCCGGAATGAGCCCACACTGGGGACACACTTCTATGGGCGCTTGGTTGTCGAACGCGCATACCGGACACACGGAGGGAGCCTCTCTCAACCCCTTGCCGTGAGTGAGCTTCATGATTTCCGAATCGAGAGATATTACAAGGCTAGCCAGGTTGCGAACCACTATCTGAAGCATCTTGAGCTGGAGCAACGGATCGAGCTGTCTGAACAACAGTGCGTTGATCTGTAACAGCTTGCTTTTTTCCTGGCAAATAACCGCTGCCGATCGTTTCTGTCTCGAGAAGGCACCTATCTCACCAAAGCAAGCACCCGGCAGAAAATTGGATAATACGCGGGATTGCTTGACCACTTTGACGCTCCCCTCAAGCAGGACAAAAAAATTCGAGTCATTCTCGTTTTCTTGGATGATTTGGGTTCCCTCATCACACGTGATGAATTGCCCCACATTCGCCAACTGGTGTATTTCCGGGTCAGTGAACGTGGCAAACATCTCGAATTTTCTCAGACCCCTCACCAGTTCTTCGTCCGGCGGGATGCCCGTATGGATGCCGGACTTCAGGCACTCTGCCAGCGCATCTGCAAGCTCCCGTGCCGTTGAGAACCGCTTGCCGGGAGATTTGTCCAGGCATCGGTTCACGATCCAGTCGAGCTGCTCCGGCACCTCTGGGTTGATTCGCCCCGGTGGAGGAGGAACTTCGGTGCAGATTTTCGCGAGCGTCTCTTCCGAAGAGAGGCCCTTGAACGCCGCTTGTCTCGTAATGAGCTCGAAGAGCAGAACCCCCAGTTGGTAGATGTCTACCCTGTGGTCCTGTTCGCGTCTCAGGATCTGTTCAGGGGCCATAAAGCGCGAAGAACCGACGACCTCGAGACGATGACCTTTGAGGTCCTTGCGAAATCTGGCAATCCCGAAATCCGTGATTTTTGGAAGGCCTTGCGTCGAAACAATAATGTTCTCGGGCTTGATATCTCTGTGGACGACTCCCTGCGAGTGAGCATAATCAAGGGCTAGTGCCAGCTCAAAGGTGGTCTCGACGGCTTTCTTGATACTCAGGGGAGAAGAGCGTTGGACCGCCAGGAGCGTTTTTCCATACACGTACTCCATCACCATATAGAGAAGATCGTGCTTCTTCCCGACATCGTAGATCACCACAATGTTGGGATGAAGAAGTGCCCCCGCGGTCTGAGTTTCGAGAAAGAAATCACGCAGAAACCGTTCCCGAGCGTTACCCTCTTCTCTGACGGAGTCGAGAGAAAATACCTTGATGGCTACTGGCCTGCGGATGATCTTGTCCATGGCCAGGTAGACCTTTCCCATCCCTCCCTCACCTACCATACGCACGACGTCATAGCGCTTGAGGTTCTTCAGTTTGCTGATGTGACTCTGGGGAATCATGGAATGTAACCCGGTTTCCGCTCCGTAGGACGGGCATGATTCTATTGCCCCACCTAAACAATCGCTTCAATTGTTGGTGAACTAGAGCTCTGACAGAATGTACGGTCCGTCATCCGTTATTGCGATCGAGTGCTCGAAGTGAGCCGAGAGCTTGCCGTCCGCGGTGACAGCGGTCCACTCGTCATCGAGGAGCCTGATTCGCCAGGTGCCTTCGTTGACCATCGGCTCGAGAGCCAAGACCATGCCGGTCTGGAGGCGCGGATTCGATCCCACCCCCTTATAATTGGGAATCTGGGGCGGCTCGTGCATATTTCGGCCTATGCCGTGCCCCACAAAATCCCTCACTACGCTGAACCCATTCGATTCCACATGGGCTTGAATTGCCGCTGATATGTCGAAAAGTCGATTCCCGGGGACCGCCTTTTCTATGCCCTTGTAAAGGGACTCACGCGTGACCCTGCACAGTCTCGCAGCAGTCTCCGAAATATTTCCCACCGGAAATGTCCTGGCCGCGTCCCCAACGAACCCATTGTGGATCACGCCCACATCTATACTCACGATGTCCCCTTCTTTCAATTTGCGGGCACCGGGGATACCGTGAACCACCTCCTCGTTGACAGACGAGCAGATGTTGGAAGGGTAGGGCTTTTGATTGCGCATGCGATACCCTTTGAATGCCGACGTTGCCCGGTGCTTCTGTATCAGCCGTTCCGCCACATCGTCCAGCTCTGCGGTGGTGACTCCGGGAGCAATCCGTTCACCGATCTCTTGCAGTATTTCTGCGACAATACGGTTCGCTTCCCGCATTATCTGAATTTCTTTCTTTGTCTTAAGTACAATCATTCCACTTTTCACGATTTATACCACCTCAGGGCTCTTGGGAGGCGACAAATAGCGCTCGACCTTCGTAGCATATCAGAATTCCGTTGAATGGGTAACCATTGGCTCGCGCGCGGAGAAGCGATTTGTCAAAAGATAGGGGCCATTCTTGCTCAAAAATTCCCCTCTTGGCACCTTTTCGGGGGAAGGGCTGAACAATAAACCCTCCTTATCGGCTTGTCGGTAAGAGAGCGGCGATCTGCTTCGGAACCCCGCAGGGAGCCCGAGCGGAGACATTACTTTGCCGCGCGGACTAAACTCCTCAGGAGCCGAAGGTTCACGGGATCCATATCAACGCCGCGGTGCTGTTTTGGGGTTTCGATAATCTTCGGGGTATTTTCAAAACGCGGTTCGTTCATGATCAGCCGGAACGGATCCAGTCCCAAGCTCCCGAGCCCGATCTGTTCGTGCCGGTCCACCCGCAATCCCAAACCCTTCTTGCTGTCATTGAGATGGAGGACTTCCACCTTCTCCACACCCACTGCCCTCTCCAAACGCTCCATCGTGTCATCGTACTTGGAGCGAGAAAGATCGTACCCTGCTGCAAAGAGGTGGCAAGTATCGATGCAAACTCCAAGGCGCTCGGGCGCGACCGAGCCCTCTATCATGTGCTTGAGGTGCTCGAATCTGTGGCCGAGCACGCTTCCTTGGCCCGCAGTGTTCTCCAGGAGCAGACGGACATGAAAACCCTCCGTGTCCCGAATTACGACATTGAGTGATTCGATCACCGCTTTGATTCCTGCCTGCTCTCCAGAGCCCGAATGGGCGCCAGGGTGCAAGACAACACAGGGAATGCCGAGCATCTCGGCCCGCTCCATTTCCTCCCTCAAGGCACCGATCGAGCGCATTGCGAGGCTTCGATCGGGAGATGCCACGTTGATCAAGTACGCTGCGTGGGCTATCACCTCAATCCCGGTCCTGGTCTGTTCACTGTGGAACTTTTCGATCTCTTCGGCGCTCAGGGCACGGCCTTTCCACTGAGAAGCATTCTTCGTGAATATCTGAATGACCGTGCAGGCGAGCTCTTCTCCCCTGCCGAGCGCTCGATGGACACCTCCGGCGATGGACAGGTGCGCCCCAAGCAGCGGTCTTCGGTAAGGCCCGACAGCCGATGTTCGTTCCATCGGTTCCTTCTTTGCGACCCTCGATCGTACCATCAGGCGTGCGATCTCCCGGGTCTTTGGGTGCTTGTTCTCCGTTCGCAAGGAATATGCTACTATTTCTCTTCTCTGGAAAGGCATGGCCACCCGGAATGCCTGGGGAGAGGATCTTTGCGGGACTGGTCCGAGAGAAGGCCGGTGCGGAGAAGAAGAGAATGCCGAACGGGAAACGAGCAGTCGGGCGAGCGAATGAAGCCTCCAAGGAGTGTCTTTTCGAGTGCAAGGTCTATTATGAGGACACAGACTGCATGGGAGTCGTGTACCATGCAAACTACTTGAAGTATCTCGAGCGAGCCCGGAGCGAATACGTGCAAGAGCGCTTGGAAAGCGTGGAGAATTACCATGACCGCGGGATCTTCTTCATGGTCCATAAGATCGAAATAGCGTTCCACTCTCCTGCCAGACTTGGCGATCTGCTCGTGGTGAGGACATGGATAGAGCACACCACCAAGTTTCGGGTGGTGGTCAAGCAAATCGTGATCAAGAAGGGGGAGCCAAGAGACTATCTTGTGACCGCCACGGTAACCCTGGTGAACGTTACCCCGGAAGGAGAGCTGAGGGAGATCCCGGCTGAATTTCATGAGCTCTGATCGGACAGGCCTCCCCGACAACACACAAAGGCCACGGGCCGGTAGCGCAAGGACGGATAGAGCGAGCATTGTGTGGTTAATAGTGCTCGTGGCGTTTGTCTCCGTGTGGGTCTGTTCCACTGGGAAGTGCGACGAGGTGGATCAGCTTGTCGAGCGTTCTTTGAGGCGATCGGGTCTCCAGAGTCAGGCAAAAACTCTCATCCCTGCAATCGTTGGAGCATTTCCCGGCGATGCCTTCTCTGATGCGAGTCTGAGGGGCAAAATACGAACCCGGATCGACAAGTCGTTTGGAGAAAAACAGATCCTTGAGACGGTCCGAGAGTCCCTGAAGTCTCAATTCGATCAAAGCAAGATGAACCATGTCATCGATTTTTACGAATCCAAGCTGGGCAAGAGGATAGGAGAGTTGCAGGCCGGGGCGCTTCTGGCAACCGCTCTTTCCCAAGTGAGGGAAGGCAGGACCTCCCTGGCCCTTATGGAAGATTCTCGGATCCCTTTGCTCCGGAGAATCGTTCAGGCGACAGAAGTGGCACGAGCTCAGGAGCGCCTGTTCAACAGCATGATCCGTGGCCTATTGGACTCGGGAGACGCTCAGGAGGATCAGGCCGCCGCGGTGCGGAGTCGCCTTCGATCGTTCGCGGACCGGGCCATGGCACCCGGGGCTATCTTCGAGCAAATGGCGATCGCATCGCTGTCACGGACCTTCGCATCTCTTTCAGACAAGGAGTTGGAAGAGCTTGCGGCATTCGAGGAATCTGACGCTGCACGCTGGTTTCGGTCGGCGACGCTGCCCGGGCTCGAAAAAGCAGTGTATGAGATCTCTCGGCTGCTCGGGCTCGCAATACGGGAGTCCAAACCTCCGACTGAGCACGAAAGCAGGTAAGAAGCGAAGAAAGTGGAAAAGTCCCTAAGTACAGGATCTCATAAGTACGGTCACGTATTTGGCAAACTTCTCCCTTTAGGGAAGGGCAGGTTCAGAGCCTGTTTCAATGGAGGGCAGGTTCAAAGAAACTGTCTCAAAACTCGGGAAACAGCAGAATAAGTGGTACGGTGAGGGAGGATACTGCCCATGGAGCCCTCACCCCACCCTCTCCC
>CAYZET010000119.1:0-12852 GCA_964477215.1 uncultured Syntrophaceae bacterium | reverse complement strand
GAACCGGTCCAGAGCGCTGATAGTCCGAATGTAATCTTCCAATCGGGATGGCTTTACGATATAGCAGTTCGCGTGCTGGTCGTAGCACGCCCGAACGTCGTCCTCGTCACTCGAGCCTGAAAGCACGGCAACGGGTATACTCTTGAGCACTGGATCGGCTTTGATCTCCGCGAGGACCTGTCGGCCGTCTTTCTTGGGCAAGTTCAAGTCCAGGAGGATGAAGTCCGGGAGGCAGGCAGCCGTGAATTTGCCCTGTTGGCGCAGGTAGTCCAGTGCTTCGGTTCCGTCGCGCACGACCGAAACGATCGTGTCGACAGCTCCTTCTTTGAACGCCTCTTCAGCCATCATGACGTCTATTGGATTGTCCTCGATCAAGAGCACCCGCCTTCTCCGGGATAATGGACGATCACCCATCAGTCTGGCCTCCACGGTCATGCACTGGGCAAACATGGTAGCCTCCTTCGAACTGTGCCAAATCGATGGCTTTCGCGTCGTGCACTGCTCCGCAACCTGGATACAGGACCAGAGCCCTATGCCTTGCGCTATCGCCGACGTGAGGACAGATCGATATTACGGAATAGATGCCGATGGGACCTACTGCGCTTCCTTCAGGCACGAGCCTGCCGTACGCTCTCGCGGCTAACGCATAATCTTCTGAAATCTCGGCTGAGACGATGCACGACAGCACCGGGGGACGGCTCCGAAGAGCCGCCCTTTCCGTGCCTGAGAATTGAGGCGCCTCCGGAACACTCTCCCTCCCATGGCGCCTTGTGACTCCCCCGTCGAAACCGGTTGGACGATTCTCGCTCCTCCCCCGACACGCGGAGTTGCATGCGAACCCTTGCTTCAATGACTGCTCCCTTAGCGTCAAGAAATTTTTCTCGTCTCTTGAGCGGGGGGGCACCGGCTGGGGGAAAGTCACGGTCCGGTGGCCTCAGGGGGCTCGCCCAATAACCGCTTCCCGCAACGGTGATGCTCCCTCAGCTCAGTTTGCCCCGTTCGTCCGAGAAAACCTTGTAATGTTGGCTAGTTCCCCTTAGCAGGGGACCGGTGGCTCGTTGGAACACAAATAGCTATTCCCAGCAACCCGTGTTGACATCGTGCAATCATCACGCCAGGGCCGACAATCGACGATAAAAAGAAACAATCGTATGTTATATAGACATGTTATGACGATTGGAAGGATGCGAGAAGAATTCCTCGCGAAGTCGATGCGCGCGGAAACCGAGTACTGTCGAGAGACGTGTGTGGTGCCGAGATAATCATTACGATCTCTTACGAGTCTTCTGTACGCGCGGTTCCCTCAGATGGTGTGTCTATACTGGACACCCGCGTCGATAGCCTATACAGAGCACCCCGGGAGAGACCGAGTCGGCGCGCTGCTTCAGCCTTGTTGCCTCCGCTCTTGAGCAGAACCTCTTCATAGAGAGCCTGGAGCACCTCGTTCGTGATATCCTGGATGCTCTTACCCGGCTCATACCGCACCGTGTACGACCACTCCTCGTCGCCTTTGTCCGGGGTAGGAAACGCTATGTCGAAGTGCCGGCCGTCCCAAAGCATAAGGGATCGCTCAAGCACGTTGCGAAGCTCGCGGACATTGCCTGGCCAATCATAGCTGGTCAGTCTCCGCATGGTTTGCTCGTCTACGACCGGCAACCGGGTGAGCTGCAGTTCGTCCGTGAGCGTATCGAGAATTTCTCCGACCACAATGGGAATGTCCTCAACTCTCTCCCGCAACGGCGGGATCCGGATGGGAAAGACGTTGAGCCGATACAGCAGCGGCCTCAAAAATCGGCCGTGTTGAGCTTCCTCTTCCAGATCTCTATGGGACGCGGCAATCAACCGGCAGTTCACCTGTACCGCTTGCTGGCCCCCCACACGGAGGAATGACTTGTTATCCAGGAACACAAGGAGCTTCGATTGCACCGCGGGATCGAGCTCTCCTATCTCGTTGAGAAGGATCGTGCCCCCCTCAGCCAACTCGAGCATGCCGCGTTTGCGCCTTTCAGCGCCGGTGAACGACCCTCGCTCGTGGCCGAACAGCTCGGACTCTACCAGCTCTCTCGAAAGTGCGGCGCAATTTATCGCGAAATAGGGACCGCCGGCCCGGGAGGAATGGTCGTGTATCCAGGATGCGAGGTAGTCCTTTCCGCTTCCACTTTCACCCTGGAGAAGCACTATGGAGTCAGTTGCTGCTGCCACCCTTGCTTGTTTCATGACGATGTGCATGGCCGCAGAGGGGTAGTCTTCAGCCTGTTTCTTCATCACCCCGCGCACTTTTCTTCGTTCCGTCACATTTCGGATGATGCCGCAGATGCCGCCAATCGTTGCCGATTCGCCCCTCGCTCCGAGAGGAAACATGGTATCCATGAAGACCACCGGCTCGCCGTTGACTGTCCTCGCTTCTTCGGCCTCCACAGTCTCGCCCTTGAGAACGCGATGCGAACGCTCAGTGATGCGGCCAGCCGTAGTCGGATCATAGAGATCATCGTCTCTGCGCCCGATAATTTCTTCTGGAGAGCGCCCCAGCAACGAGCACATGGCATGGTTCACATGGGTGTACCTCAGGGCGCGGTTCTTGATGTAGATACCGTCTTGGGCTGCCTCGAAGACGGTCCGGAAGCGCTCTTCGCTTTCCCGAAGCGCTTGCTCTGCCCGGCGATGCTCGGTCTCGTCACTAAACACCCATACAATTTCACCGGTTTGAAGCTTGTACGTGAAGCTTTCAATCCAGAACTCGATTATACCGTCTTTTATTGAATAGAAAGATCGACTCTCCGGATTCCCTGTGCTCCAGACACTCTTGAGAAACTCCGGCACGTTCATGTCCCGAGTAACAGGGCATACGTCAAAGATGGACTTGCCCGCAACTTCTTGGACTCTCCTTCCGAAAATAGCCTCAGCCGCAGCATTGATCTCATCGCAGACGAAGTCTTCCCCTTCACCGACCACTCCAAGCACCACCACACCGTTGCCCATGTTCTCGAAAAGGCCTCTGTATCGGGCTTCACTCTGCGCCAGCCGTTTTTCCGCTTCCCTGCGGGCCGTCACGTCGTGGAACCTGGCGAGGACGAGCCTTCCCTGCGGGCCGTCACATCTCGACCCACGGTGAGCACTGCTCGTATGCCTCTGTACGTGGTGGGCACTGACGCGATCTCCACATTGCGGGAGGTTCCGTCACGCCGTGTTAACAATTGTTCGGTAAAGGCATCAGACTCCCCCCGTTCCGCGACCCTCTGACTGACCCTGTGGAACCATGCGTTCGTATCGGGATCCACGAGATCGGCCAGTGCCAGGCCGAGCACTTCATCCTCTTGTTTCACTCCAAGAAGCTCGCGACCTGCCTTGTTGGCTGTATCGATCAGGCCTTTGTGATGAATGATCATGGGATCCGGCGAATTGTCAAAGACTTCCCGATACCGTCGTTCGCTCGCTTTGAGCTTCTCGTCCGCAATTCGCCTCTCGGTCACGTCAGTGACGATTACGAGGCACCGTTGGGGCTGATTCGACCCCTCCTTGAGCCGCATGCTCTCGATGTGCGCCCAGATTAGCGTGCCGCCTCTTTTCCTGAGCTTGAGCTCGCAGGACTTGGGCTCTGTCCCCTCCATCACAGACTGTCTGTACACACGATACGCGTCCCGGGACTCAACAGTGACAAAATTCATGAATTGAGACCCGATCAGGGCATTCTTTTCGCGACCCAAGAGCTTCACTCCGGCCTTGTTGACTTCTTCGATGACGTCATGGGAGTCCAAAATGAAGTATCCCACCGGGGCCCGGTCGAAGAGCTCGAAATACTTCTCCATCAGCCGCTGAAACTGCTGTTGGGCCCTCCGGATCTCCTCGTTCTGCATTTCCAGCTCGATCTGATGGACGCGCAACTCGTGGAACAGCCCCTCGATCTTTTCTCGGGAAAGTGTGCTCACATCTATCTCGCGAGCTGAGTTTCTCTTGAGGGTCTTTTCGGCTTGGCGTCTCAATAGACGAGAGGTCTCCTGCTGTTCTTCGCTTTCTGTAGACACGTCCGGCCACTCCTTTGCTCCGCCTGCTCGCCGATGGATTTTGCAATTTTCGCGCCATACACTGAATTTTAGCGCATATGGTGTCTGTCCACTGAGGTGACTATAAGCCGCCTATCGGGTGCCGGGTGAGCTCGCTCGTCCACCACTATCTCCTGGTCGAGAGCTCATTTCATCCTGTCGGTGACATCTTCGACGGTAAGCAGAATAAACCGTCCCTCTGCTCCGAAGTCCTTGAGACCCCTGGCGTAGAGCAGCAAGGTTCGGCTCCCTATATGTTCGAACTCCTGGCGGACCTCTACGCCCTCGGAGCTTGTTTGCTGGGAGAGGATGCCTTCCAGGAGTTGCCGGACCGGGGGAATATCCCACTGGTGGTTTCCCAGTGTGAAGAACGGCTTACCCTCGATGTCCTTGGAGTCGATACGGAAGACTCTGGAGAACGATTCATTTGCAAATACAACTTTCAGGTCTTGATCCAAGACCATAAGTGATTCTCGAACGGTATAGACAATGCTTTCCGCGAACTTGCACCGCCGATCAACTTCGTACTGCTGCAAGCGGGACTTTTCGAGCTCATTGAGAGCAGTCTTGAGCTTTGTCACATCGTTAAAGGTGATGACGACCCCGTCGATTACGTTGTGCACCGTCCGGTATGGCAGTACGCGCATGATGTACCATTGGCCCTGGTGAGATTGGACTTCCCTTTCGATCGGGACCAGGCTCCTGAGCACTTCCTGAGCATCAAGCACTAGTTTGTCGTAATGCAGGTTGGTAGCGACATGTGCCAGCGGTCTTCCCTCATCGGATGCAATCAGGGGTATGAAATCCGTCACCGGCTGCGTGAATCGCCGAATGCGCAGAGCCGTATCCAGGAAGATGGTGCTAACTTGAGTGCTCGCCAACAGGTTCTGCATGTCGCTGCTCGCCTTGGACAAATCGTCTATCTTCTGTTGGAGCTCGGTATTCACGGTAGCCAATTCCTCGTTTACTGACTGCAGCTCTTCCTTTGACGTTTCGAGCTCCTCGTTGGTGCTCTGCATTTCTTCGTTGCTTGATTGGAGCTCCTCGTTCGTAGACTTCAACTCTTCGTTCGCGGTTTCGAGCTCTTCAATCGTGCTCTGGAGATACTCGCGGGTTGCTTTCAGCTCTTGCTCCAACTCCTTGACTCGCGATTGAGCGCCGTCTGATGGTGTCAAAGCAGGAGAGTCCTCCTTTTGAGGCTTCTCGTGGACCTCTTCGAAAATCACCATATAGGTTTCCTTGAAGTGCTCGGACTCATGAAACGGCTTCACCATCAGGTTGATCCGCTCTTCTCCTCCGTTCGTGACGACTTTCACGCCCTCACAACGGATTTCTCGTTTCAGACCCGTAGCTTTTCGCAATGCCCCTGCCAGCTCCAGTCTCAGCCCTTCCCTCGCCATGTTTACGACGTTCATGGAAGAATGTCCGGGGGCCATTTCCAGGAATTTGCCGGTCCGGCCGTGTACATAGAGAATTTCTCCGTGCACATTGACGACAACCCCTGCAGGGCTGTACAGGTCGAGCATCAGCCTGTCTACTGCCTCTGAGTAATTGATGCCCCGTGCCGCTGAGGGCAATCGTAGGATCGGCCGCGGATCTGTGGCATCCGACCTTCGCAGGATCGGCAGGTAGGCAACACCTTCCACCGTGAGGTCTCTTTCTCTCCGTTTGAAGAGCTTCCATTTTCTATCCTCCGTCGAGAATAGGTCTCCGAATTCGCCCACCGTCTCCGCCGTCCCAAGGAAGAGAAACCCGTCTTTGCGGAGCGCGTAATGAAAGAGGGGTATGAGTTTCCGCTGAAGCTCGGAGGTCAGGTAGATCATGAGATTCCTGCAGCTCACCAGATCCAGTCTTGAAAACGGAGGGTCTGCCACTACGTTTTGTATGGCAAACACCAACTTGTCGCGAATGTCCTTCTTCACCTGAAACGAGCCGTCCACTTCCACAAAAAACCTCCGGAGGCGCTCCTCGTTCACGTCCACTACAATGCTTCGGGGATAGATCCCTGTCCGAGCAGCCTCGATGGCCTCGGCGTCTATGTCTGTCGCGAAAACCTGAACCTCCGCTTCAGTTTGAAGAGAATCCATACACTCTCTGGCAATCATGGCAATGGAGTATGCTTCCTCCCCTGTGGCGCATCCAGGGACCCATATGCGCAGCGGGCTATTCTTGGGCCTCTCCCTGATCAGCTTCATGAGCGCTTTCTTCTTCAAGGCTTGGAACGCCTCGGGATCACGGAAAAAACTTGTGACCCCTATGAGCAACTCTTTGAAGAGAACGCGAGCCTCTTCCGGCGTATTCTGCAGGATCCGTACGTAATCCTCGAGGACGCGAACCCTGTTAATTGCCATCCTTCTATCGATCCGACGCAAGATTGTATTGCTCTTGTACAGAGAAAAATCGTGGCCCGTGTGCTCGCGCACGAGGATAAAGACCTTGTCCAGGAGGTCTACCGTCTTGGGAGCAATCCTGGTCGATGTGACCCTGCCTTCCCTCGTATGATTCACATAGTCTATGAGCTGGGCAGGCATCTTCTCGGGCGGCAGCACGTAGTCGGCCAGGCCCGTGGCTATGGCATTCGTGGGCATGCTGTCGTACTTGGCGGTCAGGGGGGCCTGGACCATACCCATTCCACCCTCTCCCTTTATTGCCCGAAGTCCGAGAGTGCCCTCGGAACCCGTGCCGGACATTACTATGCAGATAGAATTTTCCTTCTGGTCCTCGGCAAGAGACCGGAAGAAATAGTCGATCGGGGTGCGGATCCCAGGTTTCTGGACAGGGTCAAGCAAGTGGAGTGTTCCGTGGAGAACAGCAAGATTAGCATTAGGAGGAATGACGTATACGCAATTCTGCTTGATCTTCGTTCGGTCCACGACCTGACGGACCTCCATCTTGGTGTACCGGCGAAGGAGGTCAGCCAAGATACTCTTGTGGCTTGGGTCCAGATGCTGAATGATTACGAAGGCCATGCCCGCGTCAGGGGGCATGTTCGTGAAGAAAGCTTCAAAGGCTTCCAATCCCCCCGCGGAAGCTCCGATTGCAACAATGGGAAAGTCCAGCGCGTTGGGACCGGAAATGACATTCTGTCTCGAAACGTTTTCGGAAGAGCTTTTCCTTTCGTTGCCTCGAGCTCCTTGTGTCAGCTCTTTGCCGGGCTTGCCTTTGCGAGCTCGCGAGCCTCGATGCTTGCGTCCCGGCATAGTATCTCCGCCCTCGGACCTCTTGGTCTCCACTCTGGAAACGCGTTTGCGCGACAGCGGTGTCGCCTTCTGCTTACCTAAATCTTCCTCGGCTTTCTCGTTGTGCCCTCCAGTGAGATCAGGTTCCCGTGGCTGCGTACGTCCCTCCTGAGAGGGTTTTCGAGTGCCGACCGGATCGGCCGTGTCTCGCTGCTTTCGGGCCTTTCCTTTCCTTCCGGCCGACTTGGGCTTCTCCGCCTCCGTGTCGGTCCCGGATTTCTCGCCACTCTCGACGTCCGAGGTCTTTTCTGCAACTTCTTCCTTGGAGCCCTGCTCTCTTGTGTTCTTGGCCATGGATCGTCCTCCTGGACGAAAGAAGGGATTGTCCGCTCTTGGCAAACCTCGCGCACGAACAGTTGTTCTGAAAAAACCTACCATAGCCTGTTCTGTCGAGGTCAAGCGTGTCCGCCGGACGGCGTTTGTCCTGGAGAGTCCGGTGTCTCCGCCAACGTTTCTGAGGTCCGCTGGGGGATCGGCAAGATGCTCGGCTCATCTTTGCGAATCGTAACAAACTTGACCCCTCGGCCCCATTTACCCGTACAGCATAGTACTCCACCCTGTACCAGCGGTCAATTATAGACTTGCGATTTGTCAATGAGACATTCGCGGAAGGGTTGCTGAAGCTGTCGCTCTCATTTTGTGAAAACGTTTGGTAGTGGTTTCAACTCTATTCAGGAAAGGGCAGGTCGCAAACCTGCAACTGCAACTGTGGGGTGGAGCGTTGATCTTTGCGGTAGAAGTACCGTAGGAGCTCATGGTCCGTAGGTGTGACCGGCGGTCGCCCTTACCGGCTGAGGGGGGGATAGCCTGAGCGTGCGGCTTACCGCGTCATTTCGTAGCACATGCATCTGGCCGGCGCTTCTTTAGTGCGGTAAGATACCGGAGAGACGCCGGCGCTACGGGAAATCCGTCGTTTCATTTCAGGCCTGATACGGCCAGGTTCGTTTCAGAAAGGATGCGGGTGACCTCACTGTCCTCCATTTCGTGAAAGTCCCGGTAAAAGGAGGCCACGGCAAAGGGACCGTGAGTCTGAGCCACAACGGCGAAGATCTCGTCAAAGTACGGGTCGACCGCGGTCAGCGAGCTCATCGGCGTGGTCGGAACAGCAAGTATCATTGCCCGCGGATTACTCTTTCGTACCATTCTGGCTGCCGCAAGGACCGAAAAACCGGACGCGAGCCCATCATCCACCAAATAAACTTCTGAACCCGTCACTTCGGGAGGCTCTTCATGTCCGGCATACGCCAGGGCACGCCGACGGACCTCCGCGAGCACCTGTTCGGTCACCGCTTCGATTTCTGCCGGAGAGAGCTGGATGCGCCTCAACAGATCTTCATTGAGGACCCGGCTGCCATCGATGGCGACGGCACCGAATCCAGCTTCAGGAGAGTCCGGAATAGGAAGCTTCCGAACCAGGACGGGTCTCAGCGGTGCGTGCAACGCTCGCGCAAGGGGAGCACCTACAGGGATCCCGCCCCGAGGAAGAGCCAAAACAATTGCGCCTTCCCTCGGCTGGGCCTTCAAGAATGCCGCAAGGGCACTCCCCGCCGTGTCTCGATCGGGAAACAGGGGAATCGGAAACTGCACGCGGTTTTCTATGTGGATCACAGCCATAGAGCCACTTGAACGGTAGAGGACACAGGGGACGCTCAATCGCGTGCCATCACATCAAGCAGGGTCTGACTCATTTCACCGAGCGTGTACGGCTTTCGAAGCATGGCGCAGAAGCCGTATGCCTGATGATTCTCCATGACAGGGTCCGTGCAATAGCCGCTGGCCACAACGAGCTTAGCCTTCGGATCCATTTTGAGAATATGACGTGCCACTTCTCTGCCGCCCATACCGCCTGGAATGGTCAAATCGAGAATCACGACGCCAAAGGGCTTGTCCTCTTTGAGTGCTCGCTGGTACAGGGCTATCGCTTCCGGTCCGTCAGCGGCAGTCTCGACATCATATCCGAGATAAGCAAGGGCTTCGGCAGCCAGTTCCCTGATCTCAGGCTGATCGTCCATGACGAGTACCCGTCTGCAGCCCACGGCCAAGGTCTCGTTCGCCGATTTCACCGGCACAGGCTCAGCGCGAATGGCAGGCACGTGGACGACCCAGGTCGCATCCCTCGTCGAGCTTGATTCCACGTGACGATACCTCCCAAATTCCTCAGTGTTGCATGGCCGGTCGCCCCTCCAAGGCCCGCGTCGATGACCTTCATTTCGACAGAGGGTACGAACAATCGGCCGATTAGGACAGACATGACTGCCTCGCCGTTGTCCTGCATGCAGCCTCTGACCGCTAGCGCTTGGTCTGTTGAAAAGGGAGCTCCCCCAAAGAGCTTCTCGGCATCACCGCAAGGACTGTTCCCGTGTCGAGCGATAAGCACTATTGGAGAATCCAGGAATATTGGCGCCCCAACTTTCTCGGGAACTAGCCCTGCTGTGCTGCTCATGGCTCAATTCTTGCTCCCGGACTTCTCCATGCGTGTACCAATTTCTCTTGAGCGTGGGTGAAAGCAACAAACATGCCACAGAGCGGTTCCTTTGAAAACACAACAGAACTTCAAATGGTTAGGAGATCGGCCGCATCTGGGGATGGCAAGTGGCCGGACAAAGGATGGTCAATGAGAGAAATGGCTGCGTTCAGTCTCGATCGGGATTTACTTGAATTTCAAGTGTGGATTTCATACATTAGGAGGAATTCCGACAATCATGCACACTGTCCTAGAATCGGACATTGTTTCCGGAGGATTCCCTCACCCTGTCCTCGCCATGTCAGCACTTCTGTTGACGGGCTCCAGTACTTCCCCTAAGATCGTTCAGAGGGCTCACAGACCGATCCTGGACCTCATCGAGGGGTTTACGTTGGGCAGATTCAGCGTGAAGCCATTCTCTCCTAGCGCTCACGGTGACTATTTGTCCGTTACTGTTCTAAGAGGCCCGACTGCAGGACGCGCAACGGTAGTAGTGATTCCGAGGCACCGCGGTAGGAATCGGAAATGAACCGAGATTTTCTTAGATTATGCGAGCTAATTCGAGATGGCGTCCTAATATGCAAAGATGGACAAGTTGTTTTTGCCAATCGGGCCGCGTGTGGGATTCTTGCAAGGAAAGACCTGAGCTCCCTTCACGGGGTCCCCGTTGAGGACCTCATCGAGCCCGGAGACTGGGAGATCCTTCTGGAAACGGTCGAACGAAGTGAAAATGGCGGAGATGCCCAAGAGGTGATCGTCCGAGCCACGGGGCGGAGCTCGAGATTGGAAGCAGTAGCCGCCCGAGTGACTTTCTACGGTAGCCCCGCGATTCAAGTTGTGTTTCGCGATGAAAATGGCTCGTGCGCACCGTGCCTCCTGCGGGGTGAAGAGGCTATGGCATGGTTGGAGCTCGTCAATCTTGCGAACAGTGTCATCATCCGGTGGAAGCCTCCAGGAACAGTCACATTTTTTAACAAATTCGCGGAGAGCTTTTTTGGTTATTCCGCCGCGGAAGTGGTGGGCAAGAATATTATAATGCTCGTCCCGGAAGTTGACTCCGAGGGGCAGGATCTGAGCAGGCTGACCGAGGAGATTTTGCGGAATCCGGACCAGTATGCGACATTCGTGAACGAAAATGTTCGTAAGGATGGTACCCGTGCCTGGGTCTCCTGGACGAACAAAGCCATCCTGGACGACGGCCATCGGGTTGTGGAAATCCTTTCCGTTGGCAACGACGTCACGGCACAAAAGGAGGCCAAGGATCTGCTGAAAAAAACTCGCGACGAGCTTGCCTACGCTGTGGAAGAAAGGACCACCGCGCTGCGGGCCATCAATGCTGCGCTCCAAGAGGAGATACACGAGAGGGCGGCAACGGAAAAGGCTCTCCAGAAAAAAGCCGAAGAGTTAGCCCGGTCGAACCGAGACTTGGAACAGTTCGCTTACGCTGCGTCACACGATCTTCAGGAGCCACTCCGCAATGTAACCAGTTGTGTACAGCTCTTGAGAAATAGGTTCGGGGAGGAGATAGGGCCCGACGCAGGCCAACTCATGAGGTACGCGGAAGAGTCGACGGACAGAATGAAGAGCCTTATCAATGGCCTGCTCAAGTACTCACGCGTGAAAACCCGAGGAAATCCATTCGAAGAGCGGGACAGCGAGGCACTTCTCGAAGGGACCTTGTCGGACTTGTTCCAGGCTCTCAGCGAATCGGGGGCCGTGATCACGCACGATCCTCTTCCCAAAGTCTACGTAGACGGTTCGCAGTTGAGCCAGGTGTTTCAGAATCTCATAATAAATGCAGTGAAGTTTCGTGGGCCCGAACAACCCCGCATTCATATCGCAGCCCGACTTGAGGGAGCTGAGTGGATTTTTTCGGTGACGGACAACGGAATTGGGATCGAGCCCGAGTATTCGGACAAGATCTTTGTGGTTTTCAGGCGGCTGCACAGTAATTCCCTGTATCCCGGGACAGGCATCGGTCTGGCAATCACGAAGAGAATCATCGAACGTCACGGCGGCCGCATCTGGGTTGAGTCGAGACCCGGGGCAGGCTCCACCTTTTACTTCACTCTGCCCGCAACAGGGACCAAATGCTGCCCGTCCGCAGGTCCGGGATCCGGATCTTAATCTGCAGAAATGTGGACGAAAAATACTGGAATCCCTGGGGAGGGGTGGTATGCAAAACATGTTCATGGGCAGATCTGGCGAGAATCCTCGGGTCGAGCGGCTGTACCTGGAAACCGCGACCTCCGGAGAGCACTCCAATGGAAACGCGATTGACACCGTCCGATCTCGGGAGCGGCACCAGCGCTCGAGAATTTCCGGTTTCGACTCGTCGAGGTTCCTGACAAATGAATGAGATAATGAATGACAGGCCGCTGAGAATATTGCTTGTGGAAGACAACCGGATAGACGCCATGGTCCTGCAGGACGAATTGCGCAGGATCGAATCCGGTCCTGGATTCGCCATCACGGTGGTGAGCCGGATCTCCGAGATTGCCCCGGCCTTGGAAGAAGATTCATTTGACATGGTCCTGCTGGACCTCGGGCTTCCGGACGGGGAAGGACTCGAAACCCTGGAGAAAGTGCGGGCGATCGTGCCAGACTTACCCATCGTCGTGATGTCAGGCTTGGACGACGAGGCCGTCGCTATCGAAGCGGTGCGACAGTCCGCGCAGGACTACATCGTGAAAGACCGCTGGAACCGTCAGTTGCTCGTCCGATCTCTCACATACTCCATCGAGCGCCACCGTCTCATGCTCGAACGAGAGCTCGCCATACAGGCATCACTCGAGAGCGAGCAACGATTTCGAGCGATATTTGACGGAGCCCAGGACGCAATTTACGTCAAAGATCGAAACCTCAAATTCACCCACATAAACCCGGCTATGGCCAGCCTTTTTGGACGGAGGCCGTCAGAGCTCCTGTCGGCAACGGACGAAGAGCTCTACGGACGCGATGCTGCAGCACAGGTCAGGAGTTGGGATATGAGGGCCCTCGACGGGGAAACCGTCGAAGAGGAGCATACCCGCGTCATTTACGGCGAACCGCTTACATTCCTGGACACGAGGATACCCCTGCGCAACGCCTATGGAGAAATCGTAGGGGT
>CAYZET010000118.1:0-12993 GCA_964477215.1 uncultured Syntrophaceae bacterium | reverse complement strand
GTCGCGAAAGTTTCTTGGAGGATCGCAGACCGGCGGGACGGGCGGCTCGCCCGTCATTGTTGAACAGGAGAAACGGGCATGATCATTGGCAACCGCTACAAACAAGTAGACGATTGCACAAATACAGGCTGTATTCGCGGCAACGCGGTTGACCCGGTTGCCGTGGCAAGCGGCGAGAATGGCATAGTCAAGCGCGGGGGTCGGGCTTTGCCTTGTACGCTGTACCCATAAGCAATATTTCCGCTCCTCCGGCCGATATCTGAGGGGTGGCCACGCGGATCGCGAACACCCCGTCCGCTTCCTTCTTCTCTGCCGCGGTGCGAAGTCGCTCCAAAGCACTGGCAAAAGCCTTTTCCAGGAGAGCGGTATAGGTCTTGAGCTCTCCCCCTGTGGCGTTCTTTATGGTAGCGCCCAGGTCGCTCACGATGTTTCGAGCAATCACTGCTGCGCCGAACACGATTCCCAGGGCCTCGTATTCCGATACCGGCGGAATGCTGGACGTGCTCATGATCATGTCCACTGGTAGTCCAGTAACGTCTCTTGCCATTACCCGCATCCTTTCCTCGGCGACCCCCTCGGTCATAGCCGCGAATCGGGTGAGGACTTCTTGGGGAAGATCCTCCTCAGCCCCCAGGCCAACAAGCGCAACACGCCGATCCTGTACATGAGCCAGACCATCAAGGCCAACACCGCGACCCCCATGAAAGCAGCCAAGATTGCCAAGGCCTTGTCAATTTCATTTTTGGATACGAACGGAGCTAGCACCAAAGAAGCCCATGACTTGACCTGGTCCCCCCAGAAGTCCCGGGCCTCCGGAGGCCGCTCCTGATCTGATAAACGCTCGATCTCGGCCCGAATCCGATCCGGATCTCTCCCCCTGAGCACCTGAATCTGTCGCGCAGTATTCAGGTTCCTGACCCGATCTCTCGTGTCTGCATCCAATCCCAGAGCAACACCCTGCAGATCCGCCGGCAACCGGCCTGCCCACACAAGGAGGGCCAGGTTCTCTCGGTTCGGATCGAACCTTAAGAGCTGATCCGTCCTGAAGGAGGTCAGGACGCAGACAGTGCTCGGCCCCAACCGTATCCAGTCCGCAGCGAGATCCAGTCCAAGATTCTTTACCGCTGACTCGATGCAGCTCAACTCCTCCGGCCCCACTCGCAGTAGCACCCCTCCCAGCATGTCGGCCAGACGACACATGCTGGCGGGGGTCCTGGACTGAAGCAGGTACAGCTTGGTCACCAGATCTCCGTGTTCCTTTTCCCCCACATCGGATACGAGGCGCTGAAAAGCAGGACATGCAATCAACTCTTTTACTGCAGCGTCAAACTTACCGCTGACCAGTTCCCTGGTCTCCTTCAGTCTTATCCTGATCTCGTCTCTGAGCTCGTCCTTCCAGCCTAGCGCAGGTGCTTGAATCAGGTAGAGTTGCCGCAGACTCTTGTAGATCTCGTTCTTCATTGTCTGAGGCACCTCTTTGATCTCCTTGCCGATCGTGTAAATGTCGTGACCCAGCAGGACGACCCCAATGCCCCAGCCTATGGGCCCTTCAACCACCACGACCACCTTTTTCCCCGCGGCTCCGAGCAACCTCTTGACGAGATTGTTGATCACGCGTTTCTGGAGAACCTTTCGGATGACAAGAATCGAAGCCCCCGCTATGCCCGTGGATATGGCCTCAGGTCTGACCGGAGGCTTAACTGTTGGAGATTGGTTTTCCAACTGAAGCCTCGTGAGGGAAGGCTCCAGCGAGAGTGGCAGAAGAGCCCCATAGCCCGGTAGCGCCCGCGTAGCCTCCTTTCTTACCGTGCTAATGTCCTCGGCATAGGTGGAGATGAGCTTCCCGAGAGTATCCGAAAAGGGCACGACGAGATCGCCCAGAAACTCCTCGTATAGTGGCGAGAAGAGCCGCATAGATTCGTCGATCGAGCTTTGCAGAAGTTCCTGGAAAACGTCTTCATAGACGAGTCCTTTGGCCATCTTCCAGTAGCCTGCTGCTTCCAATTTCGTGTCAACGGCCTTGTCCACCATTTCCTTGAGCCGTTCGTCCATGGTCTTCGCACGCCAAATGTCCCTGTACAGAGAGTGCCATTCGTTCTCGATCCTCTCCAAATAGTCATTGGTGATGGCGAAATCTTCCGTAGACGTGCGCGCTTCGTACACCTTCAAGGATTCAAGGGGATCTCTTGCGTCCTGTACGTCTGCGGTGAGGAGACGCGACCCGCAGAGAGCGAGCAGGCCTACCAGCAACAGAAAAGCGGTCTTCCGAATACGATCGTTCATTATGGTTCCCCATTCCCTGCCGCGAGCTCGGAGCTTCCTCTCCGAGAGCATAGTGCTTCCCCCATCTCAGATAGTGTGCACGATTTTCGCGTCCGTGTCGAAGGGGCATCCAATGGGTGCCTGCAGGGGACGACCCGACGAGAAATGGCGGGCCGGGTACCGAGGCAATGAATCCTTTCCTGCTGGATGGCATCCAATAATCTAGATAGAATAGTGAATGAGCATACAAGCTAATCCTTGGCAGGAGGATATACCGATGGTGGACGACGAAAGCAGGTACGTGGAAATTGGCGTCGAGTCTGTGTGGCCCGATGACGATTTTGCCCGTTGGGTGGGCCTGAAGAGAGCTGAAAAAGAGGGCCGCCGGTTCGCCGAGAGAATGAAGATCGGATTTCAGGAAATGCAACGTGCGGAGTGCTCTTCGGCAGGAACGGGTGAGAGCTAGGCCCATCGTTTGTCGGCATTATTCAGAGGTTCCTTCGGGAGCCTCTTTTCTTTTTAGAGTAAGCTTTGCCTTCTCGGAGCGAGAGAAAAAGAAGGGAAGCCGGCCGTGGCTTTGGAGGAATGGACTGTGCCACAGTATTCGGTGAGATGCGGCATAGCAAAGCTATGAGACTTCGCGTTGCCGGCTTCCCGAAGGGTACTGTCTTTAGAAGCTCAATATAAGGTTTGTCTCAATGGCATAGAGAGGATCGATCTCCCTACCTGCTCCGAAGATCGCGTTAACTCTATCCGTGGGGAGGTCAACTCCCGGGTTGAGGCGGTAAATGTTCGCGGTATTCGGATAGGCATAGCTCCACCATGTTCCCGGTTGCCAGTATGCGAATAGGCTATTCCACGTGAGGCGCTCCAGGATCTTCCAGTTTACTCCGAAGTCTACCTCCCAGCCTATGTCTCGGGCGCTGTCCGGAACTGGACGGTCGAGACCGCCAGCCTTCGCGTTATAGAGATCGGTGTTTGTCCAACGCTGGACTCCCAGCCTGTAGCTGCCGCCCAGTCTATATGCCTGAGGCTGGTCCCTCCATGCATAGGAATACACACCCCAAAAATTCATGTTCGCAGCGAGTGCGTAGTCGATACGGGCGCCCACATGATGAAGGTTCGTTGGTTGGCCGTACCCGTCTGCGTTGAAGTTTGTGCCCGTGCCGTACAGGTGATACATGAGAAAACCCCAATTCTTCATGTATCCGTCACTCAAACCGGCGTCGCCTTCACGGGCATCTTCATTGGTCTCTCTTGTGCTCGGATCGTCCCCCGTGGCTCGCACATAGTTCAGAGTGAGTGTGCTGGGGCCTGCAACTGCCCCCACCTGCACACCATAGAGCCATCCGTTGTTGTCAATGCCCTCATTGACACGCCCTGTGGCCGGATTGCCTGTAGCACGTCCGGATCGCCAGCGGTTGAACCAGTCAGCCTCGGCAGCGGCGAAGAATCTCCCGTCAAAGTAGTCTGCGGAGAGATGAAACCTGTAGCGAATCGTATCCGGCGACGGGGTTCCAGGAGTGATGGCTCCCCCTCGGGGGTCCGTGTCAGGCGCGCCTTCCTCCCTGTATGAGTCAGACACAAAGGTGGCCTTGAACGGACCGCACTTGTATTGCACTTCGCCCATGAGCGCCAGGAAGTAATTGCGGACCCTCTCTTTTCTGCTCTGCGCCTCATCGCCCTCGTTCCGGGAATCCACTGAAGCGAATTCAGACAGACGTCTCGAGAAGTAGGGGGAGAATCCTATGGTCAAAGGACCGTAATGAGCTTTGACTCCGAAAGAGCTGGAAGCCCTGGTGGATTCGTGTTTCCACAAGCCCATTCCCAGGGCACTGGTCTTGTACCCCAGGCTGAAGTCCAGCATGGGGGTCTTAATGGACGCATTGAGCCACTGAACGGTCACATAGGTGTTCGGGATGTTCGAAGCTGCGGGCCTGTCCGATATGGGTACATACAGTGAATTCACATACCCGAGGTTGGTCCCTGCTGCCCCTCCGGACGAGAACGCAGGAGGAACCGAAACATATGGTTGACCGTCAGACCAGATTCCCAATGAGGTGAGGTTCACCGATGCTTTTACACTGATGGCCTTATTGATCGTTATTGTGGGGTATAGCGTCATACGGTTGTCCGTAAAGCTCATATCCGAACCGAAATTGTTTTCACCAGCCAACACCCCGAACGTTCCGCTTCCCCTGTTGTTGGTGCCGCCGGTGGGAAATGTGTTGAGGTGGTTCACGCCCAGATTCACCTGGTTCGCATCCATGGTGCCGAAGATATCGTTTGTCCCCGACCTTCCCCAGTAGCGATAACGCCACTCCCAGTCACCTTTCAGACCGAATTCCCAGGCCATGGCAGGGGCTGCGAAAGCTCCCACCGCCAGGGTCAGAGCCAAGATAGTACAAAGACGTCTCATCCTTTCTTCCTCCTTCAATCCTATTGCATGCAACTCAACGCGAAGCTCGACGCAGATTTCTCCGCCAGCGCTCACGCAATCAATGATTGCCCGACAGCTCACTCTCCCGGAACGGCAATGCGAGCAGGAACGAGCACAAAACGATTGTTATACAAATGAGTGTGCCTACCTTACCGGGGAAAGTTTAGCTGATGATGAGGGCGGAAGGTATTTTTGTGAGAATAACGCAAGACAAAGGTTAGAACTTGATGATGCCGGTGTCTGCAAGAGTGCGACCAGTCAATAACAATCGCCATTGTGGGCGATTCAGCGCTATGCTCACGCTCCAGGCCTGCCCTTGCTCTCGAAAAGCCCTGGCGTCCCTGGCTGCTGGCGTTGGGGCCGTACACGAGCCCTCGGATAGCCGCACTTTCGATTGACCGATGCGCTCGTCGTTTCAGCAGGACGTGCAGCACGTGAAAGATCTCTGGGCGCGTGTACGGCAGCTCATGGCTCGTAATAGACCGGATTCTTGAGCTCTTTGAGCGAGAAGTTGTTAAACACGTGGTGTCCGTCGTAATCCATCACCCGCAGGTCATCCTCCTGGTGCAGATCTCCCAGGACCACGTTGTAGTGTTGGCCGTACTTCCGCTTCAACTCTTCCGCGGGGACTTCGTACGCGATGAACTTCTTGATCCCCTTGGCCTCCAGTTTGTTGATCAGCTTCTCGTCAGTGAACGATTCGTGGGACGTCAAAATCAGAATCGGCCCCGAACCTGTAAAAAAGATCCCTGCCTTCATGACGCACCTCCTGCCTGATGAGTGAGTGCCACCCGGACACGACCGGGACAAGACGGCGACACCAACGTCTCCGCGCCCTCGAACGGTATCGTCATGCTCTGCACAGTGGGCTTACAACTATCGAAAACAGGAATGCTCGGGCAGCGACGAGGCGTGCCAACTTTTGCCCATGCCCCGGACAAAGGGCCCGCGGTAGGCCGGAAAGCCATTCTAGCCGAGGCCAGGTGAAACGCCCCTAGACATTTTGCCGCCTTTAGAGATCTTGTTGCGATTCGGCTGCAGTTCATATGCCCCCCAGAAGCCCTTCCGCTTCAGTCACACGGGGCTGAGCCACGCGGTTCTCTCATCATTATTATACTGTCTTGAGAGCTCTGGAGAAAGATGTGTTTGCCTGCAGCGCAAGTCTGAGAATCGAATCGTATCCTCAAATGTCTCTCACCCGTCGTGCTCCCAGGTTCTTGAATCCGGCTGCTATTCTTGTTGTATTTGTACTGTCGCCAGCGTTGCTGCACTTAGTGGCCGGTCTGTCTGAGGTCTTTTTCCCGCTTATGTTTGTTCTCTTGAAGATTGCGGACTTCGCCCCTGCGGTGCGTTCTTCCGCGTATTCGTCTATGAAATGGGATGAGCCATGGACGGGTCTATGAAAAGGTCTTGTTCCTGGCCGGTTCATCCGTCCCGGTGGGGGCGGCGTCGCCTCTGAGGGGCTCAAGGGGCGAAGCCTCACCCAAAAGCTTGAGCTTTCCGGATCTCTTGAGACCGATCAATTCTCTTAGTGCTTCCCGCAGCTCGTCGGGATCTATGTCCAAACTTTCCGGACTCGGCACAATGTCGGCACGTTTAGGAGGCGACGAAGGGGGGGTAGAAGCAACTCCCTTTCCAGTGATGTAGAGTGCTGGGACTGCAACGAGAACACTTGCTATGGCCACAACCACAATCGACCAGCCGATGCTCAACTGGAAATTCTGTTTGACCAGCACAATGGCCAAGAGAATGACAAGTCCTATGACCACCGACTTCCATATCTTTATGCTGTCCGCTTCCTCTTCTTTCCCTTTGAGCGACTCGATCAGTAATTCGATCATGCGCCGTTTTTGTTCGATGTACCATCCTGGCAGGTTGCGCCACTTTTCCCCCGCCCAACGCTTCAGCCTCAAGATCTTGTCGTCCGTCCAACCTGCTCTAAGCCAGCCAACTTTCTCGAACGTGGTGCTCATTCCGAGCGCGGCGAAGAGCACAAGAACCACGCCCACCATGAAGATCAAGACGACTCCGAGGATAAGCCCGAGTGATAGTGAAATGCTTCCGACTATCAGGTTCGTGACGATAATCGCTATGGCTGACAGGAACAATCTTGCCATGGATGCATCTCCCAATTGTGTGAGGATCACTGAATATCGCCCGCCAACCCCGCAGCGGTCGGAGCGGATGGCAAGGCTCATGAGCTTCTTTTCCTCAGCGTGTGCAAGTCTCTCTACCACACCGCACTTGCCATCTCAATGGGAGAAACGACTCTCGCCTGTCCAGTCGCTCTTCCGCAAGGAAATAGAGGCTCGTACGCTGCCGTTGTCGCGGGGACGTAACTGTTCGCAACGTCCTTAGTACAAGATTTCATAAACATCCATGACCTTGCGGTGACAACGGACCACGAAAGCTCCCGGAATCTCGCGGGACCAGTCGATGGCCGCCACGAGCCGTCCTACTCCTGTTTCGTAGCGCCGGCGTCTCGCCGGTAATCAGGGGACTTTCAGGTAAATACGATAACGTACTTGCGACAGCTCTCTTTGGGGAAGGGCGGGTTTGAAACCTGCTACTACGCCTGCGGTGGGGCCCATCAAGCTTTGCGGCAGAATCACCATAGCAGTTCCGGTAGGGGCGGGTTTCAAACCCGCCCTGGCTTGAATACGGCTCTCGCCGCCGCTCTCGACGCGTGCCACCGCAATCGAACCAACAGCGTTTCCGTGATTACGGCACCGTATTTGTGCAATCGTCTACTTTGCTGCAGTCCGGAGGTCGTCTCTCTGCTAGAAATGGAGGGATCGCTCGGAGACGTGGAGCGTGGAAATGAGTTTTATACTCTGGCCTGAGCTCTCTTGGCACTTGATTTCACGGCCCGGGTGCGGCAATTTGAGGGATAAGGGTCATAGTTTCTTTCACGGGCACGGGGTGGGACAGTGTTCTGTCGCGTGCTTCGGCAATAGAGGGAAGGCCTTGATGAAGAGGTGTCCCGTGTGGGCAGCCACCGCAGTGGTCCTCCTCTGTCTGTGGGCTGCAGTACCAGCCTCGGCCCAGCACAGAGTTATCATTCCCGACGCTCTCGGGATGTTGATCCCGCCTGACCCGAACAATCCGAACCCGCGAATCGCGTTGTTCGGAGGACGCAGCAAATCGGTGCCTACGGTTTACGTGGGGTGGCTGGAGCATCGAAACGGTATAGACATGGCGGACGACCTTCCGAACATCAGGGGGGGCGTGACCAATTGGCGTCAGAGGCCCCTGAAAGGGCTGTGGCTTTCGGGAGAGCTTCAATGGGATACAAGGATGCTGAGCCTCTCTGCCGCCGCAGCGACTCTGCTCCCCCAGAAAACTTCGGGGATTATTCTGAGCAATATCGGATTGACTGCGCAATTCGATACCGTCGAAGATCAATGGTCATACGTGGACGTCGTATGCGCTTACAAGATGGGACCGTCTTATCTCTTGGTTGGCGGCTTCAGATGGGATCACACGAGCTCTCGGCTCCACATCAACCGACCACGAGAGTCGTACGACGATTTCATCGTCAACGCATTCCTTCCTCTGGTGGGAGTGGAGGCACGCAGAAAAGGCTCTTTCGATATTTCCCGATTGCGCGTCGTGGGATTTCCCTTCGTGCCGGGGGATATCACGTTTCATACGTGGGAGCTGCATCGGCCCGAGTCATCGCGGAGCTACCAGAATTTTTCCCGTGGTTACTACGTTGAGGTGGTCACAGAATACGCGCAACGTATCGGTCGGCATGGAAAGTTCGGCGTGTTCCTGCGGTGGGACATGATGCGTGCCGATACGGGCGTAACCGCGGCACTCCAACCTGGGAGCCAGCCCATACGATGGATAGTCGACAGAAGCTCGTGGACGGTCGGCACAACCATTAATGTGGCATTCAGTCTGTTCTAAGTTGCCGTGGAACGAAGTCCCAGGAGGAGAGCACGGCAAAGAGCAATCCGCCGCCCCATTCGACGGGATCGCCTGTTCCAAGGATTTCTTACTCTTCTTCCTCCTCGCTGGTTTCCAACGCAGCTTCAATCTCTCGGGCCAGGTCACCGGTGAATCTCTCTCTTTTCGCCTCGGCCCAAAGACCCTCCAAATCGTAGAATTCCCTGAGAGGAGTATGGAAGACGTGCACAACAACGTCTCCAAAGTCCAGTAGGGCCCAGTTAGACTGTCCTATGCCTTCCGCGGAGAGTCGGTGTATGTGATGCTCGCGCGCAGTCTCCAGGACGGCGTCGGCAATGGCTTTGACCTGTCTTGCGGACCGGGCAGAAACGATGAGGAAATAGTCAGTGAGCGTGGTCAAGGGTTCGAGCCGCAAGAGTACCGGATCAGTGGCTTTTTTCGACAAAGCCCCTCTTAGCAGAATCTCTGCCTTTTCTCGGGAGGGTATGGAGGGGGCCGGCGTTAGCGATGAATCTGTTTTCAAACCTTATTTCCCGTACAGTCTCTTTTCTTGAATATACATCCGGACCTCTCCTCCCATCATGAAGTAAGTTTCGTACTTGGGTAGAGGAGACGTCAAGGCCTTTCACGCGGGAAGGGATCACGGCATGCCCGCTTTCATGAATAAGAGAGTCGCCGGAGTACCTGAATTGGGAGCGGACTCTCTCGGGTAGCTCGTTCCAAGCAGCGAGGAATTCGATTCCGGGCCTCGTGACGGAGATGAAATGGGAAAGAGTGAACAGCCGCTCGTAATCCTTCCAGGTATGAAGCTCCTGGAGAGAATCGGTGCCAAGGATAAAGAAGGGTTCACAGCCCCGGTCTCGAGACAGGACCCCGAGGGTGTTGACCGTATAGGACGGTCCCTCAGAATGGATCTCCAGGTCGGAAACCTCGAAGCGAGGATTGCCCTGACAGGCCTTCTTCGTCATTTCTAGCCGGTCCTCCGCGGGGGCAATCTCCATGGCATTGCTTTCCTTGTGAGGTGGGATGTGGCATGGCATGAACACCACCAGCTCAAGGTCGTGTGTGTCCACAACTTCCTCGGCTAAGCGAAGGTGCCCGAAGTGAGGCGGATTGAAAGTTCCACCGAAGATTCCGACTCTCAATGTATCTTACCGGCGCCCATATCCAAACAAAGGACTTGTGTTCGTGGAAAAAGATTCTATATTGTGAAAACAGATTTTAAAAGAGGAATTGTCCGCTAAAGGTCATTGCACCTCTGAATACAGCCCACCGGAGGCTCACCAATTGGTTTATCTCATAGCTTTCCTCGTACTTCTCGGCGTCCTGATCTTCGTGCATGAGGCAGGCCACTTCTTGATAGCAAAACTTGTGGGGGTCAAGGTCCTCAAGTTTTCTCTAGGGTTTCCTCCTGCAATGATAAAGCGCAAGTGGGGAGAAACAGAATACATTCTTAGCTGGGTACCCCTGGGAGGATATGTAAAGCTCCTGGGCGAGGACCCGGAATCCGGGGATCAGGTGCCGCCTGAAGAGAAACCCCGAGCGTTTACTTCCAAACCCCTTTGGGAGCGGATGGCAGTCATCGCTGCCGGCCCTATCTCGAATTACCTCCTGGCAGTGGTTCTCCTGTGCGTGGGGTTCACTGTAGGGCTACCTGTGCTCACGAGCTCCATAGGAAAAGTCCTGGAAGGGTCTCCAGCCATGGAGGCCGGGATCAAGGAGGGGGATCAGATCGTGGAGATCAACGGCTCCAGGGTCTGGCGCTGGGAGGACATGCGCAGGATCATCGAGCGCAGTGCTGACGAGCAGCTAAAGGTCACGGTGGAGCGAGATGGCCAAGAAATCGCCCTGACCGTCACTCCGAAACTGGCAGAGGAGAAGAGCGTCTTGGGAGAGGACGTGGGCCGAATTGGAGTGGCCCCGTCCGGAAAGACCGTTCAAGTGGGACTTCCCGCATCCCTGTACGAAGGTGCGCGGTTCTCTGTGGAATTGACGAGAATGATCGGCGCGACGCTGGTAAATCTTGTAACCGGCAAACTGAGCGCGAAGGCCCTCAGCGGGCCCATCATGATTGCCCAGGCCTCGGGAGAGACCCTGAAGGCCGGACTGCTCCACTATGTGGTTCTCATGGCCTTTATCAGCATCAACCTCGCCATCATCAATCTTCTGCCAGTCCCCATTCTGGATGGCGGACACCTCCTCTTCTTCGCGATCGAGGCAGTCATCCGGAGACCGGTCACGGGAAGAGTGAGAGAAGTCGCTGTCCAGTTGGGACTGCTGTTCATCGTCTTTCTGATGTGCCTGGTTTTCTACAATGATATCAGCCGAATCATTACTAAGGGGTGGAGCCTCACACCTTGAGCAGACGAAATACAGTAGCTTGTGGCAGAGCTACCGAATGTCTTTTGCGAAAGGAGCGGACGCTTCTCCTACTCGGGAATGGTACTCCGCCGAAGACCTCAACCCTGTGAGAGGAACCGATCTACATTGATTACCTTGGGTGTGCACTCTACTACCCCTTCCCTCGGGGTGGCCCTCGTGGAAGACGGCTGCGTGCGGGAAGAAGTAATCTTCCCGCCGTCCAGGGAACATCTCGAGAACCTGGCAGTTGCCGTGAAAGATCTGATGGAACGGCAAGGCGTGACTCTTGCAGACCTAGGAGGAATAGGAGTTGCGACGGGTCCGGGCTCTTTTTCCGGGATCAGGGTAGGGCTGTCTCTTGCAAAAGGCATTGCCCTGGCGCTGGGAATCCCGGTTGCAGGAGTGTCCACGCTGGAGATCCTGGCATGGCAGGCACTTGACAACGGCAGCGTCGCTCTGCCCGTGATCGATGCTCGTCGTGGAGAGGTCTATACGGGACTCTATCGTAAGCAGGGCGCGCAACTCACCGTAATCGACGGCCCAATGCTTATCCCGCTGGATGCCCTGGTTCGGATGCTCAAAAAAGTCACCGAGCCGATCACGCTTTGTGGTGACAGGGTCGCAGACGGAGAAGTCACGGACTTTCCCCTTGTGGTGAGAAGCGCGGTACGGGTGCCTTCTCCGGCAGTGTGCGCAAAGATCGCAGAGCAGAGTATCCGGGCAGGAAGAAGCCAGGGACTCCACGGCATCCTTCCACTCTACATAAGGCGCTCCGACGCTGAAGAGAACAGGGAACGACGTCTCGCTGAGCGCATTGGGAGTCGGTCCGAGCCCAATTAGTAAGCGGAGCAATAGGCTACCGAGTGATTACACTGTCGGCTCCCCCCTTTTCTCGCGTTTCGCACGTTCGGGAGAACAGGTCGAGGGACCTCTTCGTCTTAGGGTTCAGAAAGGCTGGCACTAGGATGCTGATCCGGGCAGATGGACGACACCATGCTCCCCTCGGTGATCGTCATCCGGGCTCTTTTTCCGACATTTTTTCGTCAGGCAACAGCCACCTTCTTCTCATTCTGAATTGTGATCCTCGGATCTGGGTTTACGGCCGGAATCGGAAGGCCCCGCTCTTTCAGTAAGGCGATATGCTCCTTCATGCCCCAGCGAGCCCTGTATATACAGTCCTCCACTGAATGGCCTATGCCGGAAAAACCTTCCAGTTCTGTCGAGTAAAACCCGAAATAATCAGGTTCGTCCGTAGCCTCTATGACCAAAGAGTACGGCAAATCAATCATCGGTCAATTCTCCACAAGACTGTTTGAGTCCCGCCGCCTTCAGGATGGCGTGGCAAGTTCCTGTGGGGACCTCCTTCGAAGCATGAAAGTCCACCCCAATTAGTTTATCCCATCCAGGCTTGCCATAGTACCGTATTGAGCCTTTTTCTTTCACGATTGTAAACCCGTTTTCTTCCAGCAACCTGACCAGCTCAGAGAATCTCACTCCCTTCCTTCGCTCCGCCTCGTGGAATACACGCTTCAATTCACACGAGATCCACCCGTCCTTCGCTGTCCGGCTCCATTACTTCTCCTACGTCTACGGCAATCTGCACGCCCGACTTCTTGAGCTCACGCACCAGCTCTTCTGACCTGTCAGCCGGGATTCCCAGCAAGAGACCTCCGGATGTCTGCGGATCGAACATGAGATCAACTGTCTCAGGGGACACACCAGTGTCGATGGTCGTCCACGTGCCAAAAAAAGCGCGATTGGCATGGGCACCCCCAGGAACCAGCCCCATCAATGCAGCGTCGAGCGCCCCTTTCAGAACGGGTACTGACGACGACCTCAGTCGCACACGGCAGCGAGAGGCACGAGCCATCTCAGCCAGGTGACCGGCAAGGCCAAATCCGGTTACGTCCGTGCACGCCTTCACGCCAAGTCCTACCGCTACCTCCGAGGCTATTCGATTAAGGGTGCACATGGAATGCACCATCCCATCCAGAGACTCTGCCCCTGCGAGACCTGCC
>CAYZET010000117.1:0-13026 GCA_964477215.1 uncultured Syntrophaceae bacterium | reverse complement strand
ACGGCAAGACCGGCGATTTGGCCGGGGCTCTCTTCGAAGAAATAACTGCCATGCAGCAAGGCGCTAGACCAGATCCCTACGGCTGGGTGGTTAACATAGGGAGAGAATGAAGAATCTCCCAGCAGCGGCGTGTTTGTGCTCACTCTTGAGGTGAGGAATACCGTTAGATGCGCAGTCGCGGTACGTTTCCGCCTGATATGCTTCTCCTCGTGATCGTCCCTGAGAGCAGGTGGCCGCGAAAATGGCGTCGCCTTTGGACAACGCCCAACAACGAACGGAGTTCTCCATGCCCCACTCGGTACCTGTTTCCAAGCTAATGATCCATCGTAATCAGTGGCCCCAATTTCGGGCCAGCACAAAGATCAAGGACGTGATAAGAATTCTCCGGATATTGTCGGAGGACCAGAAACTTGCGCAGGGTCGCGACACACCGCTGGTGCTCGACGACGAATACCGTCTGCTAGGATACGTAACGCTCACCGACTTACTCAGGAGCGTCAGGCACCTTTGCGATGACCCGGCGAAGGCGTGTGAGCTCGGGCAGGCAATCGAACCGGTATCAGAGCTCGTGCGTGAGTTCAAAGATCACTTGAAGCCCGATGACAGTATACTGTACGCTCTGGATATCATGACTACTCAGGGAGTTTCTCTCCTGCCGGTGATGGAAGACCGCAAGCTCAAGGGATTTATCAAGTTATCAGACATATTCAACACAGTTGCACACTTGCTGTTCGATGAGGAAGTGGACGACGACCAATGGTTCAGGCAACACCTGCATTCCCAAACGTGACCCATCTCAGCAGCCTGTGGGAATCGGAGGGAACAACACTGAAAAGCATTGTCAGAAGCCGTTTCGGACAGTGGAGTGTCTGGAGGGGTGCTTCGAGAAGCGCCCCGGTTTCGGATCGCTCACGAACCCTTCGCTCAGGAATCCCTTCTGATTCAGACTTGATTCACACGTGTGAAACCGTGACCTTAGTATAGGATTTCATAAATACGGTTACGTATTCTGGCGCCGAGTTTAGGAAGGGGCATGGCAAGAACGGATTGCGACGTAGGGGCACCCCTTGTGGGTGCCCAGGGCGGGCACAAGGCCCGCCCCTACAGTCCGAACAGATGCGCTGACCAAGTACACCGTGGCGCAGATATGTTGCCGTATTTACGAAATCAACCACTTAGTAGATGATTTCACACATGCGGTGCCGTACTCGCGGCAACGCGGTTGATCCGAGTGCGGTGGAACGCGTTGGAAATGGCGGCGAGGGCCGCGTCCGAGCAAGGGCGGGTTTGTCACCCGTCCGGGGACCTGGGGATTCGTGGTTCGGACTTCCTGTAGCACCGGCGTCTCGCCGGTACTCTTTTCTTAAACATTGCCTTCGCGCAAAGCCGTTGTTGGAACCCGGTTTGTGAAGAGGGCGGGTTTGAATCCCGCCCCTACCTCCACTGCTACAGCCCTTCTACCGCAGAGATCAACGCTCCTCCCCACAATTGTAGGCGCAGGTTTCAAACCTGCCCTGTATTGAGACAGCCTCTGAACCTGTCCTTCCCCAAAAGGAGCTGTTCCCCACATACGTAACCGCATTGATGAAATCTTGCACTTAGCTCTGCAGCCATGCATTTCGCGGGCTCCGGCCACTGGCACCACATCTTATTCCAAGTCCTTACGATCACTTTCTTCAACGACACCTCGGCAAATCCATCATATTCCTCACCTATTAGTTGACCAATTGAGCACTTCTATGGTATTATTGCTATGAAATTTTTCGGAACAGTGCTCACAGGAGCGTGCGATGAAGCGATTCGTTGTTCTTCTCATTTCTGCATGTGCTATCTGGGCCACGCTCGTGCCCGCGACGGAATGTCAGTCCTTTTTTACATTCGGGTGTCCTCGCGACGGAAAGATGTTCACCAGTAGATCCGAGGCTCAATGTCATTTCCCTCCGCTGTTGAATCCTTGTGCAGCACCGTGCAGACCACCGGGTCTCCAGGCTCAAGCTGTTCCGTGCCCCTTCAGGACAGCATGCCCGTCTCTTCTGCTTCCGGACTACGGCATTTCTTACGGCCAGAATCCATATCCGCTCTTCAACTTCCGATGAGCCCCGTGCGGGCGGCCATCGGATCTCGGGGGCCTCTGGGCCAGGGATTGTGTGGGCTTGGTAGAATCGCTGTGAGAGAGCCTGTCTCGCAACCTCGGATCTTAACGGATTCGTGCCATACTCGTGAGCCCGAATCCCGAGGCGTTGCCACGGCAGGCTCCTGTTCCCACGGCGCGTTCAAGCCGGCTGCGACACGCGGCATCAAAGCAAGGCCAGGGAAAAAGTTCTCCCGTCAAACCAGCGTATTGCGGATATCATAGAGTCGCGGAGCGGCCCACTCTTCGGAATCCCGGCCCCCATGGTACCGACCTCCTAAGACGGATCGATGCCCTTATTCCAATTACACGTTTGCCTAAACATCCGTGACCTCGCAGTCACAGCGGACCAAAAAAGTTTGCGGCATTCCGCCCTACACCGGAATCCTGTAGAATCAACCGATTCGCCAGACCCATGGATGGCGGCCACAGGCCGCCCTACTCCTGTCTTCGTAGCGCCGGCGTCTCGCGGATAATCCGGGGACTTTCAGGAAACCGCGGTTAGGAGCTTGGGAAACACCTCCTTAGGGAGGTGCAGGTCCAAAGCGTGTCCCAATACAGGGCAGATTTGAACCCTGTCCCCACAATTGTGGGGTGGAACGTTGATCTTTGCCCCAGAAGTGCCCTGGCAGCGCCGGTATGCACGGGTTTCAACCCCGCCCTCTTCACAAACCGGGTTCCAACCACGGCCTTGCGCGACCGCGATGTTTAGGAAAATAGTATCGGCGAGACGCCGGCGCTACAGGAAACCCGAACCACGAATCCCCAGGATAGGGGCGGGTTTCAAACTCACTCGCGCCGCCTTTCTCGCCGCGTGCGATCGCAGTCGGGTCAACCGCGTTGCCATGAATAGGCAGCCGTATTTTGCGCCACCGTTTACTGCGGATTGTACCATGTGCCGCGCCCTGCATCCGGGGTCCAACGAAGGACTCGGGGGCCCGCTGTGACGTCAAGAAAGCTTCCTATTTCGAGGTATCCAGAAGTGCGCTCAAGGGTCGGGTCTGAACCAATACACTCGTTTGCCTTGACCTTTTTTCGAATTTCCGTATGATACTGACTAGATGAGTGATGGATAATTCTGTCCGTGCTTGCAAGCGGTTGTTTCACTAGGGGTATACGGTATGTCGTTGCGTGTCTGTCGTGGTTTGTGGATAGGGTTAGCTTTTCTGGTCGGCCTTACAAATCTTAACCTTGTTCCTGTCGCTTGCGCCAAAGAAGGCTTTGTAAGAGATTTGCTTCTGAGTCTGGCACGACCGGTAGAATCTTCGGAACCTGTCGTCTCGTGGGGTGAGGAGATAGACCGCATCATTTCGGGTCGCTCCTGGGGAGCTCACGAGGTGGGACCGTCCGGCCCGCGTGCCACCCCCATCCCGTTTCGGGAAGACTATTTCGCAGGATCTCCTGGGGAGAGAGCCGTTGACTTCCCGGCGAGAGAATACCTTTTTCCCGGGACTGAATCGCTCGATCGGGTTGCAAAGAGTCTGACCCGGCTTGCTGCCGTTGGACACGGATCGCGACTGTTGGATGCTCACGACAGCCTTGCCCCCATTGGCAGCTTTGTCGCGGACGCGACGCGGGTATTCTCGAGGCTCGAAATTCAGGTGCAAAAGGCTGCATATACCGTAACACTCGTCGGAATCAAGAGAAACGGCGAGAGCAAGATACTCTTCTCATGCAAAGCCGGACTGGGGTCCCCCGAATATCCTACTCCACGCGGCGTGTTCTTCATCGAGCGAATTTTTGACGACAACCCGTGGTGGATACCGCCAGATCGGCCCTGGGCCTGGGGCGAGTCCCCTAGTCGAACCGTATACGGCGGACACATGATGCCGTTGTTTATCAAGAAACGCGTAGCCGACCCGAAACTCGAAGAAGAAGTCACGGATCTGGACTGTATCGAGGGCCCGATGCAGATGATTGATTCAGGAGGCTACCGCGTCCACGGCACGAACTCCCCGTGGAGCATCGGTTCCGGTCAGTCCCACGGCTGCGTAAGATTGCTGAACAAATCTGTGAAGCAGATCGCTGATCTCTTGAAGATGTATGCAGGCACCACCGTGAGAGATCAATCTGCAAATGGAACGTTCGTGAAGCTCGCCAGACCAGTTCGTTTGATTCTGTACTAACGACGCTGTCCTCCCCTTCGCGATCGCGTTCAGCCAACCTGCTCAACAAAGCCACCTGAGAGCGGTCGCGTTTTGTCGTGCTCCAACGTAGGTGTAAGACAGGAGTACCGGCGAGACGCCGGCGCTACGGGGAATCCGCGACGGGTGGCCACAGTTGAGGCGCGTTGGAAAAGCCGGTCCTATCTCATCGGCCGGGGCACAGCGGTCATCACAGTGGGGAGAGCGTACCGCACCGATTTCGCTATCTGCGTCATCTGCGCAATCTGCGGATTCAATTCATGGCCAAGGGATTGCATCACGCAGCTTTGGTCGAAGAGACTGTCTCACAATCTGGCAGCAGGCTTGAATCAATATATGGCGATACGTGGCGGATCGCGAACCGTCCCAGCCGGGTGATCTATCGTAGCCCGTGCGCGCTGTCGATCGCGTCATTCTGTAGCGCCAGTGTCTCGCCGGTGATTCTTGCCCCGCGAAGATGCCGGCGAGACGCCGGCGCTACGGGAGATTCGTTCCGGGTATGACGGGGAGGAGGTGGGTAAGGTAAGCTTTCCTAGCGAAATCAAGGCGCTACAGTCGAGTCTCTACGCCAAAGGGGTGGCGGAAGAGTTCCCGGGACGGATCAAATCCACGGCGGGGCAATGCTGTAGCGTATACGAAACGACGACGCGTTCCCCGAGATCACCATAGGTCCTTTGCAATGCTGATCCTTGTAGAACTTGAGCAAGTAGGTTCCCTTGTTTCCTATCTCGTAGCACTTGGTCATGCAATCCCAGGTCACCCAAACTTTGAAGTCCTCCAGAAGCTCGTACGGATAGGTGCAGCGGATATCGTACACCTGGACATACACGGGGCCGACATGGCCTTCCGGCCAGTTGATCACGTACCTGGTCCCCCTCGCGTGGGACGAAAGCGGCGCAGAGACGAGGATAACGAGAAAGAGGACGGCAAGAAAAATACGTGTTTTCATGATCATTCCCCTGGAAGGTCGTGGACGGTCAAGATTCATAGTGGACATAATATATCATAATTACCAAGGCTTTGGAAGATTTTTCTTATCCATTATCTCGATGTCCGCGGCGATTCATGGGAGCTCTTTATGGTCAGCCTCGTCTTAAAACTGCCACAAGGCTTCCCGACAGGAAGGCCGGCGCTCTCTGGTGCCCAATGAAAAATGAGCGCGGCCACTGCAACTGATTACAAGAAAGTCGTTACCAGAGAGGAATCGGACAAAACTCCCGGCAACTGCTATGGTGTGTCCATTGAAACGGAGCCGTGATCGAGGGCATTTGTCCCCACCATCGGAAAGAAGAAAGAAGGGAGTGTTTCGTCATGGGCAAAGATCGCTCGCAATTGCACTCTGATGCCAACAGCATACTCCACGCCTGTCTGGATGCTGCCGATCCTGAGGCAGCGGTGAGAAACGCGCTACGCCTGAGAGACACATGGCTCAACGTGAAGTCGGAAGTGGAGATAGACCTGCGGGAGTTTGACCGCGTCTTGGTCGTGGGAGGAGGAAAGGGAAGTGCTCCCATGGCACGTGCGGTGGAAGATATTCTAGGAGAGCGCGTGACAGGGGGGCTAATCTCCGTCAAGTACGGCCACGGACTCCCCCTTGAGCGCGTCCGGGTAATGGAGGGAGGCCATCCTGTCCCTGACCGAGCGGGAGAAGCTGCGGCTCGAGCGATGCTTCATCTGCTGGCCGGACTGGGAGAGCGTGATCTCGTCATTTCCTGCATCTCGGGAGGCGGATCCGCTTTGCTCCCCTCGCCTGCGGAGGGAATCGAGCTCGAAGACAAGCAAGCTTTGACCAATCTCTTGCTATCTGTGGGTGCCACAATTCACGAGATCAATGTGGTGAGAAAACACATCTCTCTCACCAAGGGGGGGAATCTCATGCGGATCGCGTATCCTGCCTTTGTGGTGAATCTTATGCTCTCCGACGTGGTCGGGGACGATCCCGATACCATAGCGTCCGGTCCGTTTGTCCCTGACAGATCTACCTTCCACCAGGCTTTGTCCGTGCTCGAAAAGTACGACCTTGTCAAAAGGGTGTCCGAGGGAATCCTCGCACGCTTCCGGGACGGAGTAGCGGGAAAGGTCCGGGAAACACCCAAGGAAGACGACAAGATCTTCCGTCGGTGCAGAAACGTGATTGTGGGCAGCAATTTTCTGTCTTTGAAAGCCGGAGCAGAACGCGCAGTATCGCTTGGGTACGCGACGGCCGTCTTGTCTTCTTCTCTTGAGGGAGATACTGAGCAGGTCGCACACTTTCATGCAGCAGTTGCCCGAGAGATCAGAGCAACGGGCAACCCGCTCCAGGCGCCTGCGTGCATTCTCAGCGGTGGTGAGACGACGGTGGTTCTCAGGGGATCGGGAAAAGGGGGACGCAGCCAACACTTCGCACTCTGCCTCGTGGAAGAGGCGGCTCGGATTCCCCGGAGCCTGTTTCTCGCCGCCGGAACAGACGGAACGGATGGACCTACCGATGCTGCGGGAGCCGCGGTGGACGACGAGAGTCTTTCTCGTGCCCGCTCTCTCGGGTTGGATCCCGAGGCGTTCATCGCGAACAACGACTCGTACAACTTTTTTCAATCTCTGGGTGACCTCATCATCACCGGACCGACGCGAACCAACGTCATGGATGTGAGAATAGTGCTCATAGCCTGATGCGTGCAGCGAGACGCAAAGGCTGCCGAACTGGCCAACGGGTGGGACACCCATTCTACCAAGAGCTCCTCAGGGCGACCGCCGGTCGCCCCTACCGCGAGGATCCCGGCGCGAGCTTCCCGTAGCACCGGCGTCTCGCCGGCACTCTTGTTTTGAATTGGCCTGGGAGGCACTGGCGCGGGTCTAAAGCCGATCCCAATACGGGGTTGAACACGGTCTGTGGACCTGTGGTTAGGCATTTGACCTTTGCGGCAGAAGTACCGTAGCAGGGGCTGAATGGCGGGCAGGAAAGGGCTGGCATGAAACCTGCCCTCAGCCTGGGTTGTCCTGTCTTGATTCTTGCAAGAGGAGTAATTCGTAGCCACAGGGTCGGCTATCTAACCCGGCAGTTGCACAGGCTGTGTTTCAATCATGTAGTGCAGGCTTTCCAGCCTGCATTCTTGCGGCTTCAAACCTGCCCTGTATTGAGACAGGCTCTGAACCTGGGCTTCCCGAAAGGCACCGGTTTCCCAAATAGGTGACGGCCTTCAGGAAACCGTGACTGAGTGGCTTCGGACCTGCCTCAAACGGGCTCTACCGGAAATGGTTGAGCGTTACCTGTTAACGAGCCCTGGGTTGCCAAATCGACCACAGGCGCACTGAGCCTGCTCCTCCCCCTCGACGCCGTGAGGAGCTGACCGATTCTCTTCGGCTAGGCGCTCGATGGGACCTTCATTCGATTTCCTTACGAAGATGTGGGAGTTCCGGCTGTTAAATAGCTCTATTTGCTCTTGAATGGACAGCTTGCGCACCAGGCGATTCTGACTCACCCTCCTGCACGCCTTGCATCGGCTTTCTGAGCAGCCCTGACACATTGAACAGTCGGGGCACGGGTGCTTGCGCGGCGCCGGCATTGATCCTCCGAATTGCATGACATAGCCCACTGTGGTACTCTAAGCCGTCTTTACAAAATGTCAAACAGCTTCATTATCATGGTGCTGGACAGAAAGGAGACGAGAAACGTATCCATGAGTCAGAACCTGGTGAAGGAGACAATTTGCCCCACGCTTAAACTAGTGGGAAAGGGCAAGGTCCGGGACATATACGAGGTGTCCGACAAGCTTCTGATCGTCTCTACGGACCGGCTTTCGGCCTTTGACGTTATTCTTCCTAATCCAATCCCTTACAAGGGATGGGTTCTGAACAATCTCAGCGTCTTCTGGATGAAGAATACGCGCCACATCGTGCCCAACCATCTCTTGACCGCGAATTGCTCCGAGTATCCTGAAGAGGTTCAACAGTATTCGGGTCTGCTGGACGGTCGGAGTATGCTGGTGCGAAAGAGTAAGCCGTTCCCGGTGGAATGTGTTGTGCGCGGATATATTATCGGCAGCGGCTGGAAAGACTACCTGGCTACGGGCCACTTGTGCGGTATCAAGCTTCCCGTCGGATTGAAGCAAGCGGAGAAATTACCTGAGCCACTCTTCACTCCATCCACGAAGGCGGAATTGGGAGATCATGACGAGAATATCTCCTTTAAGCAGGTGGAAGATCTCGTAGGGAATGAGATCGCGCGTTGGCTCAGGGACAAGGCGATCGAGCTGTACGAGTACGGCTCCAGGCGAGCCGAGGAACGGGGTGTCATTATTGCGGATACCAAGTTCGAATTCGGTATGGTGGATGGCGAGCCGATCTTGATCGACGAAGCGCTCACCCCGGATTCCTCGCGATTCTGGCCCATGCAAGACTATCGGGTGGGGATTTCGCCACCTTCTCTCGACAAACAGTTCGTGCGTGACTACTTGGAATCCATATCGTGGGACAAGAAGCCTCCCGCACCGCATTTACCTCCGGATATCGTGGAGAAGACTCGGGATAAGTATCTGGAGATATATAGAATTCTTACCGGAAAGCTGCCGATGGAATCGGGGAGCTCCTAACACAGGACGCTATGAAATCAACAGTTATGCGCCAACAGGCCGTGAGACAGGCCTGTTGGATGCCTGATTTCGCAGTTCCCCCAAAGATCTCCAACCGAGACACGGAATGAAATCGTCGAGACGAAAAACGCGCCTTGACATAGGACCTGTTCCGTAAGAAATTACCCCCGTCGATCCGATGGGCGATCAACGTGCCGTATTCAGGAACGGGCTCAGCGATCCGTTCGATCGGCCAGAAGTATTGTGAACGATCTGAGAAGCAAACAGTGGACAGGCGATTGCGGGGCGGTAGCCCAGAGACCGGTGCCCCCTCTCGACCTGTCTTCTTCTTTTGATCGACAGGGGACGCGCCATGTATAAAAGCACAAAGTTCATATTTATCACAGGGGGAGTACTGTCTTCTCTGGGAAAAGGGCTCTCTGCGGCCAGCATAGGAGCGTTGATGGAATGCCGCGGCCTCACCGTTACCCTTTTGAAGATGGACCCGTACATCAATGTGGACCCAGGCACCATGAATCCTTTCCAGCACGGGGAAGTCTTCGTAACCGAGGACGGGGCGGAAACGGATCTGGATCTGGGACACTATGAGCGATTCACACATGCTGTTTTGCGCCAAAAAAACAATTTTACCACAGGACAGATCTACGATTCTGTAATCCAAAAGGAGCGCAGGGGTGAATACCTTGGCGCGACTGTGCAGGTCATTCCCCACGTGACGGACGAAATTAAGAATAAAATTCGCGACCTCGGCAACGGAGTGGACGTAGCGATCGTGGAGGTGGGAGGCACCGTAGGCGATATCGAGAGCTTGCCCTTCCTGGAGGCCATTCGCCAGTTGCGCGCTGACCTCGGGCCCCAGAATGTTCTCTACATTCATTTGACGCTCTTGCCGTATATCAAGGCCTCGGGAGAAGTGAAAACCAAGCCGACGCAGCATAGCGTCAAGGCCCTGAGGGAAGTGGGCATCCAACCCGACATTCTCATATGCAGGACTGAGCGAAAGATTACGCGTGAGGTGAAAGAGAAGATCGCCCTTTTCTGCAATGTGAGACCGGAAGAAGTTATAGCCGCGGAAGACGTGGAGTGCATATACGAGGTTCCCTTGAAATTCCATGAGGAAGGGCTTGACCTCAAGATAGTGGAAATCCTGAACATCTGGACCCGTGCTCCTCACTTGGATGAATGGAGGACGTTTGTGAACAAGGTGAAGAGCTTCAAGATGGAGGTCGCAATTGGTATCGTTGGCAAGTACGTAGACTTGCATGAATCGTATAAGAGCCTGAACGAGGCACTGTTTGCCGCAGGAGTGTACCACGGCGCAAAGGTGAAGCTCGAGTTCATCGATTCGGAAGCCATCGAGCGGGAAGGCATTGGGGATCGTTTCGCGAAGGTGGACGGGATTCTCGTTCCAGGCGGTTTCGGATCCAGAGGGATCGAAGGCAAGATAGAGGCGGTCCGGTATGCCAGAGAAAACGCCATCCCCTTCTTCGGGATTTGCCTGGGCATGCAGATGGCCGTGGTGGAGTTCGCGCGCAACGTGTGCGGGCTGGAAGGAGCGAATTCCACGGAGTTCAATCCGCTAACACTGCACCCCGTGATTCATCTGATGGACGAACAACGCTCCATCACCGACAAGGGCGGCACTATGAGACTGGGAACGTACGAATGCGTTATTCCGCCCGATACCTTCTGCAGGGAAATCTACGGGTCTGAGGTCATCCACGAGCGACATCGCCACCGGTATGAGTTCAATAACGAGTACTTGGAGAGGCTCGGGAAATGCGGACTGAAGCCGGGAGGGCTTTCGCCGGACGGTAAGCTCGTTGAGATGATCGAGTATCGGGACCATCCATGGTTTGCGGGATGCCAGTTTCACCCTGAGTTCAAATCTCGTCCCATGGATCCGCACCCGCTGTTCACCTCATATATTGGGGCATGCGTAAAGTACAAACGCGAGAAGGAGACTCCCGCCTCCAAGATCTTGCCCGAAACTGCCGCGGCCCAAGCTCTCGGCTGACGAGGGCAGACGATCCAAGGCCGAAGATTGGGGCGATCGTGCAAGTCCTGCCCATCGGCTACCGTGGAGCGCACTGAGAATCGGTGGAGGCCCGAGTGGCAAGCTATGAGCAGCATTTCGTAAATGCGGTCACGGATTCCGAACCGGCACCCCCTTTGGTCCCCCTGTTAAGGGGGGGGGGAAGAGCTCTCTCCCCGTCAACGGCTTACTCTTGGACACACGTAACTCTGTAGGTCTGTGTAAGCCGTTGAAATGACGCATCTCCCACCCCGCAGGGGTGGACCGTGAGTAGTCCGGCGGGCCGCGGGATTTTCAACCCACGGAAAACCGAGATCCATAGGTCTGGATCCTGAAAGGGAACGGCATGGCGCATTCACTGGCTCAAACGGCTTTGGATTTCCTGGAAGCCTTTGCTGACCGAGACCAAGACCAACTCTTCTTCATTGTCGGCCCGTGCGTGCTTGAATCCGAGCCGCTCGCGCGGGAGGTTGCCCGGGAGGTGGCCCGTCTTGCCCAATCCACGGGCGCTCCTTTCTTTTTCAAGTCCTCATTCGACAAGGCAAACAGGACGTCCGTCGAATCGTTCCGCGGACCTGGAATCGAGACCGGCCTTGCGATCCTTGCGCGCGTACGGGAGGAGACGGGGTTGCCCGTGTTGTCCGATATCCACATGCCGAAGCAGGCGGTGCAGGCTGCGGAGGTATTGGACATGATCCAGATTCCTGCGTTCCTTTGCCGGCAGACCGATCTGCTCGTTGCCGCCGGGAAAACGGGAAAATGGGTGAACGTAAAGAAAGGTCAGTTCCTCTCGCCCGACGACATGACACATGCAGTCCGAAAGGTCCGCTCTACGGGAAATGACAGGATTATTGTGACTGAGCGCGGTTCCAGCTTCGGCTATCAGGACCTTGTTGTGGACATGCGCTCCATCGTTCGCATGAAGAGTTTTGGAATCCCCGTGGTTTTCGACGCGACTCATTCGGCTCAATTGCCCGGGAGGGGCGAAGGATGCTCCGGGGGCGATCGCAGCCTGGTGCCTCCGCTGGCCCGTGCTGCGACTGCTGCTGGGGCGGACGGCATTTTTCTCGAGGTTCATCCGGATCCTGACCGAGCCCTGTGCGACGGTCCCAATTCGCTGGCTCTCCACGATTTGGAACCGCTCGTCGAGAACCTCCTGGAAATCAAGAAACTTGCCTGCGCTCCGATGGCCCGGCCGCGGCAGGGAAAGACCTCGTCCGAGCTTCGGATGGTCGAAAAGGCTCTCCAGGAAAAGCTCCAGAAGGTCCGGCTTCTGCTTCTCGACGTGGATGGAATCATGACGGACGGCCGAATAATTTTCGGCAGTGAGGGGCTGGAGATAAAATCCTTTGACGTTCGCGACGGACATGGTATAAAGCTTGCTAAGAGAAGCGGGCTCGACTTGGCAGTGGTAACAGGAAGGGTATCGGAGATTGTGCCCCGAAGGGCGGCGGAATTGGATATATCCCGGGTATACCAGCGAATCTGGGACAAGAGGCCGGTATTGGACGATCTGTTGACAGAGCTCGGGCTGACCGCTGACCAAGTGGCAGTGATGGGAGACGACGTAGTGGACATTCCCCTTCTGCGACGCGCTGGGGTGGGATTTACTGTTCCTGAGGCACCACGGGAAGTCTTGCAAGCTGCTCACTATGTCACTCGCCGGAGCGGCGGCCGCGGCGCGGTCCGGGAAGTGATTGAAATGATCCTGAAAGCACAGGGAAAGTGGGACGCGGTCCTCGCTCGATACTACGAATGAAGCCTGTGCGGGCACTTCGGGGGCGGAACCGCAATCGTTCCCCATCCACAAGATGCGAACAACGGTGGAACCGCAATCACTCACTACGGGTCCTATGTATCGGAAGCATCCAGAATGCTTTTTTCGTGCCGATCCTGCTTCGGCGATGTCCGGCGAGGACGAGCGCTACCATATGGCAAACCTGACGGGCGGAATGAGACACAAGGAGCTGGAACGCTGGTACAGGCTGCGGAATATTCAGAAGGCTGCTCAGTTCCTCGTACTGAGCATCGTCGTCGTGTTGGTAGCTGCTTTCGTTTCGTCACAGATCTTCCCATCGGAGGACAGGGAGTTCTTCGTCCCGCCGCCTCAGGTTTCGGCAGGCAGCAGGGTAGAGAATTTCTCATTTT
>CAYZET010000116.1:4479-13055 GCA_964477215.1 uncultured Syntrophaceae bacterium | reverse complement strand
CTCGGCACCCCCATCAGGAAGGTCGTCCCTGGTTACAGACGTAACCACTGCGTGTTTAAGGCGAAGCGACTGAACCGCGAGGGCCACACGTTCCGGCTCGCCCACGTCCACTTCGTCGGGCTTGCCTTTGTCCACCGCACAGAACCTGCATGTTCGGGTACACCTGCAGCCGAGGATCATGAAGGTGGCAGTTCCACGTGAGAAGCACTCACCTAGGTTCGGGCAGCAGGCACTTTGACACACTGTGCTGAGACGCAATCGGGAGAGCTCGGACTCCATTCGATCGATGGACTCGACGCACGAAGGAGGAACAACCAACCAGGAAGGTCGATCCACAGGCCGTCGGCGAATCTCCGGAGGTGTGGGGTATCCGAAGATCCGACAAAATGACTCCGTAAAAAGGTCCTTCACCTCTGCCATGTTCGGCGAATGCCCCAACTCGCGCGCCACGGAGGTAACTTTTCCACCCGGATCGCCGCAGGGGTTGATAGAGTCGAACCACTGGAGATCCGTGTTCACATTCAAGGCAACACCGTGATACGTCACCCAGCGTCGACAAGCTACCCCTAGGCTGGCGATTTTTGCGGTACCGATCCATATGCCCGGCCTTCCCACTCTCAGCTCGAAGGCTAGTCCGTAGCTCTGGAGCACCGCAGCCACGGCCTTCAGGAGCATTTGCATGTATAGCCGCAAGTCTTTCGTATTGAGCTTTATGATCGGGTAAGCCACAAGTTGTCCGGGACCGTGGAAAGTGGCCATGCCCCCCCTGTCCACGTGAAATACGGACGCCCCTTTCCGGTTGATTGCTCCTTCGGATTCTCGCAGGTCCTCAGAACTGCCACTTCGCCCTATAGTTACCACCGGAGGGTGTTCAACCAAGATCAGGCGGTCTGGAGAAAGCTCCGCGATGCGCTCCGAAACCAATGCCTCCTGGAGCTTCAAGGCGTCGCCATATGCCAAAAGTCCCCAGTCCAAGACCTGCAAATGAGAAATTGAGGCATCGGTCATTGTGAACGCCCTCCGAAGTAGGTGGCTCCCGCCTCAAAAGCATGGGCGCGGAGAAAGGGACGGAATTCTTTCTCAGCCTAATGTTTAGGCATGCACGGTGAATCAACGACTGCCGTGGAGCTCTTTCTGCGTACCACACCTCCGTTCGGGCTTAAGGCCGAGGGCCAAGATTTAACAGTGCCGAAAACGCTCGATCGCGGAATCAGCGTTTCGGAAGGTAAAGCGCCCATGCCGCATTGTCTCGCGCAGCATCGACAACTGTTTCTGAGTACGTGGGATGGACCCGAATGCTGCGGGCAAGCTCGTTCACCGTTGCTTCCAGTTGCATTGCGAGAACGGCCTCGCCCACAAGATCCGTTGCCCCAGCCCCGACAATGTGGACACCAAGGATCTCTCCGTAGCGAGCGTCCGAAATGACCTTCACAGACCCTTCGACTTCGCCGCGTGTCATGGCCAATCCGTTGATGGCATAGGGAAGGGTTCCGACCTCGATTTCCAATCCCTTCTTTTCTGCCTCTTCTTCGTTAAGCCCCACTGCACCAACTTCCGGCGTCGTCCAAAGGCCGCGCGGGATCAGGTGGAAGGGGAACGTGCCACTCTTCCCCATGCAATTCTCTGCAGCCGTGATTGCCATCGAAGATGCCGCATGGCTAACCATCCACCCGCCTGTGACGTCTCCAATAGCGAAGATGCCCTCTACAGAAGTCTCTAACCGGCTGTTCACTCGGATGCTGCCGTCCGCATTCAACTGGACTCCGACCTGTTCTAGGCCCATGTTCCCAGCGGCCGGTTTTCTAGAAGCAACCAGCACGTTTTGCACTTCCACGCTGATTTCTTTGGTCCCGGAGAGCACGCACGTCCAACCGACTCCAGATTCCGCCTTGGTGATCGATTTGAGCGTCTGGCGTGTGAGGACCTCCACTCCCTTCTCTCTCAATGACTGCGTAATTCTCTGGCTGGTGTCATGATCCTCGCGGGAAAGGATGCGCGCCGATTCGGTGGCAAGAACCACTTTGCAGCCGAAGGAATTCAGAAGAGAGGGCATTTCTACTTCGATGTAATCGGAATCACAGATGAGTACGGAGGACGGGACTTCCGTCATTTCCAGCACCTGATCGGTCGTTATCGCTGCCTCCTCCAGCCCGGCAATGGGAGGAAACACAAGAGAGCTTCCCGTGGCGATAATTATCCTCTTTGCCTCATGTACAGCGTCGTCAACGGCTATCTCGTGGGGCCCCTTCATCACAGCACGCCCGCGGATGCTTGACACTCCGTTATTTTGAAGAAGCGCTTCCATTCCCATCCGGATGTCCGCGGCTACCCCATTCTTTCGATCGACGATGGTCTTGAAATCTACAGGTCCGACTGTAGCCTCGATGCCGAGCTCCTGACTTTTCAGGATAAGGTCCAAAACTGTTGCGGCGCGCAACCATGTCTTGCTCGGTATGCATCCCCTGTTAACGCATGTGCCACCCATTTCGGCACATTCCACGAGGGCCACCTTTCCTCCAAGCTGTGATGCTCTGATAGCTGCAGCATAACCTCCAGGCCCTCCACCAATCACAATTACATCATACATGTCGGTTCCCTCTGTCGTCGCCGCGTTGATAGATCAGGTAAGAATGAGAGTCGGTTGCTCGAGATAGCCGGCCAATAAGCCCAAGAATTCGCTGGCCGGCGCCCCATCGACAACACGATGATCAATCGTAAGGCTAAGCCCCATCATGGATCGGATCGCTATGTTACCCTTAAAGACCACCGGCTTTTCCACGACCCGGCCAACGCCGAGAATTCCCGTTTCGGGCGGTCTGAGAATGGGCGTGAAATTGTCCACGTTCGATGCACTCAAATTTGTAATGGTGAACGTCCCTCCCGTTACATCCTCAACACTGAGGGAGTTTGAACGGGCTTTCTCGACAAGAGAGCGCGCTTCGCGAGATATCTGCACGAGCCCTTTCTGGTCAGCCTCACGGAGAACCGGCACAATCAAGCCGTCAGGTATGGCCACGGCTATCCCCATACCAACCGAGTCGTGAAGGATTATTTCATCACCGATCTGAGTAGAGTTCATGATGGGACAACGTTTCAGGGCACGGGATGTCGCCAGAATGAGAATGTCGTTAAGCGAAATTCTGAGGGATTCGTCCTTCTTGTACGCCTCTCTCACAAGGTCCCGGAATCTTATGGACTCGGTGACGTCCACTTCGGTGAGCAGACTGAGCTGCGCTGTGTTCTGGAGGCTGGCGTGCATGTTGTCCGCGATGGCTTTTCGCATCCCTGCCATAGGAATCGTTTTCGTCGGCACCTTCTTCTCCTCGACCACGGGAATCCTCTGCTGCAGCGTGCGCTCGACATCCTCCTTCGTTATCTTTCCCCCTTCTCCTGTGCCGGTGATCGCGGAGATGTCCACTCCCGCCTGTCTTGCCATGGCTTCCGCAAGTGGAGTAATCTTGGGCCTTCGCTGGGCTTCCTCATAAAATCGCGTGACGTCTACTTCCCTTATTCGTCCCTCCGCGCCGGTCCCCTTCACAAGGGCAATGTCCACTCCGAGCTCCTTCGCGAGACGCTTGGCTGCCGGCGTTGCAAGGACATCCCCCCTTGCCATCGACTTTTCCACGTCAGCTCTCGCAGTGGCGCCGGCTGCTGGAATTGTCTCGCTCACATCGCCAGTTTGTATGCCTTCTATTCGAGCAGGCTGTTCCCCTGGCTCCGCTATTACTGCCACAATGGCACCGACCGGGACGACCGCTCCCGCAGGGACGACGATCTGGAAAAGAATCCCGGTGACAGGGGCTTCAACCTTGTTAGTAATTTTCTCCGTCTCCACCTCAAAAAGGTCTTCGCCTGCCCGCACCTGATCCCCTTCGTTCTTGTGCCACTTGGACACTTTTCCTGTCTTCATGGTCATGCCCAGCTTCGGCATCGTGACATTCACGCTCACTGGAACAGTCCTCCCGTTGGCATAATCGTCTGGAGTCACCCCGACAAACCGAAACGCTCGTCTAACGAAGCAAGTAGTGTGCCAGCACGCGAAGGTCTCTCATACCACCACCACGTTTGATGCTCCTCCCATTTCCCTCGGCTTTGTCTATACTCTCACGCAGTGAACGTGCACAGACATCTCGGCGCCATTGGGACAGCAAAGCCGAATTGTTCGATATTCGAACACGCTATCTCCTTCTCAAACGATTGCTGGGCAGAATGGGGGTTGTTCGAATTCCGAACACTGTTCGCACTTCGAACATCACCACCGCGATGCGTTTCCCTCACAGTTAGGGTGCTCATGATGTCTCAAAGTTCTCTGAACGAGATAAAAAAGGCCAAAGTCGGCGCTGGGAGGTATCCAGAGCGAAGTCAGGCAGTGTGTGGCGTGGGAAATGCTATCTACGACAACCAGCGTCACCCGCCGGCCTGCTTTTATTATACACGACGCTTTGTCATTTCCGAAGGACCTACAACGGCGCAAAAGCAAGCCCCAGAAATGCATCGACACGGACCGCTTGAGACATTTCTCCATGGCATGGTTATTGCTTATTCATGAGCATGCAGACCGACCGAGCCTGAGCGTCGGCCAGGCTCCTTGACAACGCGAATATTCAGGAAAGCGAAGGGCCGTCTTGAACGAGCTGCTACGACAAATTGCCCAAGAAGAGAGCGTTCGGGAGCTGGATCTCCTGGCCAGCTTCGAGAGCGGACGAGTTGCTGTGTTCAAGGCCCCTCCCCATGGCAAGGCCATCGCAGTCGGACAAAACCTTCGAGTAAAAGTAAACGCAAATATCGGGACTTCCGGTGACGTTGCGAACGAGGACTTGGAGCTGAGAAAGCTGGAAGCCGCTCTGAGTGCTGGCACAGACACGGTGATGGATCTTTCCACTGGGGGAAACTTGAGGTCGGTGCGTCGCAAGATCGTAGAGGCATCTTCGGTTCCAGTAGGATCTGTCCCGATTTATGAGGCAATTGTGGAAGCCGCTCGCAAGAGAGGGGGCGGCGATAGAATGGAACCCAACGAAATGCTTGATGCGATCCGTCTTCACGGGGAAGACGGAATCAGCTTCGTAACCGTTCACTGTGGTGTCACCCTTTCAGGGCTGGCTCAATTGGCGAGGAAGCCAAGGGTTTGCGGCATTGTGAGCAGAGGTGGGAGCTTCCTGGCACGATGGATGCGTGCAAACAAGAAAGAGAGCCCTCTGTTCGAGCGTTATGACGAGGTGCTGGATATCTGCAGGCATTACGGGATGGTTCTCAGCCTCGGAGACGGTCTCCGACCGGGGGCCATTGCGGATTCGTTGGACCAGGCCCAAATGGACGAGCTGATTACTATCGGGCAACTGTTCCGAAGAGCGAGGGAAAGAGGTGTCCAGGCCATAATCGAAGGGCCGGGCCATGTTCCTTTGGATCAAATTCCGGCGCAGGTGACGTTGGAGAAGAGCCTCTGCGATGAAGCGCCGTTTTACCTATTAGGACCGCTGGTCACAGACGTTGCCCCTGGTTTGGATCACATTACTTCAGCCATAGGAGCTGCCGTGGCCGCCGCGTCAGGCGCCGATTTCCTCTGCTACGTCACTCCATCCGAGCATCTTGGCCTTCCTGACGAGAATGATGTTCGTATGGGGGTTCTTGCCGCTCGCATAGCTGGACACGCCGGCGATCTCGTGCGGCGGCGTCCGGGCGCCTTGGAGTGGGACGAAAAGATGAGTCGTGCGCGTAAGGATCGAAATTGGGGAGACCAGATACGCCTGGCCATGGATCCCGATCTGGCCCTCAGCATCCGGAGAAGGACTTGCCCCGAAGATCACGAGACCTGCACGATGTGTGGTGACCTCTGCGCGTACAAGGCTGATTCATTAGTCTGAGATAGCACCCTGATGCAATAAGAGAGCCTCGCTCTGTTTCATGAGAATTCAGAGATCTGAGGAACATTTCAATGTCCCGCTACGCGCTGCGCTTCCTCTCCATTTCTCGCTGCGGGTCGCAAGTATAGTGGAGCGCATCAAGGACAGGGCCCGACCTGATTCATAAACCCAGTCGAAGCCGACAGCGAGGAAGCACTGGCAGCGCTTCACTATCGTGTTGGCCATAAGTCAGGAGATCCACAGGCGCTGTTCGAAAATGTCTACCTCTGTTATGACCACATGTCGATCAAAGGCTTATTGGCTTTCAACTGCGATGAATGCCACGCACAGTCAATGCGTGGCAGAATATCGAAAACGGCCTTCAGCCTGCAACAATGATCAAAGCGCTCTGGAAAGGAGGTGGATATCACAAGCATATGCTGTGATTTCAGTGAAAAGAACCGTGTGAAACAGGGAGGAATCATGCTTTCCAATGACTTTTCCGTCCCAATGTAACCGAGGAGGGAGCAAAAATGGCACTAGAAAGCTCTGCAAAGATCAAATGCAAGGGGATCAACCAGATTGCCATTGTGGTCGAAGACCTAGCTACTGTCGCGAAACACTACTGGAACATCCTGGGTATCGGACCCTGGTACATTTATGATTGGGAGGCGCCGTTAGTCTACGATCGCAAGTATCATGGCCAGACAGTCTGGGCCAGGGAAAAAATCGCTTTGGCGCAGGCGGGAGGCGTGCAACTTGAGCTGGTGCAACCCGTTGAGGGCCCTTCCATCTATCGGGACTGGTTAGAGGAGCATGGGGAAGGATTGCACCATTTGAATTTTCTGGTTGACGATGTGGATGAGGCCGCCAGGACATTGGCAGAACAGGGTTTCGTGAGCATTCAGAGCGGTCGCTTCGAGCCCAAGGAAGAGAAAGGAGCCTATAATTACATTGACATCAAACCATTGAGGGCCATCTGGGAGCCCGTGCACATCGGTGAAGTGATTGGCGGCGTACCTACAATGTTCCCTGCAGCTTCAAAAGAAGAGGGGCAAGGTGTGAGCCAGGCAAGCCCCGCGAAGATCAAATGCATGGGGATCAACCAAATTGCCATTGTTGTCAAGGACCTGGATACTGTCGCGAAACACTACTGGAATATCCTGGGTATCGGACCCTGGTACATTTATGAATGGGAGGCTCCGTTAGTCTACGATCGCAAGTATCATGGCCAGACCGTCTGGGCGCGGGAAAAAATCGCGTTGGCACAGGCGGGTGATGTTCAACTTGAGTTGGTGCAGCCGGTCGAGGGCCCTTCCATCTACCGGGATTGGCTGGAGGAACACGGAGAGGGATTGCACCATTTGAATTTTCTGGTTGACGACGTGGACGAGGCAGCCAGGATATTGGCAGAACAGGGATTCATGAGCATTCAAAGCGGTCGCTTCGAGCCCAAGGAAGAGAAAGGAGCCTATAATTACATTAACATCAAGCCTTTGAGGGCCATCTGGGAGCCCGTGCACATCGGTGAAGTAATTGGCGGAGTACCCACTGTGTTTCCATAGTTTTCTTTCATAAAAACGACAGTCCTAGGTCCCGGTACAAAGGAGGCCCAACATGGAGCTCGGATTGAAGGGAAAGGTGGCGTTGGTCACAGGAGCCAGCCAAGGCATAGGCAAAGCCTGCGCCCTGGTCTTGGCCGAGGAAGGGTGCAACCTGGCAGTGTGTGCCCGCAGAAAGGAAGCCTTGGAATCGGCGGCTGACGAGATCAGGGCGAAGGGGGTGGAAGTCCTGTCTGTGACAGCAGATGTCACCAAACGAGAGGATCTCAAGAATTTCGTCTCGCAAGCTGCGGAGAGGTTTGGCCGTGTCGACATCCTCGTGAACAACGCCGGTACGGGTCGGCTGAGCGATCCGATGGAGCTCCCCGAGGAAGAGTTCCGTTACAACATGGATCTCATGTTATTTGCACCCATTCAGTGTACCAAGGAGGTCATTCCTCACATGAAAAAGCAGGGTGCGGGGCGCATCATCAACATTTCCTCGATATTTGGAAAACAGCCTGGAGGTCTACTGGACTACGACGCCATCAAGGCTGCCGTGATCATGTTTACCAAGGATTTAAGCAACTACTTGGCAAAGGACAACATTCTCGTAAATGCAGTATGCCCGGGTCCCATCTGCACTCCCCTTTGGGAAGGCCCGGGAGCTTTGGGAGACCAACTGGGCCAACTCCTGGGTATGTCAGGCCAAGAGGCAATCAAATGGTACGCCGGCCAGAACATCCCCCTCGGACACCATGGTGATTCCGAGGACATAGCCAACATGGTGGCATTCTTGGCATCGGACAAGGCCAAGTTCATCACCGGCCAAGCCATCAATGTGGACGGTGGAATGGTGAAGTGCATGATCTAGCCAAGCCGTTGCTCGGACGGCGACTGAGGAGGGGCCAGGACTGAGCGAAAAGGCTTATGGACACAGTGGTGCAACCCTCATGGCAGAATCAGAAGCATGTGCAGTCGACGCTGCCTCATGTGGCGATGCAGTCCTGGATTAGGTTGTGGAATGCCATCATAATGTGGATCATGGCTCTTGGCATACGGGGCAGAACAGGTGAAGATCAAACCCCTCTTGGGGTAGAATGTCAGAATCTTCAGCCGTGAGAACGGGGACGGGACCATGAACCACCGGGGGATCACTGTATCCAAGGACGAGATTGCCAAATTCTGCCGTCGT
>CAYZET010000116.1:0-4469 GCA_964477215.1 uncultured Syntrophaceae bacterium | reverse complement strand
GCGGCTAGCCTTTTTCGGCTCCGTGCTGCGCGACGACTTTCGCGAGGACAGCGACATCGACGTACTCGTCGAGTTTGAACCCGGAACTTCGGTGGGCCTTCGTTTCTTTGCCATTGAGCGGGAGTTGTCTGAACTGCTCGGCAGGAAGGTAGATCTGAACACCCCTGGATTCCTGGCTAAGTACATTCGTGACGAAGTGCTGGCTCAAGCAGAGGTGCAGTATGGCCCGTCATGACGATCGTCGCCGACTGCGACACATGCTGGATCACAAGGAGGCCGAGGAGCGTCGAGATGCTGACAAGTGGTTGTGAAATCTCAAAGGTACCGACGAGTGCTGGAATTTGTCGCGGTTCGCGAACCTTCCCTGTCCGCTGATCCAATCGATTCGTAGCCCAAAAGTGCTGGCAAGCGCGATTTCGTAGCGTCGGCATCTTGCCGGTGATTCTTAATCCTCACGACGATACCGGCGAGACGCCGGCGCTACGACAGACCACTCATTCTGATGTTGTTTCAGGATCCATTTCTTCGGCTTCTCGGTACGGTTCCGATCCCAAAGCGCGCTAAAAGCAACCAGGCCATACACGAGCCCCTGCAAACACCTTCGACACCTCACGTCGTTGGTATTCTCCGTGTCCATCCTGTCCTGGGCTCAATTGCGAGCACACGTTCCGTTGATAAGACCCCCTCAGCCGATGCACGCGTCAAAGATTTCAGTTCTCTCTGAGCCATTCAATGGAGTATCCTCGTGTGCAAATCGACGGAAGACGCATCTGCTGCCGTCAAAAAGCGAGAAGTACGTGAAGGAGCTCTGTTAGTACCATGCAATTCACAACCTCTGTGGAAGACCGATACTTCGAAGATTACATCCCTGGAGCTGTTTACGAGTTCGGTAGCATCGAGGTAGAGGAATCCGAGATCATCGATTTTGCCAGACGTTTCGACCCCCAGCCCTTTCACACGGATCCGGTGGCGGCTGAACAATCCGCATTTGGCGGTTTGATTGCCAGTGGCTGGCATACCGCAAGCCTGACGATGAGGCTCTTGGTTGACCATTACATTTCTCACGTTGCAAGCCTGGGCTCACCCGGCGTGGATGAGCTCCGTTGGGTCAAGCCGGTCCGCCCTGGCGATACCCTCTCCGTCCGTGTCACACTCATGGAGGCTCAACGCTCTTCATCGAAACCTGACCAGGGGTTCATTCGCGGACTGACTGAGGTTCTCAATCAGCACGGCGAAGTGGTCATGACCATGATAGGCGGGGGCTTTGTCCGATGTAGGAATGCCGGTTCTCAATGACGACGGGAAATTGACTGCCACACATATCCAATGCGTGGCAGTACAACCTCATGGCTTGACAGCTTCGATGACAGCGGAAACGATGTAGTCTTCCACTCTGCGGCCCGGAGCCCATTCGCGAATGAACTGACGACTCTCGTCCTTGGGCTCGATTCGTACGTCGTGAAACCCGGAATCTCGAAGAAGTGTTTCCAACTCGTCTATGGTCAAGGCCCCCGCCACACAACTGGAGTAAAGAGCGAGATCGCCTCGAACCTCTTCTGGCAATGGTGCAGTGGCAATAACATCCGAAATGGCGAGCCGTCCTCCCGGCCGCAATACCCTGAACGCCTCGCGAAACACTCTGCCCTTGTTCGACGAAAGGTTTATGACACAGTTCGAGATGACGACGTCTACACACGCATCGGCCGCGGGAATGTTTTCGATTTCACCCAACCGGAACTCCACATTCGAGTAGCCTCCGGTTCGAGCATGTTTCCGCGCTTTGTCCACCATGTCGGGTGTCATGTCCACCCCAATGACACGGCCGGTTTCCCCCACCTGTCGAGCTGCCAAGAAACAATCGAATCCCGCGCCACTGCCGAGATCCAAGACAGCCTCTCCCTGTCGCAATGCCGCTATAGCATGCGGATTACCGCACCCAAGCCCCAAGTCTGCGCCTGCAGGAACAGACTGAATGTCTTCCGCGGTATACCCAAGCTGCAGGGATGAAGTTCCCAGCGGCTCGCTTGACGGTACAGAACAACATCCCGAAGAAGCGCATCCGCATCCCGACTTTTCCTGTCTCGCAATCTCCCCATATCTCTTGCGCACTGACTCCGTTATCTCGAAAGCTTCCAGTTTCTTCATCCTTCATTCCCCTCCCCGCGACAAGTGTACTTCGTAGTCTCTCCCGCGTGGAACACGTGGAAGAGCACATTCATTCTTGCTTAATTCGGACTACCAATCCTCTCGTGCAGGTATGCAAGACAGAAGCTGGACGGAATCGCCCGTTAGACCTCTCAGAGCGATTCAACGGTCTTCTTGAATCTGTCAAGCACCTCTGTGTCCAGACAGTAGCACGTGTTCAGTCCCTCGACCTCGCCTCTGATGAGACCCGCCCCTTTCAATACCTTCAGATGTTGGCTCACTGTGGATTGTGCAAGAGGCAATATTTCTACAATTCTCCCGCAGACACATCTATTCATTTTGCTGAGATAATTCACTATCTTGATCCGGGCCGGATGCCCAAGAGCCTTGCAGACAAGAGCGAAAGCATCCGTGTCCAGAACATCTTGAGGGTACAGATCCGCGGGATCTGGCTGCTTCGGCGCGTTCTCGTGCATTTGACTCCCTTGTTTTCTATCGTTTATTTACGATAAACGATTCAACGGCCTTTTGCAAGAAAAAAGCAGCAGATTCCACACAACCGAATTCAACCAAGATCAAACCGAAGCGGCCGCGGCATCCGCACGCGTGCATGAAACCCGCAACCATTCTCAAGGCCATGATATGGGAGCCGGTCAGTGGCAAGCAGGTCTCAGAAAAAAAGTCCTCGTGCACCGTGGGAGCCGTATACGCAAAGCAGCGTCTCACGGATTTGCCGCGCTTTGCCCAATGAAGGGGCGAGGTTGGGACAAGAGTACCGGCGATACGCCGGCGCTACGGGAAATCCGCGCCGAGAATCCCGCGGTAGCGAAACCGATGGACCTCCGCCCAGCACTTTGCGAATGGGCACTCGAGTTGTTTAGACGCAGATCTCTGCGCCTTTCACGGTAGAATCGAATAGCGAGATTGGTGATTAATAGTGATTAATAATAGTAAGAGAACTGGCCGAACCATCCATCAAGCACCGCGTCGAAATCCGAGTCTCGGGAAATTCCGTTATATGTCTGCGTGTCGCTGAAGAAAATCTTTGTCTGCCGCCAACCGAATTTGAGAGCTGCAGACCCAAGGATTGTCTCGGGAGCGCGCAGCCCCCCGCTAATCTCCAGGTCTGTCACCTGAGTGCCCGAAAGGGGCCACCGTGCTCGGATCTCGAACACCCCCGACACTCCATAAACGCTTGCAACAGGGTTGGCAGCGATGTGAGCTCCCAGGGTCAGAGCCCCCTCCCCTTCGATCTTCTTTCCTCCAGCCGTCTCGATCGCCTCAGTAAAGAAAGGCTGGTACAGGTCATAGTCAAGATTTGCGCCCGCGTAAATCCCGAAAGGAAGGAAGACGTCCACGTCTCCTCCCACGCGTATGCCGGAGTACTCAAAGGTGGCATCGGCCACGTAGTTGACGGGGTTGTTCAGAAAGTTCGTCCGCCCCTTGAAATACCGCTGCTCATAGTGTCCTCGCACCGAGAAAGGGCCGACCGAGAATTTGAGCATGGTGTCGAGGAAGAGGTTGTCCTTCGTCATATCGAACTGATCTTTGAGCTTCCAGGTAAGATTCAGGGCTGGCAAGGTGTTTTGTCCGCTCGCGATCCCCATCCAGATCGCGGTAGCTCGCGCTTCTCCCCGAAGCCCAGGCGAGTAGACAAACGGCACTAGGGGATTGGCAACCCCGAAGAGCCCCTGCCCGTAGGCGCACCCCCAATTCCATGGCGCCGGCAGGAGTGACAACGCTACCACTAAACCGACGGCATACCACCTTCTGCAGGTTAGTCTCGACCCCATGTTATCCATGACCTCAATTAAAGGGTATTCAACGTGTCATTTTCTTCAAATTTCATCGAAAAAGTCAACTAAATTCGTCCGCCGGCCTTGATTACCTCCTTTCTCGGGCACATGTTCGCCACGTTCGTTTGAACGCCTGATGGTGAGGAGTGGGAGGACAACACCGTCTCCGCGTCTGATGCTATCGCGGGTGCTACCGTTTGCGCGATTGCAACGTCGGAGTAGGATCTATCATCATTTGCTCCCATGGGCGTGAATAATAACACATCTACATCTTTTTCTCCTTTACCTCGGGCTGAAATCTATGATATAAAATTCTAGTGGCATAGTGCTTTGATTATATTTCAATTTATTCTTTTTTGGGGGATATGGCGTTGTTCGGCGCGGCTCGGAGCATACTCGTCATTGCCTTCCTGGGGATCGCGATTTCCGGATGCGTAGGGCTGATGCCTTCGCCATTCCGGCCGTCTCCAGGACCTCAGAAGACTCCCACCACTCACGATCTTGCCCAGGCCTTTGATTTCGTGTGCA
>CAYZET010000115.1:0-13103 GCA_964477215.1 uncultured Syntrophaceae bacterium | reverse complement strand
CTTGACCACAGACCAATGATCGATTGGAGCTAATGTTGAAACAGCGGCCCTCCATTCTTTGCTTTGAGGAGCCCATCACACCCGTTAGTGCTCTTCGCGATCGAAGGCATCGCGCCGTTATGGGAGCGCTCCTGCCCGGGATGGCTCAAGAAGCTCCCCTTTGGAAGCGCCGAATAATATTCTGTCTACCATCTCCACCATTACATGCCCTATCAGCAAATGGACCTCCTGAATCCGAGGAGTCGGTCCTCCAGCCACGACGAAATAGTAACGACACTCCCGCTGCATGGGGCTTCCATCCGGACCTCCGAGACCTATGGTCATCAGCCCCATGTCCCGAGCAACTTTCAATGCTCTGATGACGTTAAGCGATTCTCCGGAGGTGCTTATGCCCAAGGCTACGTCTCCCTGATGCCCCAAGGCCTTGATCTGTTTCTCAAAGACGGATTCGTAGCTGAAGTCGTTGGCAATGGCCGTCAGGACTGAGGTATCCGTCGTCAGTGCGACTGCAGGCAGCGGAGGTCGATCAATCAAGTAACGGTTGACAAATTCTGCCGCGATGTGCTGGGCGTCAGCCGCGGATCCCCCGTTTCCGAACAGAAGAATTTTGTTTCCTCGTCCAAGTGCTCCTGCTACCGTCTGAATCGCCTGATCCAGAACATCCAGTTGTCCTTGAACAAAGTCCTCCTTGAGTCGGATGCTTTGCTTGAAGATCTCAAGGATGTCGTTTTTCACCTTGGGGCTCCTCTCTCTCACGGGAACGCGCACCTCCGCAATAGTGATTCTCTTTATCATATTAACCATGAATTATGAAAGGTGAATCTAGGACGCTGGGCAACCATTCGGTCACTCGCGAGGAAAATGCAGTGCCCGACACGGGACCGTTCCGAGCCCACAGACCTGCTCAATTGCTGCAACCAAAGGAAAGAGACCAATGCGGCGTCCTTCTCCGCGTAGCGACACGGTCAGCCAAACGTCTGTTCAACCAAATGCAACGCTTGAGACGGTAGTGCTCCTCCCGTGTTTCACGGGACCTGCCCGCAGTTGTGAACGGACACCAACGCCGGAGCCCGCCCATACGCGGCACAGACTTATCGTCGGGAGCTGGCCGGCGAGGCAACTGGCAACACGTGCGCTCCACGCGTGAAAAAATGACTGGCTTCCAATGCCCCATGCTTGATACAGTGGCAGGGGAACGTACGCGATGCAAGTCGCTCGAAGTCCGAATTCGAGGCTAGCCTGACGGCAGGCAGGTGAGATATTCTTTTTTTGCCACTCAAGCCCGTGCTGAGAGAATTTCCTCATCGCTGTTCCTCCGCTCAGACGGCTCTCGGGACGAAGTCGACTTCCCGTGCGAGCCATGCGTGCCCACGGAGTCAGGTCAGAAGAGTTTATGAAGCTGCAAAAGAACGATGTTATAGATTTCTATGATGGCCGCCGGATCGGATGCGGGGTAGTGCTTGAGGTCAATGATCGGCGGTTGCGACTCCTGACGGAGCAAGGGAAGGAAGCCTCGATTTCGTCCAATCGCGTGCTCACTTCAGGGCCAATGCCGAGCTTTCCGGCCAGTGGTTCTCGAGACGAGCAGGTAAATGCGCTCCGCGAGATCTTCAACCGCAGAGAGCACATTAAAGAGTCGATAGACCTTGCAGAGCTTTGGGAAGTGGTAGGATCGGAGACGAGAAAGATCGAGGCTCAGGACTTGAGCGAGCTTCTGTTCGGCAGAAATCAAGACCTGGACCACCTGTCCGCATTGCTCAGGGCCGTTTTCGAAGACAGAATCTATTTCAAGATTCGGCCCGATGGCATAGAGGTTCCGACTCAGGAAAGAATTGAACAGGCTTTCATTCAACGCGACAAAGAGCTGGCTCGTGCGCAACTGATTTCCCGTTCCGCTGACCTTCTCAGACGCCTGAAAAGAGGCCTCGACGTGAAGCCGGAAGATGCTCCGGAAGGCTTGCTCTCGATGCTGGAAGAGGCAGCATTATCCGGCAGCGACTGGAAAACGTTTAAGTCGGTCCGAGAGATTTTTGCGGAAGCAGGGCTTCCTCCTGACTGGAATCCGTTCAATGTCCTGGTGAGACTAGGTGTCTGGTCTGAGCACGAAAACCTCAAGCTAAGGGCCGAACGTATCCCGATTGAATTTTCTCCAGAGGCCATAGCGGAGGCGACCGATCAGGCCTCGAAACCGCTCCCGGAACCGGAAGCAGATCTCACCCACCTCGACGCGATCACGATTGACGCGGTGACCACTCGGGATGTGGACGACGCTCTCTCGATCACCAGGGACGGTCCAGATCTGACCGTGGGCATTCACATAACTGACGTGGCGCATTACGTCGAGCAAGATTCCCTGCTGGACCGCGAGATTCGGGAGCGGGTCACTTCCATCTACCTGCCGGACATGACAATACCGATGCTGCCTGCCGTCCTGTCCGAGGACGCCGCCAGCCTGATAGCGGGAAAGCTTCGTCCTGCCGTGAGCGTGATAGCAACCTTCGGTCCGGATCTCGACCTGAAGCACCATATGATCGTTTGTTCCAGAATCGAGATTCGGGAAAGACTGTCTTACGAGGAGGTCGACGAGCGGGTGAGCATGAAGGGGGCTCCCGAGGCTCTCATGTTTGAAGTCGCTGAAGCGCTGCGGAAGAAACGGATCGAGGCGGGAGCCCTCATCTTCAAGGATCCTGAAATATCTGTGCATCTGTCGGAGGAAGGCGACATCGAAGTGACCAGAAGAGATCGTGAATCCCCATCCCAAGTTCTTGTTTCGGAATTGATGATTCTGGCGAACCACCTCTTTGCCACGTTCCTCAAGGAGAACGGCATCCCCGGAATTTTCAGGAGCCAACCCCCTCCCCTCGAGAAGATTGCCCTGGGCGACGAGGACGATCCGGTTCTGTCCTATCGAGCCAGGCGAGCTATGGCTAGAGGAGAGCTGAGCACGCGTCCGGCTCCCCATGCTACGCTGGGGCTTAGTGCGTACACGACCGCGACGTCGCCACTCAGGCGGTACGTCGATCTCATCATTCAGCGCCAGATCAAGGCCGTCCTTATGGGTGCCTCCCCTCCCGTAGACGAGAAGCAAATGGAAGCTATCCTCTCGGAGATCTCGTTCCGATTGGAAAGGGCATCACTCATGGAAAGGGAGCGGCAACGCTATTTCCTGCTGCGGTACTTGGAGAGCAGGAAGACGCAGCCCTTCGAAGCAGTGGTCCTGTACCATTTTCCCAGATTTTATCTCGTGCAGATAACCGAATTGGGATTCAATGTGGCCCTCGGCAACACGGTCGGGGGGTCGCTCCGGCCGTATGACCGCGTTATAATAAGAATCGAGAAAATAGATCCCCGCGAAGACAAGTTGACGGTGTCCTTGGGACGAGTTCTCTGAACCATGACTGCAGAAAAGATTTCCATACGCATAGTGCCAACTCCAGCCACGCAGGACATCTCGTCCGATCAGGTAGCTCGACTGAGCCGTCTGACAAAACTGTCATCGGAGCGGGTGAGAGACAGAGTCTCCAGAGGCAAGAGCATAATCATTGTAACGAACAACCACCCCAAAGTTCAGGATGTGGTCAAGCTTATCAAGTCCATGGGATTCTCCGTAGCCATAGGTCCCGCGCCTATTCGGAAGCTTTCGAGCCGTGATAGTGCCCGCCGTCAGAAGCCTCGATCGATCGAGGGAGACGAATGGAGCGTGGGCGATATCATCGAGAACCTCTATGAGGTGGTAGATATCAAGCAAGGTGGCATGGGGGCTGTGTACGTGGTTCGTCACAGACGCTGGAATTCCATGATGGCTATTAAATCCCTCCTTCAAAGGCTGCGCAAGAATGATGAGGACCGCGCACTTTTCGTCAAGGAAGCCGAGACATGGATAGATATCGGGTTTCATCCAAATATCGCAGCTTGCTTTTATGTCCGCAATATCGCTGACAGTCCTAGAATATTTATTGAGTATGTCGATGGAGGCGCGCTCAATGAATGGCTGAACCGCAGGCAGGTGGGATGGGGCCTCGTGCTCGATCTCATGATCCAGGTGAGCGATGGATTGCACCACGCTCACAGCAAGGGACTCGTTCACAGGGATGTGAAGCCGGGGAATTGCATGATCACGAGGGACGGTATCTTGAAGGTCACGGATTTCGGCCTCACGAAACGCCGTCAAATGCCGGGCTCCGAGTCATCGACAGACTCGCGTAGCGTAGACAGTACCACACTAGAACGTGAGTCGATCACCGCAGCCGGAATGGGGACTCCCGGATATATGGCTCCGGAAATGTGGATACCGTGTGCGGAAGTAGGGCCGGCAGCCGACATTTATGCGTTCGGCGTGATGTTCTTCGAGCTATGCTGCGGGCGAAAACCATTTGTTATCAAGCCGGGAGAGAGACGGGACAAGCTGGCTCTGGCCCATGTCAAGAAGCCACCCCCTCGCCCGCGATCTCTCCGCCCCGATCTCCCTGGAACTATAGAAGAAATCATTCTCAAGTGTCTGAACAAGAGCCCGGAGGACCGCTACGCCTCTTTCAGGGAGATCAGGAGGGCCTTGGAAGCCGCATACGAGGAGATCCTCAAACGCCCCTTCACTCGCGAGCCCCCTGATGAAGTGAAACTCCTCTCTGACGCGTTGAACAACCGGGCAGTTTCACTGATGGACCTCAACCATCGGGAAGAAGCAGTCATGGCGCTCAAGAAAGCGCTGGAGGCCGACCCTCATCATCCCGAAGCCGTCTATAACATGGGAATCATCGGGTGGCAGGAATCGGGCAATCCAGACTGGGAAGTTGTTGTCAAGCTAGAGGAGGTCGTCAAGACTCCTGAGTACGTGGCGCGGGGATCAGAGCTTCTGGCCCGCTGCTTGCTCACTCTGGGAGATGCGGACCGCGCACTGAAGGCATGCGAGCATGCTTCTTCAGCCGATTCAGAGAATGGGGGAGGATCCAAGTCGTATGCCATCGCGCTCATCGGAGTGGGAAGAAGCAGTGGAGCCATCGATCAGCTCAAGAGGTACCTTGATCGGTTTCCTACCGACGATGAAGCCAGGGGGTGGCTCGTCGCCGCGCTCGCGGACCAGGGTAGAGGAGTGGAGGCGTTATCCTGGTTGGAATCTCTACCCAAGAGCTCAGAGCTTTTCGGCCTCACGATAGACGAGATCCAGAGTTCGTTCGTCTTTTCAGGACTCTCTGAAAAAGTGGTCCTCGAAGGCCATACGGGATGGGTGACGTGTCTCGCCCATTTCCCACGATCCGAACAGCTCATCAGCGTTGGCCGCGACCGGGCTATCAAGATATGGGACCTGGCTACAGAAAGCACGCTCAAGAGCCTGATTGTAGTCGGAGAGCCTCCCTCCCGTCTCTGGATATCACCTAATGAAAGACTCCTGGCTCTCGCGGAGCATCGGGAGGGAGCCCCCGTCAGGATACTGGATCTAGAATCGGGTCGCTTCGTCGGACACCTGCTCGCCCAGGAAGGGCGCGTCACCGATGTGGCCTTCTCCCCTGACGGAAAACACATCCTCACCGTGGTGGCAAAAGGGTTTGCCCGTCTCTGGGAGACGAGCGGCTTCAAGGCGGAGGCGAATTTCAGGATTCCGAGTCACTCTGCAGCGGCCATCGTGTCTGCCGAGCCGGACAAGCTTGACCTCATGATTGCCAGTCTGGATCGGACCGTGAAGCGTGTTTTTCTCCAGGACATGAACACGCAGGTTTTCGATCGCGAGCACACCGAGATCATAACTGGCCTGAATGCTTGGAAAGGAGGGGACCGTCTTATCACGTGGGGGAAGGACAGACAGGTCCTTGTGTGGGACGGTGAAGCAGGAGTGGTGGTCAGCCGGCTGAAAGCACATCAGGAGCAAGTCACCGAAGCCGCCGTGAATCCTGTGAAGAATCTTGTCGCGAGCTACGATCCCAAGTCTGGAATCAAAGTCTGGGATGCTGACCATGGTTTCGTGCTTCGCACTTTCCCTGGCGGTGACAGCGAAGTCCATGGTCTCGCTTTTTCGTCCGACGGCCAAACTCTCTTCGCTGGGGGAAGAGATATGGTGGTGCGCGGCTGGGATGTACGCGGGAGACCAATGGCCCCGGATCTTGCACTGGCCAAGATCAGAGCAGTCAAGAAGCAAATGAAATCCGACCGGAAGTTCAACGTCATGATCCAGGCCGCCACGAAGGCTGTGAAGAGAGGGGCCTGTGCCATGGCGTACACTTTGCTTCGCGACGCACAGACCTTGCCGGGGTATGAGAGGTCAGAAGTCGCTCTGGAATTGCTGTGGCGCATGAGGGACCGGGGGGTGCGTTTGGGGCTTCTCGGAGGCTGGAAGCGCAAATCTCTGGAGACACCGTCCGCTGTTATGGATGCCCGATTCTCACCTTCCGGTATCAACTTTGTGACAGCACATTCTGACCACCTCATCAGGATGTGGAGCACCAAGACCGGTGAGTGTTTGAAAGCGCTGGCCGGACACACCAATCTCGTGGCGTGCCTCGATTTGTCTGCCAATGGCCGCGAGGCGATAACAGGCGGCGACGATCGCACAGTTCGATTGTGGGATCTGCACTCGGGCCGCAACATCAACATACTAAAGGGACACTCCCAAAGCGTGAGCTGCGTAGCTTATGCGCGGGATGGGAACATCGCTCTTTCGGGGTCATGGGACACGACTATTCGGGTTTGGCGATTGCCGGAGGGAACTCTTGTCCGCACCCTGAAGGGGCACGAAGACCGTGTGACGGCGTCTGTTTTCGTCAATGACTCCGAGCACCTGGTCTCGGCCGGATTCGAGGGCATCATAAGGATGTGGGATGTCTCCTCCGGAAGGGTGCTCCGCGAGCTCAGAGGACACAAGGATCGTATTACCTGCATGATGGCGTCCAGCGGGGGACACCTTCTTCTCTCGGGGTCCGACGATGGATGCGTGAGAGTCTGGGACATGCGCACAGGGTCCTGCGTGAGGACCGTCCGCGTCTCGGAATCCGGCGTCAAAGCTGTGGCATGGTCGCCCGACCAGAAGTTTTTTGCTACCGGAACAGACGATGCTGTAGTCGGAATGTGGGGCGTTGCTACGGGAAAGTGCTACAGGGAATTCCGGGGGCACTCTCGAGAGATCACAGCGGTCCAATTCTCTTTCAATCAGCGATTCATACTCAGCGCTTCGTCTGATGGATTTGTCATGATATGGGAGCTCGATTGGCATTGGAAATTCGACGGAGGAAAAGGATCCCAGGCGGTGGAAGGGAAGTCATGATGAGTGGGAGACAAGAACCCTGGTGTAAAACAGCCATACGCAGAGTTTGTTCGATTCATGGAACATTAACTGCCAATATTCTCCGAGGACCACAATAGGTATTCGATGCAGACGATAGGTTATCACAAGAATTCATGGAACTTAGCACGAATTGAGAAAGATCTGGAGAGCATCCTGAGGTCACGATATAAGGTGGTCCTTTCCGGAAGAGGATTGGTCACCGCTGCGGTTCTGGTCCCCTTGCTCGCCAAAGAGGGCGAAGCTCACGTCCTTCTGACGAAGAGATCGGAGCTGGTGGAGCACCACAAGGGGGAGATCTCGTTCCCGGGAGGCAAGTTGGACCCTACCGACCGAGACCTGCAGTCCTGCGCACTGAGAGAGACTGAAGAGGAGATAGGCGTGGATCCCCGCGATGTGCGCATCGTGGGAGAACTGGACGACTTCTATACGGTGGCCACTCATTTCCACGTAGTACCCTTCGTAGGCGTAATTCCATACCCTTATCACTTTCGACCCAGCTCCCGCGAGATCGCAAGCCTGCTCAATGTGCCTCTGCGCATCTTTTTCGAGCCTCATCGACGACGAGAAGAAATCTGGACTTTCCACGGCCAGAACGTCGAAGTCGTATCGTACTTGTGGGAAGGGCACAACATCTGGGGGGCTACGGCCAGAATCCTCAAACATCTCGCAGAAGTCCTTGCGAATGGAAGGCCCGTGACGGAGGTTGTTCCCTCAAATGCCCAATACCCTTGAACGGGGGGATATTAGACGAATGCCAGAGACTTCGCCCCGTGCAAGGGCTTTTGGGGGACACCATGAGTAATGCAGAAGACGCGCCGGACGCCCTTCATGACTTCCCGGAAGACTTTCGAGAATGCATCAGGTTTCACCGGCACACCTGTCCAGGACTCGCTATTGGATACGCAGCAGCTAAGATAGGAGCCGAGGCTCTTGGAGCAGCCCCTTCCCAAGACGAAGAATTGGTGGCCGTGGTAGAGAATGATTCATGCGCGGTGGACGCAGTCCAGGTGCTGCTCGGATGTACCTTCGGAAAGGGCAATCTGGTGTTTCGAGACTGGGGAAAACAAGTGTTTACATTTATGGATCGAACTAACCGGAAAGCCGTTCGCGTTTCTTTTGTCGGCGAGGTACCCTTCAGAAGGGAACGCCGTGAATTGCGAGACTCGATGAGTGTGCGCAGCGCCACCCCTGACGATGAGCTGCAGTTGGAAAGGCTCAAGCATCGAGCAATAGCCGAGATCATCTCCGATCCCGGACGCTTCTTCACGGTCCGAGAGATCCCGTGTGAGCTTCCGCCAAGGACAACCGTTGTGAAAACGAGTACATGTTCCGTGTGCGCCGAAGATGTCGTGGTCCAGAAGCTTGTAGAACGGGCCGGCCGGAAGATCTGCAAAGAATGCGAGATGCGTGCAGGTCTGGCGCGGCAATGACCGGCAGGATCTCTGCCGCTGAGAGAATCGTCTTTGTGGAGTCAGTTGTGACGAGCTTAGTATAAGGAACAAAGAAAATGAAGATTGGAGATCAGTTATACGCGTACCTGTGGCAAGACGCCAGGGAAAACAATTGCAATAGTGTTTTCATCGATGGGCAAGTACCTTTGCTGATCGATCCGGGACATCTCCGCCGCGTCAATACGCTTTTCGGGAGAATCGCCCGCGACGGGATAGACCCGGCACGCATCAAGGCCGTCATATGCACACATGGGCATCCCGATCATATTGAAGGAACCTTGGCCTTTCGAGATGCCGGTGTCAAGATAGGTATCTCCCAGCGGGAGGAAAGGTTCGTTGAAGAGGTGGGCCGACCCATGTACCTCCAGATGGGGGCAACGATGCCGGATTACCGCGTCGATTTCTACCTGGAAGAAGGGGACCTCACGATCGGACGCCACGAGCTCCAAGTCTTGATGACCCCAGGTCACAGTCCAGGAAGCATTTCCCTTTACTGGCCTCGACACAAAGTGCTCATAACGGGCGATGTGGTCTTCATGCAGAGCGTCGGGCGGTCGGATCTTCCCGGAGGTGATCCCAGCATACTGAAAGAGAGCATAGCGCGGCTGTCAAAGCTTCCGGTTGAGCTGCTTATTCCGGGCCACGGTCCGCTCGTGCAAGGATCTGCCCGTGTCCGGAGCAACTTTGACTATGTGAAGAAGATGTTCTTCGACGCACGGTAGCGTGTTCAAAAATTCGGCAGGTCAGCCGGTATTTTGAACTTCATGTCGTCTAATCATTCCAATGGGATAGTCAAAACCATCTTTGGGTGTGCAAAAATTTTGACAAATATCTGCTTTCAGGCAAGCGGGTCGGCACGAGGAATAAGAGGCGATGATGGGGATAACCCCTTGACATGTAGGGTGAAGTTGGCTTTCTTCCCGTTGAGCCATTTCCGTGGCACGGAGTTTGCTCACCTTCTTGATCAGACAACAATCTATTCCTCCTACGCCAACTGCTTTTGTCAGTTGGTTTTTTTTTAGGAGTACGCGGGTACCGCAAGGCAAGCCCATGGATCGTTCAAAGAAATGCGCAGCACTGAGGGTCGCCGCCCTCGTGGCGCTCCTGTGCGCTTGGGCACTTCTCTGGGCTGTTTCGGAAGTTGCCTGTGCGGATCGGCCCGAGAAGATCCTGGTGCTGCCATTCAGGGTCCTTTCGGTGCAAGACGAATCGGAGCTCCAATCGTTCAGCCAGCATGCAGAGGGTCGAATTAGGGCGGCGATCGGCAGTCTCGGTGGCCATTTCACCATTCAAGATGAGTACAGCACAGAGAAGCTCATAGAGGAGAAGGGACTGCCGCTGCGTGAGGAAGAGGTTCGGGAGCTCGCCGAACGGACCGACGCGGATCTGGTGGTGTACGGGTTCCTGGCCTATGAGGCATCTCAGTACCATTTGAAAGGGATAATGTGGGACCTTCGGGAGAAGCGACCCAGCGTGTCAACCGACCTGAAGGTTAGCAACATTCATGGCTTGCCAGGTGTGCTCCAAGTCTTCATCCAGTCTCTGACAACCCGGCTCCACGGGAGTCCGAGGCTTCAATTCTACAAGACAGAACCCGAGGGAAGCGAGGAGCTTGGAAGATCGAGACGACCTCCGACCCTGGTCGATTTACCCAGGAGCTTTGGACCGTGGAGAAGTCCGGAAATAAGCGGAGCACTCTCATCGGTGGATGTGGGCGACATCGATGGGGACGGAAAGAACGAAACAGTGTTTCTCCAGGCTGCTGAGATTAGTATCACCAGGTTCGACAAGGGTAGCCTGAGAACCCTCACCCAGTACTCCGAGTCTCCCGCCGGATATTTGAACGTGGAAGTGTGGGACCTTGACGGTGATGGAGTATCCGAGCTGATTCTGACCTACCAGACCCCGACGGGTCTCGAGTCCGCAATTGCCAGGTACGTGAACCGAAACTTCGAGGTTTCGCAAAAGATCCCCCATGTCATCCTCCGCGTTATCCCCGACCCTCGGGATTCCACCAAGAAGATCATGGTGGGGCAGCAGACCGACAAGGAGGACATGTTTAGCGGCCAGATGCTTACGTACCGTTTTGGAGGGGGAAAGATCGTCGAGGGAGGAACGATCCAACTGCCGCCTGGCACGTTCCTACTTTCCTACGTGTCAGGCTGGTTGGGCAAACCGAAGGAGTTCTTGCAGGTAGTCTTGAATCAGGATCAACGTCTGATGGTCTTTGACGCGGAAAACCGATTGCTGGGAGGGGTTCCGGACCGGATCTACGGGCTGAACAGGCGGATCAGCATCCCTGGGTCCAAGAAAAGGGGAACCTTGGCACTGCCTGGTCGCATGCTCATTGCCGACACCGACGGAGATGGAGAACACGAGCTACTGGTCATCAAACAGCGGGATCGCACCTGCATGATCCAAGGGCTTTCTTGGAATGATAACAACCTGACGGACAAGTGGAAGACTGTTCCGACTCAGGGAATCATTTCTGATTTTCGCGTTCGAGACTTCAAGAATGAGGGTATTCGCTCTCTCGTCATTTTGCTCGTCAAGACGGATCCGCTGACTCTCCTGACCGGTCCCCGCAGTGTAGTCTATGCTTACGATATAGTGCCGTAACACGCTTCGGGACTGGCGGGCTCCTTCACGCATGTCCACGCGAAAAATCGGTGGGCTGTGCGATCAACCCCTGGTGCGACGCCTGCGCCGTGCTTCCGAGCACGGATTGAATAGCGGCTGCCCATGATGATGTCCGTTTCTCCCGTCCGGCAATGACTGGCTGGACGCCCCATCGAGTCTTGCGGCTTTTCTTCCCAAAACAAAAAGAGCCCCTCGACAGGTAATCGAGGGGCTCTTCTATTCGCACGTACGACCTCACCTGCAGGCGTGCTGCTAGACGAGGAAAGGCACGAGGAGCAGAGCGACCATGTTAACGACCTTGATGAGTGGGTTCAATGCGGGACCCGCCGTATCCTTGTACGGGTCACCAACCGTGTCGCCCGTGACCGCTGCCTTGTGGGCCTCACTTCCCTTACCGCCCAGGTTGCCGTCCTCGATGTACTTCTTGGCATTGTCCCAGGTGGCGCCTCCGGTGGTCATGGCGATTGCCAGGAACAGACCGACCACGATGCTGCCGATAAGCACCCCGCCAAGAGCTTCAATGCCCAAACCAGGGAAGAACGCCACAATCAAGGGACCGGCAACCGGAAGCAGGGATGGAAGAATCATCTGCCTCTGAGCCGCCCCAGTCACCAGGTCAACGCACTTGCCGTATTCAGCCTTCACTCCAGGAACACCTTCTCTGAGGCCTTTGATCTCCCGGAACTGACGGCGCACCTCGTCCACGATTGAGCCCGCAGCCTTGCCAACCGCAAGCATCAGAAGGGCTGCGAAGAAATAGGGAATGATACCGCCGATGAGCAGGCCGATGAGGATCTTCGGGTTAGAAAGGTCGAAAGCAAGAGCCTTGCCCATCAATTCCTCGATCGCTCTTGTATACTCAGCAAACAGCACGAGAGCAGCCAGAGCAGCGGAGCCGATGGCATACCCTTTGGTCACGGCCTTGGTGGTGTTTCCGACAGCATCCAGCGGGTCAGTACGATTGCGGACTTCTTCGGGCATGTCGGCCATTTCCGCAATACCGCCCGCGTTGTCCGTGATCGGCCCGTATGAGTCGATGGCCACGACCATTCCTGTCATGGAAAGCATGGAGACCACCGTGATTGCAATTCCGTAAAGACCGCTCCCGGCGCTCCCTGAGAAGCCGCCACCTAGACCGTAGCCCAGCATGATCGATATGGCAATGACGATAACGGGAAGGACCGTTGAGATCATGCTGATCGCCAATCCAGCGATGATGTTGGTGCCATGACCCGTAGTGCTTGCGCCAGCGACAAACTTAACCGGTCCATACATGCCCGTGAAATACTCGGTGATGATAACGATAAGACCTGTCAGCACCAATCCGAGAAGAGCCATCCAGAAGATGTTAAGCGGGGGAATCACATACGGCATGCCCTTGAGCGGTGCGCCGATGGGAAGGATCTTTGCCACGACGAAGAATGCTATAGCGGCCAGAATACCGGACACTGCCAATCCTCGGTAAAGTGCGCCCATGATGTAGAGATCCTTCTCCGCCTTGGTCTTGCTCAGCTTGACAAAGAAAGTCCCGATGATGGAGGCGATGATTGCTACTCCACCGATCAACAGGGGCATATAGAAGGCCGAAGATGCCAGACCATACACGGTGCTCCCCAGAAGCATGGCCGCGACGATGGTTACCGTGTACGTTTCGTACAGGTCGGCCGCCATACCGGCACAATCGCCGACGTTGTCACCAACGTTGTCAGCGATGACACCCGCGTTGCGAGGATCGTCCT
>CAYZET010000114.1:0-13178 GCA_964477215.1 uncultured Syntrophaceae bacterium | reverse complement strand
TGCCTGTCAGGAGCGTGAGGCTATCCTGAGATGCTTGCAAGCTCACCACCGCATCATCATGTCCGGAGAAGGATCGGATAAATGACCAGGATGCAAGCCTTCCCCGCTTCGAGACTTTTTGGACGAGGCTCCGTATAGCGATGGCCTCTCGGGACCAAGAGAATCCGGGCAGGCTACGAATCCTTTCCCATGCCTTGAGTGCTCCCGCCCGATCACCTCTCTTCCATAGGCCTCTGAATTCCTCCACAACACCATTGAAGAAATCCTGCACGCTGGACATTTCCGCGTATGTTCCAGGCTTGCATATTGCCGGTTCCAAGAGCTCTTTCTCAAACCACCGTGTGTCCAGAGACCAGAGACGCAGCGATCCACGTGCTCCCCCACAGAGAATGTGCGCGCCATCGGGGGAGATCGTGCAGGACGTGAGATCTTCATTCTCCATCGAGAGTGTCCGGTAGCATCGAGCGGTGTACCGGTCCCAAATCTTTATGATTCCGCCGGCAGACGCTGAGAGGACGTACCGGCCACCCGGCAAGAGCTCGGCGTGCACCGGATCGGTGCTGTGACCCGTGAATCGCAACAATTCCTTGCCCGAGGATGCTTCCCATAATCGAACGGTCTCGTCGGCCCCTCCAGAGAGAACCGTAGAGCCGTCGGGAGTAACGTCGAGGCAGGTCACTCGACTGGCATGTGCTTGTACCTCCAAGACGGGCTCTCCGTCACCCGGAAGAATCGCCCGCACCTTCCCGTCTGCTCCTCCCAACAGCAGTGCGAGACCGTCTCCTATGAAGCCTACGGCAGTTGTAAGCCCGAACGCGTCCGGAGAAACATCTGATTCCCATACCACGGTTCGCGAGGGCACATCGATTATCCAAGATCGGCCGTCCATGCCAAGAGCTGCAACATATCCGGAATCGGGTGAAAACCGGACAGAGATCACTCCCATTCCTGAGAAACGGTGGGCAAGCTGTCCCGATTCCAGGTCCCACAGGTCCAAAGTCTTGAACGAATCTCCATACCCGGTCACTGCCATGCGCCCGTCTGTGGAAAAGTCCCCGGTAACGGGACTGAAGGCGAACGTGCGGATATTCTTCAAACATCTGCCTGTCTCTCCGTCCCAGATCCGAATGGACCGGTCTTCGCCCATGGAATAGGCCTTAAGCGAGTCCTGAGAAAAACCGACAGATCGTACGCTTTTCACATGCCCGGCCAGCGAACCGGCATCTTCAATGGGTAAGAAACCAAGTGAGCTCACAAATCCTCGGGGCCCTCCCGGCAGGTCGCTCCAACGTTGTCTGTAGTGGTCCCCGGCCTTACACGCTTTCTCCAGGAGCGTCACCCCTCGGCGGGCATCTCCCTTCTGGAGGCATATCAATCCCATGAGGTGATAGAAGCTCGCTGTCTCGCGGACTTCAATCTTGAGTGACTCCATCCTCCTTGTCACTTCCCTGTCCGAGATCTCTCCCCGAATCCAGCGTAGCGCATGTAAGTTGTACACTGCTTCAAGATGATCGGTATTGGCCGAATGCGCGTTCTCCAGCAGTCGTATCGCCTCTTCCTGCCTCCCAAGGTCCAGGAGCGAAACAGCCTGGTTATTTAGAGCGTTGGCCTTGAGGCCGACGAGGTTGGGCGGCTTCCTCGGGCTGCTCGAAGGACTTGTTGCCCGGTATGCGTCTTCCATCGCCTCGCATAGGGCCGAAAAAGAGGGATACCGATCTTCGGGCTTCTTTGCGAGGCACGTAAGCATGACGTCAACCAGTTGGGGAGGAAGGTCAGGCCTGACAGAGCGGGGATCAATGGGATTCTTGGTCAAGTGGCTCCGAAACAGAGAAGTCAGCGAAAAGCCCTTTGGAAAAGAGAACGGTTTGGCACCTGTGGAAAGCTCGTAGAGCATCATTCCGAAGGAATATATGTCCGATCGGATATCATCACGTCCCCGATCCGTTAGGCGTTCCGGAGCCATGTACCAGGGAGAGCCTATCACTCCGTCCTCAAACAATGTAACACCGGGGTCTGCGGACTTTATGCCGCTATTGGCAGTCCATCCCTCTGTTTGATTGTCGCCGGCCCCCTCGTCAACACGCTTGACCAACCCAAAGTCAGTGATCTTGACTGCCTTGTCCCTCGTTACCAGGCAGTTGTGGGGCTTTATGTCCCGATGGACCATTCCCTTCGATTCCGCGTACATCATGCCGTGGCAGAATTGGAGCATAAGATCCGTCAACAGCCGCAAATCTTCCAGACGGCCATCCTGGCCCCATTTGTTCAGATCTCCCCCGTCCACGTATTCAATAAATAGCCGAGGGACCCCCTTGATGACGCGGGCGTAATAGCATGTGGCAATGTTCGGGTGCAATCCCAGATCCACCCACAGCTCGGCTTCGCGCAGGAACCTCATCACGCGGGTTTCGCTTCGAACTGCATCGGCGTGCGGAGTCTTGATGGCCAAATTCATTTTCCAAAGGCGGTGGAACACGAAATAGACCTTTCCCATTCCGCCTTCTGCCGAGCCAAGCACCTCGTAGATTCCTTCGATGACTTCCCCTGATTTCCAGTTCAGGTCAATGTCGGAAGAGCTGCGTGGAAGACCGAGCCCCGAGGGGGCCGCTTGGTCTCCTGCAGAGAGATTCCGCTCATCATTTCCGCTGCTCTCGAAAGGACGAGCTTCCACACGAAACCCGCTCTTCTTTAGCTCCAAAATCAGTGCACGTAGGTGGTTATTCACAAGCACCTTGGGCAGGGTCAGAGATCCGCTTGCCAATTGTCGACGCACCTTTTCCGGAGGTTTGTTTATTGCGTGAGAGAGAATCTCCACGATTCCCCGAGATGGGTCGACCTCTTCGGCCCCCCGCTCGATGGTAAGGCGGACATAGGGAGGGGAGATTTTCCGTTCCATATGCTGCGTCCGGGCACCCAAGCCCTCCCCGATCGATGACCGGGGAATAGGCGCGTAACGTAAACATGGAAGTGGGACGTATTCTAGAGCAAGCTCAAGCAAATGGCAAATTGCCAGGAACACGCCAGGGATGCAAGCTCAAGATAGAGTGAAGCGCATCAAGCACAGGTCCGACCTTGACACCGGCTTGACCAAGAAGATCACTCGTAGAGGAGAAACACACCTCCAACCATGACCAGCGCACCGACGAGACGAAATCGGATGTTCTGCTCGCCGAAAAACAGCCATCCGAGAACCACGCCGAAGACGAGGCTCAGACGCTTCACGGAAATCATGTACGCGACGGGGGCCATGCTCAATGACACGAAGTGGGTAATCTCTGCAGCAGCCATGAGCAGGCCACCCAACAGAAACAAGGCAGCAAGCTCCCCTCCCACCGCAATGTCTCCCAATCCCATGCTGTGCCTGACCATACAAATCAGGACAAAGATCAATACATCGCCGCAGATAAGAACAAATCCGAAGGGAATCGCCCCATACAGGAGAATTCCCTTCTTGCCCAGGCTGGATGTGATCGACCAAACGAATGCTACAGCCAGCATCCTCCTTGTCCCAACATTGGACAGCAGCGCCTTTAGAGGGGCCATGATGCCGTGAGCGGCTAGGTCTCCATTGAGCACGTACGCTCCGAGCGTGACGAGGCAGATCCCGGTAATAGCGGTCCAATGAATCTGCTCGCCCACCAGGACCCAGGCGGTGAGAATTGTGATGACGGGCGTAAAGGCCAACATGGGGACAGTGAGAGACAGAGGAGCTATTCTAATAGCAGTGAGGAACAGATAGTACCCGAGTATCTCCAAGGGAAGCGCGACAGACAGGACACCAACCAGCTCGAGCGTCACAGGGCCGAACTCCATCCTCGACACTATTGGCAGAAGGAATAGGACCGACAGGCTTAGGAGGATCGCACCGGTAATCCATTCATCGTTCTTGGCCATGATCCGCTTGGAAACAGCATCACAGCTCGCGGTAAAGAATGCACAGCTCAACGCGACGAGAAACCAGTACGACACTGTTTGTCTACCTCAAGACCATCCGCTTTATGCTCTGTCCTAGCCATCCTCGCGAGGGAGAGCCGGATCCAGGCCCGCTGCACGAAGCCGCTGTTCGATCCGATTCCTGTGGGAGCCCTCCCAGTACACTCTGCCGCACTGGGGACACTCGTTGAGGAGGTAATCCCGATCGAGTATCCCGGCTGGCACCCTCCCTTCCGCATCCCGTGGGCTAATCGCCCTGACTCGTGCATTGCAGACCAGGCATCGTGAAAGAAAGTGCTCCGGATTCGGCCTGACGTCAGCTTCCAGGAGGGCCTGCCTGACTTGCTCCATCAGGTTATCTGACTCGATGAAAATGATTCCGAGGCCCCAACTCCGTTTCTTTGCTGTAAGGAAGATCCTCCCCGGTCTCGGGGCTTTGACCGGGAACTGGGCGTCAAGGCCCAATATACGCAACCACTTCGCGAGGCGTCCCAACATGCCGTCCACGTCGAATCGTCCCTGGGACTGCCGATTGCAGGACGCCTCAATTTCTAAGTTCTCTTTGGACCCTGGACAGGTCATGGCATCCAGCTCCCTTGTGGCCTCTCGTGCTTGAGGACACCGAATTTTCTGGCGTTGCAGCCCGAACAGCGTCATCATACGGCCAGGATACACATTTCGCAATGGAGGGTGCACAATGAAGTTGACGATAACCGTAGGAAGCGTTTCCATGGAAGCGGAGCTCAACGATACGCCGACCGCTGCCAAGATTGCAGCCGCCTTGCCACTTTCAGCGACATTTAACACATGGGGCGACGAGATCTATTTCTCCATTCCTGTGGATGCACCTCTGGATTCCAGTGCTGCGGAGGTCGTAAGGGTGGGCGACCTCGGTTACTGGCCCACGGGTAAGGCTTTCTGCATATTCTTCGGTCCCACGCCGGCCAGCAGCGGTACGGCCCCTGTGCCAGCATCCCCAGTCAATTTGGTCGGCAGAATCCTGGGTGACGCAACCCGTTTTAGAGACGTCATCCACGAGAGGCTGGTGAAGCTGGAGCGGTCATAGCGTCCGGTCACTTCGCTCCATACTTCTTGAGAAGTGCTATTATGGGACTATCACCGCCTGGATTTCCCCTCGGCAAGTCCCGGGCGATTTCGTTCATGAACATGGCCAGTTGCAGGGCGGTCTTTCCCGATGCGTTTTTCGCGTTCACGTTTGCCCCATGCTCCAGGAGGATTTGCACGGTTTCGGTGTTGTTCTCATCCAGCACGGCGGCCATGAGAGGGGTAAATCCGCGCGCAGTCTTGGCATCCACCTTTGCCCCTCGCGAAAGCAGCAATTTCACGGTCTCTCCATTACCGTAGTAGGCAGCAATTACGAGGGCGGTGTGACCGGTGCTCTTTTCTGACGCGTTAACGTTCACACCCGCGTCCAGAAGCGCTCGAATGGCTTCAAGATCGTCACGTTCCGCGGCATCTAAGAGTGCCTGATCCGCTGCCCCTTTCTCCAGGAGCAGCTTGTCGATCTCCTTCATGCGAGGCGACAATGCGGCTGCCATGAGAGCTGTGAGCCCCCGATTCGTGGGGGCGTTCACGTCGGCTCCACTTTCCAAAAGGTATTTCACCACGTCTACTCGCCCGCTGGAGACCGCTGCGATTAGAGGAGTGAGGCCGGTTTCCACGCTGCTGGAGTTGACGTCGACCCCCTGTCCCACGAGGGTCTTTACCTTCGCCAGATCGCCTTTGCCAGCAGCGTCTACAAGCATGTCAGCCTTTCCCGCTGCCATGATGCCTTGGCCGGGTATCACCGACATTACGACAGCGGCAACCATCACCCATATGCGAACTGATGCACGCATTTGCTACCCCTCCTGACGACCGTTTGAATCGCTGCGGCCAATGTGAGGATTGAGACAAATCCGAAGGCAGTATCCCGCGAGGAGAAATGACACGAGCGCCACAGCGACGCTCAGTCCCTCCATTTCGATAAACTGCAGCAATTCTGAAGGCATGTCCCCCATTGCGTACATGAAGTAAAAGAGATCCCAGGCCAAATAGCCGGAGCGAAGTCCCAAGATGGCCAGCAAGAGGCTGAAATAGAGATTTGCCCATCGCCGTCCTCGAACACTTCTCTGTGCCCAGGAGAACGCCCGAATGGCCTGAACCACGGCGTAGGGTACGAGGAGCTTAAACCAGAGGGACAGAGAACCTCCCTCGGGGCTCCATTCGCTGGAGGCCAGTTGACGTCGAAGGTAAGACATCCCCAGTTCGTAAGAATCGCTGTACAGTAAGAGCAGCCCCACGACTGTCGGGAATACAGCCAAGCATACAAGAAAAACGACAAACTCTCGTGCGATGATCCAAAGCATGCGGGAAATTATACCATCCGCACAAGCTTTTGCGGGCAAAATCTCCATGAACGGGGTACTCTTTTTTCTCAGGCGGTCACTCGGCATGGGGCAATTTGCGTGTGGGAGAGCCGTTACCCGTAGCGCCGGCATCTTGCAGGTAATTCTGAACCCTCGCGAAGATGCCGGCGGGACGCCGGCGCTACAAAACCTCGCGATCGGCGGCATACTCGGGCTACGAATCCGTCTGATCAGCCGGTAGGGGCTGTTCGTGACCCTCTACAGATTCCGATGGTCGTTGTGCGTGTTGTCGAGATCGTTCATCCGGTTCTAGAAAGCCTTTCTTTTTTTGTTTTCGGATGAACCTGTATTGGTGTACAGTTGTGGTGTCGAGAGATTCCCGGTCGATGGAGACAGGAAGCCGAACCAACCCCGGCCCCTTTTTGGGCCCGCCAACTGTCGGAGCCCCAACGATTCTGGTTAACGACGTGCCTGTGCCGGAGGGACTGGTCTTCGTTCCGCTGTGCAAGATATCTGCGCACAACGGTCGTGGACAGAGTCTCATGAGGCATAGAGACAGACGACGCTGCTGTCGATGAGCGGTGGTTCAAGATCGCAGGGGAGTACTGCTCCTCTAAGGTTCGGAGGTGGCGCCCGTGTCCGAGCACCGGGCATGGGAGCCGTACAGCTTGCCCGGCATGCTGAGTTCAGGGCAGGCTCGCTTTCCCGATCAAGGGTCGGCCGGAAAACGCCCAATACAAGTAAGGAGCTGATCGATGGAAAAGATTTGGGTCAAATCATATGCGAAGAATGTTCCTGACGAGTTACAGTTCGAAACTGTAACGCTTCCTGAGGCGTTGAAAAGAACATCGGATCGGTTTCCCAACAAGCCAGCGCTCTTTTTTCAGGGCACGGTGGTTACGTATCGCCAGCTCGACGACATGGTGTCCCGCTTTGCCGGTGCGCTTCGCACCTTCGGAGTGAAGCCGGGAGACAAGGTGGCAACCCTATTGCCGAACCTTGTGCAACAGGTGGTAGCCATCTATGGCTGCTTCAGGGCAGGAGCGACAGCGGTGCTCAACAACCCGCTCTACACGGACAGGGAGCTGGAGCATCAATTCAACGATTCCGGGTCCACGTACCTCGTTTCACTTGACCTCTTGGTGCCCAGGATGATCGAGCTGAGAAAGAAGACCAGCATCACGAAGATCATCTCCTGCCACATACGCGACTTTCTCCCCTTTCCCCTCAAACAGCTCTTCCCCTTCGTCAAGAAGGACATGCACAAGAAAACGCCATCAGCGCCGGACGTCGTAGAGTTCATGGAGTGCGTTACCAGGTATCCACCAATAGACTCTCCCCACAAGCCAAACTGGGACAGCACCGCCTGCCTCTTGTATACCGGTGGGACCACCGGGGTTTCCAAGGGGGTACAGTTGACCCATGGTAACCTTTCAAGCAATTGCCAGCAATGTCTCGTTTGGTTTCAGGGATTTGAGATCGGAAACGAGATTGCGGTGGGATGTCTCCCATTCTTCCATTCGTTTGGGATGACCACGGCCATGAATGTGTGCATTTGGAACGGATGGGGGAACGTGCTGATACCCAAGCCGGAGCCGAAGAGCATTCTGGAAGCCATTCACAAGTGCAAAGCTACTTACATGCCTGCTGTTCCGACTCTGTATAATGGACTGATCAATTATCCGGACCTGAAAAAATATGACATCACCTCCATTCGTGGCTGCTTCTCCGGAGGAGCTCCTCTCCCCATGGAAACGCTCCGAACGTTTGAACAGCTTACCGGCGCAGAGATCTGCGAAGGATATGGGCTCACCGAAACGAGTCCCGTCACGCACATAAACCCCTTCGGTGGCGTGAGAAAGCCGGGGACTATAGGAGTTCCCATACCAAACACCCACGCAAAGCTCGTGGACGTGGACGATTACAACAAAGAGATCACTACTCCGGGAGAGCCGGGAGAAATCTGCATCAAAGGTCCTCAAGTGATGAAAGGGTACATCAATCGCCCGGAGGAGACCGCAGCCTCCATTCGGGATGGTTGGTTCCTCACGGGTGACATCGCGGTGTTCGATGAAGACGGATACTTCAGCATAGTCGATCGCAAGAAGGACATGATCATTTCCGGCGGATTTAACATCTATCCTCGGGACGTAGATGAAGTCCTCTTTTCCCATCCGAAAGTTGTCGAAGCGTGCGCCATCGGGGTACCCGACGCCTACTCTGGAGAGCGGATCAAGGCCTATGTGGTGCTCAAGGCAGGAGAGACTGCTACCGCTCAGGAGATCATTGATTATTGCAAGGAAAATCTGGTCAAGTACAAGGTCCCCAAGTACGTAGAGTTCATTGACGACCTTCCAAAAAGCGCGGTGGGCAAGATCCTCAGAAAAGAACTGAGAGCCATGGATCAGGCTAAAGCGAAAGCGATGCAGGAAAAGTAGCGTGACTATTATGGGGGGCCCGTGAAGGGTTCCCTGCAATCCTGAGCTTTCCCTCGGGCCTGCCAGAAGTGGAAGATTTCCTCCGGATCAAGGCGCCCGTCAGCCTACGGCACTTCGTTTCTGTCCGGCAGCATTACGTCGCCCTTTCCCCCGGTTGCCCCGAGTCCTGGGGGGGACAGAGTCTTTCCCCTGGAGCGGAGAGGGCTGTTTCTCTGATACCTGTGAGGGATTGACCGTAAAAGGCCGGTAGCCCTTCTCTGGCCTCAACACTTGTCTGAGATAGAGCCCTGTGTAAGAGCCCGGAGATTCGGCAACCTGCTCGGGCGTCCCGGTTGCGAGGATGCGGCCGCCCTCGTCTCCGCCCTCGGGTCCAAGGTCTATGACGTAATCGGCTACCTTGATGACATCCATGTTATGCTCTATGACGACCACCGAATTCCCCGCTGACACGAGACTCTGGAGAACGTCCAGGAGCTTCTGGACGTCGTGAAAATGCAGGCCGGTGGTGGGCTCGTCCAAGATGTAGAGAGTGCGGCCAGTCCCTCGCTTGGAGAGCTCTTTGGAGAGCTTGATTCGTTGAGCCTCACCTCCCGACAGCGTCGTGGCCGGTTGTCCCAGCTTGATATACCCAAGGCCGACGGCCTGAATCGTTCGTAATTTGTTGGCGATCGACGGAATACTCTCCATGAAATCCGCAGCCTGATTCACGGTCATATCAAGGACATCTGAAATATTCTTACCTCTGTACTTTATCTCGAGCGTCTCTCGATTGTATCGCTTGCCGTTGCACACGTCGCACTTGACGTAAACGTCGGGAAGGAAGTGCATCTCTATTTTGATGATTCCGTCTCCACGGCAGGCTTCGCACCTGCCGCCCTTGACATTGAAGCTGTACCGGCCCGGCTTGTACCCGCGCATACGCGATTCGGGCAGTTGGCTGAACAGATCCCGGATATGCGTGAATACCCCGGTATAGGTCGCAGGGTTGGACCGGGGTGTTCGACCGATCGGACTCTGGTCTATGTCGATCACCTTGTCTATCAGAGAGATGCCCTCTATGGCATCGACAGCTCCAGCCTTGTCTCTACTCCGGTAGAGCCGTTGAGAGAGCGCTTTAAGCAAAATGTCAACAATGAGGCTGCTCTTTCCGGACCCGGACACCCCTGTCACGCACGTGAAAACGCCGAGGGGTATCGCAACATCGATGTCCTTGAGATTGTTGGCTCTCGCTCCTCGGATCACAAGTCTTTTTTTGCCGACTTTGCGCCTCTGGGCAGGGATGGGAATGTAAGCGCGGCCGGAGAGGTACTGACCGGTGAGCGATTCCTCGCACCGGAGCAAATCGTCCGGCCTTCCAGAAAAGACAATCTCTCCTCCCATCAGGCCGGCCCCCGGTCCCATGTCGATGACGTGATCCGCGCTGAGAATGGTCTCCGCATCGTGCTCCACCACAAGGACCGAGTTTCCCTGGTCGCGAAGCTCGTTCAAGGTGGCCAGCAGTCGCTGATTGTCTCGCTGATGCAATCCTATGCTCGGTTCATCGAGAATATAAAGTACCCCTACCAGGGACGCACCCACTTGCGTAGCCAGCCTGATGCGTTGCGATTCGCCTCCAGAAAGCGTTGCGGAAGAGCGGTTTAAGGTGAGATACCCTAGGCCGACGCGCTCGAGGAAGCCGAGCCGATCTCTTATCTCCTTTATGACTCGACGACCGATCTCCATCCGCCTCTCATCGAGGTCGAGGCTTTCAATGAAGTCCACCGCCTCTCGCACGGACAAGGCAGTAAACTCGTGAATCGGCAGTCCCCCCACGAGGACGTGTCTCGCCTCCTTCTTGAGCCGGGCCCCGCCGCAAGAAGGACAGGGCACGGAGCTCATGAACCGGCCGAATTCTTCCACGAAATCCTCTCGATCAGACTCTCGATACCGACGTTCGAGGTTCGGAATGATCCCTTCATAGGACTTGCGAAAGCGATGGCTCCTCCCATCACGCTCGTAGCGAAAATCGATCTCTTCGCTACCGGACCCGAACAACAGGATGTGACGGAGATCCTCAGGCAAATCCTGGAACGGTGTCCGGACGTCAAATCCGTAATGTGCAGCCAAGGTGTTGAGCATCTGGTGGAAGAAGATCGAATTCCGGTTTCCCCAGGGTGCGATGGCCCCTTCCGCAATGGAAAGACGAGGATTGGGGACTACAAGATCGGGATCGAATTGAATTTGAGATCCAAGCCCCCCGCAGGTTTCGCATGCCCCAAAGGGATTGTTGAAGGAAAAGAGTCTCGGGGAGACCTCCCCCAGAGAAACCCCGTGCTCAGGACACGCAAACTTCTCGCTAAAAAGATGCACAGGACCGTCAATCTCTTCAACCATTACCGTTCCCTGTCCCATTCGGGCCGCGGTCTCGAGCGAATCGGCCACTCGGCTCTGGATACCTTCCTTTACGACAAGTCGATCTACCACCACCTGTATGCTGTGCTTCTTGTTCTTGTCCAGCTTGATCTCTTCGGAGAGGTCGCGCACCTCCCCATCAATTCTCGCTCGCACGAATCCATCGCGCGCCAATTGCTGGAGCTCTCTCTGGTATTCTCCTTTGCGGCCCGAGACAAGCGGCGCGGTCACATGTACCCGAGTCCCATTAGGCAGCTCCAGCACACGATCCACCATCTGCTGAATCGTCATCGAGCTTATTGGGCGGCCACATTCCCAGCAGTGAGGAATTCCGCACCTGGCATAGAGCAAACGGAGATAGTCATAGATCTCCGTTACGGTCCCCACCGTGGACCGTGGATTCTTGGAGGTGGTCTTTTGCTCGATGCTGATAGCCGGCGATAAGCCCTCGATGAGATCCACATCAGGCTTGTCCATCATCTCGAGAAACTGCCGCGCGTACGCGGAGAGCGACTCTACGTAACGTCGCTGGCCTTCTGCGTAAATGGTATCGAACGCGAGCGTCGACTTTCCGGAACCGGAAAGTCCTGTTATTACAACCAGTTTGTCCCGGGGAATGTTCAGATCAACATTCTTGAGGTTGTGTTCCCGGGCGCCTCGAATGATTATCTCTTTGGTTGCCAAGAAATCACCTGCACGTAACTAATGATCGCGTACGCGGTTTGTTGGGGTCCCCCAGGGGAACATCCCTGTATCTTCCACTTAATTTCATGCCTTTCGTCAACATGATAACCAGGAACCATCAACTATTGCTTGACTAACCACCGGGGACCTGTTATGTGCCAATTGTTTTCTGGGAGCGGGGCCATCGGACCTCTCCCGGGTGTCACATTTCCAGTAGGAGGTATGGTTATGCTTTTTCCTTTTTCCGATGTAAACAATGGAGTCTCCGAACCTCCCGGCGACTTCCAAAGTAATTATAAGCAGCTTAAAGCTCTTATCAACAAGGCCCTCCGTGAGGGCACGCCACTCGAAGACCTCAGACTCGTTTCTCGCCACCAATCAGGCAAAAAGGCCAAGCAGTTGTCAAAGGACGACCTGGTCAAGCTTCTCCACACCATTCGCCGGATACGGTCCCGATACCAACGGCTGCTCCAGTCTCCGGTGCCCAAAGAGCTCGAACGAGACATTCGGGCCAAGTCCCCCGACGAGCGATTGCCCTGGGAAAATGAAGCCCTCGAAAAGATCGAGCTATGGCGGAAGGACGTGGAAAAGGTCCGCACCCAGGTACAGAAGGAACTCAACGATCACCTGAACACCGAATTCTTCGACGGGCTTTGATCAGCTCCACTGCGCAAATGCTCCACTATTCAGCGTAAGAATCGAAGAGTCGACCCCACTTGCTTGTCTTCTTGAACGCTTCCATCTGAGGCCTTGCTGTAAAGGGCCAGTAGATGAAATCGTGATAGAAGAACGACCCAAAGACGAAGACGTAGACGAGGGGGGTCCTGAAAAACAGCTTTTGGATCGGTTTGAGCGGGCCGAACCAAATGAAATTTCCCACTGCGGAGGCAGCGTTGTTCCCCACAGAGAACCCCCAGTTTTCTCCCGAAATATCCTCCCCGATCACGTCGATTTCCTCCAGTCGCCCCTTGCCCAAGCCTGATTCGTGACCGATCCGTATAAACTTCAGGCTCATGGGATCGAACCCCATCATTTTGGCCGCCACTGCGTCTATTGCCACACTGTCCTCGGAAGCCAGCATCAGGTCTTTCTCCACTGGGATCATTGTCCTGGGGCCGGGACCGTTGCCACAGACGGTCCCGTCCATCACCGTGAAAATCCCGGAATGGATTTCCCGCTGGAGCTCCAACAGGTCATTGAGCGTCTCGTGGATAACTGAGTGCGTGTAATGGCGTCTACTTGTCAACAAGCCTCCGAAAGCATTCTTCATCGCACCAGTGGTGCCAGTGTAGATGTGACACTTCACCGTAGGTAAGTGCACAATGTTCTTTCCGATGAAGTACTCCGGAATACGCAGCCCGTC
>CAYZET010000113.1:0-13248 GCA_964477215.1 uncultured Syntrophaceae bacterium | reverse complement strand
GATTGCTCATTCAGGGTCGCCTGGACTTGGAGGGCATATTCAGCCAGAATCCAGTGTGGAAAATCGTAGAGCAGGCTTACCCTGATTTTCGGTTCTCTGCTCATGATTTGCGACCTGCAACGACAATCGAGCCAAATAGCGGGGGGCAGAGGCGTAGCCACCGTGTCATCGTCAAGCAAGCAATCTTAAGAAGACGAGGTAGTCTCACGTGGTTCCAATAGCAAGCATTCAGGTCTACCTTGAACGCTCGACTCGTCCACAGAATGTCCACGCCCGCGCTCCGGAAGAGCTCGAGGATTGAAGATGCAGTAAAGAGGTTTACATGCGATCTGTCCGTCCAGTGATGATAGGCTAATCCGTATTCTTTCAGGTTGTCCTCACAATCAGGGACGGACACCATTAGATAATTTCTTGTGACGCGGACCATTTCTGAAAGTGTCTTGAGCGGATCGGGGCAGTGTTCGAGCACTTCAAAGGATAAACACACATCGAAAAAGTCATTGGGAAAGGGTATTACCCCGTCCTTGACGACCCGAAATACTTCTTTAAGGTCCATGGCCAGATCCTCAGCTACCTTCGGCCATTGTTCATAGGGAAAAATATCCACTCCCACACATCTTACGTTTTCATATCTGTTTAAGTACGCGACGTAAGCACCCTGGCCGCAACCATAGTCCAGGACGGTCTCGTTTCCGACAAGCAGCTTGTTCACCGCTGCCACACGGTACTCTTCTAGGGACTTGCCCCACTCGTCCCGGGGGCTCAACACCACGCTCATGACAGCCTCGGCTTGCCTTTCAGCCTGATCCTCGAAATAGCCTCACCGGCAGAGAGAATAGACGGCGAGGACGATCCCCACAACTCGTGTATCCCTTCGATCGCGGCTTATTACAGGATTTCATAATTAAGGTCACGTATTCTGCCGCGACTCAGTCGGGGATTTGCGCTCTGAAGGAGCGCACCTAAGTAGTCCCGCGGGCCGCGGGATTCGGCGCGGCACAACCACGAACCGACCCTGAAAGGGTCGACCAAGAGGTTTCTCCTCGCCTGGTGTGGGTACCGATCATGGATGAGCCTTCGTCCTTGGTCATTTCTATGGTGGACCCCTTCGGGGTCCTCGCCCGTTTGTTTTCTCATTCCGTGGGTTGAAATCCCGCGTCCCCCGGGACTACTCATGGTATGCCCCTTCGGGGCATGAAGCAATCAATGATCACCATCATTCCTCTTCTTGATAACCCTGATCTACGTATCCGCACTTATGAAAGCTCTTCCTTAGTTCAAGCCTATTACCCCCTCTTATGAGTCAGATTCTCACCCCGCCGCTGAGAGCCTGCCTCATCATTCCGGCGACTTGCCGATAACGACGTCTATGGTCTGGTTCTGATTTCCTCGGATTACGGTCATTTTGAGGACGTCGCCCGGCTTCGCGCCGGCAACTATTTGGGACAGATGGCGACCGTTGCGAACCGGATGCCCGTCGGCCTCAAGTATTATATCCCCCTTACGCAATCCGGAATTATAGGCTGGAGTCGAGTTTAGGACTTCATCTACAACGGTTCCGCGGTGAGACCCAAGTCCCAATTCTCGTGCCTGCTCGCTGGTCACATCATCAACGTAAATCCCGAGCCAACCTCGTATCGGGAGATCCACGCTTCCCCTGGACTTGATCAATTCCTTAATATAATTAGCTGGAATGGAAAACCCGATTCCTCGACCCGCCGCAATTATAGCAGTATTGACCCCGATGACCTCGCCGGCCATGTTGAACAGAGGACCACCGGAGTTACCTGGATTTATGGATGCATCGGTCTGAATGAAATTGTCGTGAGCGCCGAGCCCTATGAAACGGCCCTTACCACTTACGATTCCCACGGTCACAGTCCTGCCCAACCCGAAAGGGTTTCCAACTGCCAAGACCCATTCTCCGACTTGAACGGAATCGGAATCCCCTATTTTGGCTCTAGAAACTTTCTGCGGGCTGTTAATCTTGATGAGAGCCAGGTCCACGTTCGGATGAATGGCCACGGGCCTAGCGGAAAACACCTTTCCCGAAGAAACCGTGAAAAGGATTTTGGTCGCTCCCTACACAACGTGGGCATTAGTCACAATATGACCGTCTGTATCGCAGAAAAACCCGCTCCCCAAACTGTCTGTCTGGAATCTATCCCGCAGCCGATTCGGATCCTCGCCTCGCCCCGGTCGAGATCGGAATAGAGGTGGTGGCGCAGTGGAGCTCTTCTGTACAATGTCTCGCTCTATAGAGATATTCACGACGGCCGGAGTCAACTCTCGGATCAAGTCTATCAGATCAGGACAGGTATTCTTAAGCGCACGTTTTGCAGCGACTTCGTTCCCCCAGACTGTGCAATTAAATCCCAAGAGGCAGAGGAAAGCCACAGTGCAGACAATGAGGGGGAGCCTCAAACGTTGAGCCGGACCGTCCATAGACCTGTCCTTCGGTTTGTAGTTTGGATCTCTCTCTATCAGCGTAATTCCGGCGTGTCAACCCAAAGAAAGGGCCATTCTCGGTAGCACGACGCATTGAATGTGCGTGCCATTGATCATGATGTTCGCAAGAGTTTCTGTGCGCGTCAGGTGCCCAAGGTGAGCAACAGCTCTCGCACAACCTTCGCGGCCGTGATGCTCCCGACATCCGAAGGATCAAGGCCCGGATTCAATTCTACCACGTCCGCGCCTATCAAAAGGACAGATTTCAGCACGGCAAGAAGACGCTGGAAATCCTCGTAAAACCATCCCCCTGGCTCAGGATTTCCTGTAGCGGGAAAGCAAGCGGGATCCAGAACATCAAGATCTACGGACAGATAGACTGGAGCCCCTGCGATTTTCCTCCTCAGGCTCTTTTCCGAGCCAGCCATCCATTGGAGCAGAGTATGATGCTGACGCATCCAAGCAAACTCTTCCCGGGTTCCAGAGCGAATTCCCAGTTGAATCATTCGGTTCGGTCCTACTATCTCACTGACCCGCCTCATCACCGTGGCATGATTCGTACGATTCCCTTCGTACGAGTCACGCAGATCGCTGTGAGCGTCGAGATGCAGCACCACAAAGTTCTGTACTCTTTCAGCGAGTGCTTGGACGATTGGAAGGGTAACCGTATGCTCCCCTCCCAGACAAAGAGGCAGTCCTCCGAGTCCGAGGATATAGGTGACCCGCTCTTTGATACTTTGCAATGCCTCTTCCACGGGGCGCCCGGCAAGATCCACGTCCCCAACATCCGCGAAAGGAAATTCTTCTAGGTCCTGGTCCAAGAAGGGTGAATAGGTTTCTATCGACTCGGAAACCATGCGAATCCGACAGGGGGAGTCCCCCGTTCCTGACCGAAAGGTAGCAGTCATATCAAGAGGACAGCCCAACAATGCGGGCCTTCCGGGAAGCACTATCGAAGAAGTGGACCCGAGAAACCGGGCAGTATTTGCCGTCACTCCACTCTCCTTCCAAGCACGCTTTTTTCCTACACGCTTGCAGCAAAGCCCTATTCTCTGTTTCCAATACGGAATTCTAGGGATGGAAATCCCCATCCTTCATCTCGAGTCGTCCGGAATTCCTATCGTTCTCTGATGAAAACGGGTTTCGTCCCACACGTTAAGGAGGTTACATACCGCGACGCACCGAATATGCACGACGTTAATCCCGGTTGGATGCACGTTGGGAGGTGCTTCAATTGGAGCCCAACTTGCCTTCAATTGCTGCAAGTCGACGGTCTATAGAATCGAGCCGCTTCAGTATTTTCTCGATCAAAAACACGTGCTTCGGCGCTTCGTTTGGTTCGGGGGCTTCTCCCGCAGCGGGTTCCATACTATCGTCCTCGAGAGGCATTGCGAACTCGCTAACACCGGAGAGGGCAGTCTCACGTAGAGGCTGGGCTTCGACCGCTTGCGTTGCCGGGTATTCCACGGGCGCCTGTGCGACTTGCTGAGGTTCAGCTTCTGCGGGCGTAGGTTCTTCGGCCGTTTCCTGTTGTTCCGCAGCGAGAGATCTTACTATTTCGGACGGGGGAAGGTCTTCCTGGGAAGGCCCTCTCGCGCTAACCTCCTCCTGCTGCTGCGGCTGTCTCGGGGTAAGCGCGGTTCCCTTGAAAAAATCGTTGAATTCTTCCTTGGTTATATCACCGCTACGATAGAGCGGTAATAGCATTATGGCCAATTCTTCATCAGAGGTTCTGAATCGCTTTATGAGCTCTGACTTCATTGTTCCCCCCAGGATAAGCTCCATCAATTCCTGAGGGCTGGTCTGATCTTTCAGCTTGGCCATGATATATTCTCCTCAAGGCTATGAGGCTGTTGCATAATCTTCCGGTTTGCAGAACCTTCTTGAAGTGCTAATTATAGTAATTAAATCGTTGAACATCAAGCAAAAACCGTGTATGGACGTATTCGCCTCCGCATTCGAGGACAATACCCCTTGGCTCTTTCTCTAGAAAAAGGGGGAAAGTAGCAACGCACTGCGGAAATGCTCAAAGATTAGAGAAAACGGAAGCAATTCCAAAATGGGCGACCAAATCCGAGGAGGAATCCATGATTTCGGGTACGTATCGGGCCATCATTTCATCCGATTGGAGTGAATGCCTGTCGCCAAACGGACCTTTCGATCCAATTTCATTTCTCTACCCAGATCTGAAGTCCGATCTTGCCAGAATCTTTAGCCAGTACACCGGCAACCTCATTTCACTCGACGCAGCGATTTCACAAATCAAGACTCTATTGCCAGCTCCTCTTACCAGCGACCAGATGGACGAGTACCTCGAGGCCGCGTTTCAGACATACCTCGGCGTTCCCGATTTGATTCAGTGGTGCCTCGATCGAAACGTTCTGTTCATGATCAATTCCACCGGCACTCACGGCTACTTTGAGAGAGCCCAGGCCAAAGGGCTCCTTCCCCTCGTGCCAGTGGTCTCTGCCAATCCTCTGGTTGTGTTCAATGCAGAGAAACAGCGATATTACGTCAACGAAATCGAAGACAAGCCCAAGAACACTGAGGCGGTTCTTCGATCGCTCAATCTTCCCCCGGGGAAACTTGTCGTCATTGGCGACAGCGGGGGGGATGGACCTCATTTCCACTGGGCAGCTCAAATTGGAGGACATCCAATCGCTTCCATGGCCAAGCACTCTCTCGTCCAATACTGTACGGATAGAAGCGTGGTCATTCCTTCCTACTTTGGCCTTCGATACGGGCCGGGAGAATCGAGGGACATAGCAGAAGAAATGAAGATCGATTTCCGAGATCTGAAAGAGATACTCATGAGAATCCTCGGACTGTAATTCTGAACACCAATCTGCATCAGAGAGCGATTTCTTGAACAGAAAGTCGAACGCCATGAGATTGATTGTCACCACATGTGCCGTCCTGCTCTTGATGGTACAGGGAAATAGCCTCGTCGCCGGGGAATTCGGTTTGGCGGAAAATGCCTTGGGTGAGTACCGAGCCATACGCTACGAAAACGTGTACACAAAGGTCCCGACCTCCGGAAAACTCGTTTCCATCAAGATTACCGATAATGGGACCATGTACTACATCTGCCGAGAAGGGAATGGTTTCGCTGTCTATCATCTGGAGATTCGACCGATCAAGGGGTACGGGGACAAGCTGAGAAAAGAGCTCAAGGACAAGAGCAGGCGGTGGGATAGCTCAAATCCCGATGAATTACTCCTGACCAAGGAACATCTCGATCTGGAGTTACGAAGGAGGATTCACAGTTATTGTGAGGCGGTGTGGGTAAGGAACGAAATCCTCGTAGAACCGCCTGTGAAGCCGGCCGAGAGTCAAAAATAGCGTGCCTCTTGTCAAGAGAAAAGCACAGCCAGGATTCATCCTGCTGTCTCAGGGTGTCGCACATCCCCTGCTGGAAGACGAGATGTGTTGCAACATGCCCAGCCTGTGAGGACCTCTTTATGAAATATTCTCGATCCGGCACGGTCAGCCCCGTGCAAAACCGTCCCCGTTTCATTGCTTTCGAAGGAATTGACGGCTCGGGAAAATCAACTCAGGCGCGTCTACTGGCCCATAGATTTCGAGAAACTGGCATACCGGTCGTGCTCACTTCCGAACCGTCAGACGGCGTGGTGGGTAGTAAGATCAGAGCCCTGACTGCACGATTACCGCCAGAAGAGGAAGCCCATCTGTTCACCGAGGATCGGAAGGACCATCTGAACAGGGTCATCATTCCCTCGTTGAATCAAGGCGTAACAGTGATCTGCGATCGGTACGTCTATTCCTCGGTGGCATATCAAGGGGCCAGAGGGCTGGATCCGGACGAGCTCATAGAGATCAATCGCTCTTTTGCCTTGTGGCCGGACGTAAATTTCCTGCTCGAGGTTTCCGTAGAAATAGCGCTCGCAAGAATCCGAAGCAGCCGTGCCGACGGATTCACCCCATTCGAGACAGCCGCAGACCTGGAAGAAGTGGCCAAGATCTACGCCGAGCTCAGCGATCCCTCGATAGTGAGAATCCCTGGGAACACTGCCCCTGAGGAGATTCACGCAAGAATAGTCTCAGAGCTCGACCGATTAGGGCTGTAGGCATCGCCCGGGAAGCTCGGCTATCAAGTTGGGGGCTGTGGCCGGCTGCTGAGAGCTGTTTATGCCTGCCACAGTAGGGCGCTGAGGGTCAGGCTTGTTTCTTGATCTTCCTGTCACCTCTTAAACTCGCCTGCTCGGTCCAGATCAGGCCAGTGGCCTACTGACAAACCATCGTCATCATAGATCCGTCAAGAAACAAACCTGACCCTTGTCGAAGTACCGGAGCGGCAGATTTAGGGGCGAGTTTCAAACCCGCTCTTCCCTGAACATGGCTGAAGCAAGTACTCGACCATATTCATGAAACGGTGTACTAAGCGGAGATACGACGCCGGTCGCGGCCAAGAAAATAGTTGAGATACCCCACTTATCTCATTGACATGTAATGCCTTTATTTGATATGCTTAAGACGAAGCTGGTCGCACGGTCGGCAAAGGAGATATCATGCGCCTTATTGTTCGCACAGCAGTCTTCATGGTTGCCCTGTGTCTCGTAGCGGGTATGAATTCGAGCCTCTGGGCACGGGATTATGACCCCCGCTTCATGAGAAGCTTCCCGCCCGGCTACTACGGGATGTGGTACTACGCGGAGCGATTCTTTGAGCCTCAAGACACCAAACAGCATCCCCAAGAGACCTACAGGTACGACAGGTATATGAGCAATATTACCGGGCTCCATTACCCCTTCTATCCCATTCCCTTTGACTGGGATTACGGTACGTGGCGCACCTTCAATCTGCCCAACTACAATACCAATGACTGGCACTGATACTGCGCCGGAATCCTGAATACCCGGTGCAACGGCTGCCAGAATTTGTGGACACGGTTCGGGAACCGCACGAAATCCGGGCGCTTCTCGAAGCGCCTCTCCCGCGAGCATGCTGCACGACGGTGCATTGGAACACTCCCTCATTGTTAATACATCGACCCATAGCCTTGGCCTTGTGCGGTCTGTCCATTGATTTTCAACCGCAGGTCATTTATGAAAGCTGAGGGGGGCGCTCTCCCTCGGCGAGGGGATTCTGAGCCGTCACAGCGATGGCCATTGGATTTCTCTCGGAGCCTGACCCGGAGGAAAACACCATGATAAAAAAGCTCTTTGCAGTTGCTTTGACTGTCCTTATCGTGAGCGCTGGACTATGCCACGCGGAGAGGACAGACGTGATGAAAACAGACCAGGGGGATCTCGAGATAACTTTGCTGGGACACGGATCGCTCATGTTCAAATTCCAGGGCAAGGTCCTGTTCGTAGATCCGTTCAGCAAGGTGGCAGACTATTCGAAGCTACCCAAAGCCGACATAATACTCATTACTCACGAACACCCGGATCATACCGATCCTGCCGCGATCGCCAAGATCAGGACAGACAAGACACTTTTGGCAGCGTCAAAGGCAGCACAAGAAAAGATCAAGGACGCGGTAGTGATGGAGAACGGTGACACCAGCGCAGTGGGAGGCTTTCAGGTCCAAGCCGTGCCCGCGTACAACATTGTTCACAAGCGAGAGTCAGGCCAGCCATACCACCCCAAAGGCAGGGGCAATGGGTACGTTATCTCTTTTGCCAATTTGAAGGTTTACGTAGCTGGAGACACGGAATTTGTCCCTGAGATGAAGGACCTCAAAGGGATCGACGTGGCTTTCCTGCCCGTGAACTTGCCATACACCATGACCGCTGAGATGGCTGCCGAGGCTGCAAACGCGATCAAGCCGCGAATTCTTTACCCGTATCACTTTGCTATGGGCAACTCGGATGTTTCCAAGCTTCCAGAAATGCTGAAAAATGTCTCCGGCATAGAATTGAGAATGACCGACAAGCCAGGCAAGTAAGAGAGCAGTGCGGGTCCGGGCACGTCGTACGCGATTTCGTAGACAGCGTGCCACATTCACGGCAACCCTGATTGGCTCAATGTGGTGAAGCCAATTCATGTTCGCTGCAAGGGTAGGGGCGGGTTTCAAACCCGCCCTGTGGGGGGTGCCGGTTCGGAACCCGTTACCGTATTTACGAACTGCAATTCTGCAAGAAACTTGTCCTTGCTGTTCAGGCTCCTAGGCTCCTCTAACAATGGATTATTCGTGAGAGCCTATCTTGACCACCACTTGCAGGTAAAATACGGGCCTGCACGGACTACCGGAAGCTTGATCCGGTTTCTCACAGCCTTCGCCTGTAAGCACGTGAATTTTTTCCGTCATGACAAGAGCATCCCAAGCGGTCAGGCCCTGCAGAGCTTGTCAACCAGCTTCAGGAGCGTCGGTATCCTGTGCGGTCCGCTCATGAGCTTAACGCGCTCTGCAGCTTCCCGGGGGCTCATCCCGGCTGCGGTGATGTACAAAGGCCTGCGACTCTTCCCTCGGAAGACCTTGTGAGCATTGGGGGATCCCCGAAACGGGGTCTTCGCTACTCCCACGACCGAGATCGAGCCGGCCATCGATCGGTAAAGATGAGCCCCGAGACCCGGCCTATCATCCGGTGCCAGCCAGACATATCCGTCTATGACGACGGTATGATAGAGACCCCTTACTTGATCGAGTATTTTCAGAAGGCACGGCAACTCGCGTCTGTAGAAGCTGCCCGGCTCATAGGGGGCCGTCTGGCCGAGGAAATGGCTCACCTGGAAATCCGGCGCCGGCACGTCCCAATCGCGAAACAGGATTGCTGCGCACCTGGCACTGCCGTGCCGGTAATGGCAGTCCGCGGCTGCGATCATGCCTCCTCCTGACAGAGCCTCATGGGGCAGCTCTTCTGGTGGCGTCATGCAGCGTCCCCGATAGGTGTGCCTTGAGGAGAAACCACCAGGTCGCGAGGTACTCTTTGACCGCAATCTGACTCAGCAGCAGCCCATACGCCTGGGGCATCAAGGTCTCCTAATCGATGTAGACTCTCTTCGCCAAGAAATCACACGGCGCAGGGATAGGGTCGAGCCCTTGCATTCTGAAAAGAAGGACTGACCGCGGCAAGTGATACGCGGATGTGACGAGCGCAAAGGGAGCCCGACCCACGATAGACTTCACGAACCGAGCCTGGTCCGCGGTGGTCCAGGACTTGTCTTCAAGCACGATGGCTCCGCGGGGGACCCGCATTTCCATGGCCATGTCCGCAAGGGCGCGCGCAATGCTCATTTCCCGGCTGACTCCCGGCGTAAGGCCGCCGGTAACTACAAGCCTGGCATCGGGTATGGACTTCCACAGCCTCACTCCTTCTATAAGGCGAAGGACTGACGGCCCCAGCCGATCCGCAGCGGATAGGTCCCCCTCGTTAAGACTTCCTGACAAGACCACCACGTACCGAACACCCTGCCGTACGAGATTATGAGCCTGCGCATAGGCAGGTACCTGGGATTCAATGGAGCCAATGAGCTTGAATCCTGTCAAAGGAAACGAGAATATCAGCAATATCGCCACCCCTGTAGCAATGAGCGTCAGAGACCATATCCGACGGGACCACAGCAAGAGACCCATGCTGCACAGAGTCAAAGTCACTCCCACAGGGAACAGCAATCGAAAGATTATCTTTTGGACGACAAAAACAATCTCGTCCACACTGCCTCCCGATGAATCATGTCATGATAGAGCCGCTCTTACGTCCACATCGGCTCTCAGTCAGGAATTTGCAACGGGTGCCACGAGAAAAAGCCCTGATCGTGTGGCCGGAGAATTATACCGTGGATAGTTTCCGAAGGGAATTGGAGCAGTCTTCGATGGATGCAGACGTATTGATTCAAAAGGCGTATGCAGAGCCAACGACGAGAAGAGCCTCATTTGCCGCCAGACGGCTTCACGCCCACGCCCATTGCATTTATCTGACAGATAGGGCTGGACATCCGCAACGTGCCTTGCTATGAGGGTGAATCACGACAGAACGCCGGAGATGACCTTCCCCGGCGCCGATTTCCTCACGGAGGGATCGATGGTGCCGTGCAGATGTGCAAAAAATCATAGGTTCGACCGGACCAAGGGGTTGAGACTACTGGTAGTTTCCGTCGTAACCGTCATTGTTGCCGGAGGTCCGGCTCTTGCTCTATGGATGCCGTGGGCCACAGAGCAGGACAAGGTTTCGAAAACACTGAACGATGTGTGGGAAGCCCTTATCCGAAACGACCGCGCGGCCCTGAAACAGTACGTCATGGGCTTGGGGTCGGATCTGTTCATAGCGCGTGAGCGTGAGATAATTGAGCGAATGAAGATTCGCGAATACGAATGCCGTCCCAAGAGCATAACCATCGATCCGGGGAACGGAGTATGGGCATTTGCAGATGTGGAAAAGATCGGCAAGTTGGAGAATGGAAATACCTTCTTCAGGCGAGACATGTCTGTTCTCAAGAAGGTGAACGGGTTGTGGCGCCTGGTAATCGAACCCAAAAAGAGTCGTAGAGACAAAGTGGATCAGAAGCAGAGCAAAGAAGAAGTATCCTCTGAAGAATCCGGTGAGTCAGCGGACACGCATTCGGCTCCTGCAGGTCCTGCGCTGAACAACGTTCCCGTGCCGTCAGGTTCGCAATGAACAATGAGGACCATGGTTGCATCTTCTGCAAGATCGTGCGGGGAGAGCTTCCTGCCGACATAGTGTACGAAGACGAGCTCGTTGTAGGATTTTGGGACAAGAACCCTGTGCGCCCTATCCACATCCTGATAGTTCCCAGGGAACACATCCCCACGCTTAACGATATTTCTCCGGACAATATGATTCTTTCTCACATAGGCCAAGTGGCGGCCTCGATCGCAGATCAATTTGGGGTCGCGCAAAGCGGGTACAGATTTTTCATCAACGTCAATCGAGGAGGCGGTCAGGTGATCTTTCACCTCCACGCGCATGTTATCGCGCATAAGCCCTCCTGAGATAATATGGGATTGGTTTCATGTCGAGCTTCTTGGATCCTCACTGCGTGTTCTGCAAGATCATCAGGAATGAGTTACCGGCCAGGAAGATTTACGAAGATGACCGGGTGCTCGCCTTCTGGGATGCGAATCCGGCCGCGCCGATTCATATACTCATTGTGCCAAAAGTCCATATTCCCACGCTCAATGATGTCCCCGAGGGCGACCCCTTGTTGATGGAGCTCGGAATGGTTGCAAGAAAATTGGCCCATGACCTGGGAGTTGCTCAGCCGGGCTACCGGTTCGCGATCAACGTGAACCGGGGTGGAGGCCAAATGGTTTTCCATCTTCACGCTCACCTCATCGCGGGCAACGATGTGGGCACATTCATCATCAGAGCATCCATAGGGCTTGCAATCTTGTGGAGAAAACTGGTCTCCACTGTCCGTCCCAAGAGTCGCAAGACCTGAATATGGAACTTGCTGTCTAGAGCACGATCCTGTGGGTGACAGGGCTCCGGTCAGATCCTCGGATCTCCCGAAGGGTAAATCCTCCCTGATTGCAGGGTATTGCGCAACCTGCCCCCGCTTTTTCCACTGTTGCCTGACTCTTTTCTTTGCCACAGGCATCCAAATGTACAGGAATTTCTGGGACGACATTGAGAGTCATGTTTCGGCTCGTTTTCGTAATGCACGCTATTGCCCCAGCGCGACGAGCGGATGTCGCCATAATTCAGCGGGAACAGAATGAAGGAGGAGGCCATGTCGGAAAGAGAAGAATCCAAAAGGCGCGAGAGCGCGGAGGAAAGCCGCGAGGCCGTAGATCCCACCACTGGAGAAGTATGTGCCGATATCAATGATCCGATCAGAAGAGCTTTGTGCAAAGTGTGCGGGATGCCGGTAGTGGGACAAGCTCCCTTCTGCCAGGAACACGAACCGCCGGTGCCATAGTGTTTCGTAGTGGAGCTCACTCATTGCACCGTTTCACAAATATGGCCGCGTACTTGCTTCAGCGGTGTTCACGGGAGGGCGGGTATGAGCCCCGCCCCCACCGTCTGAACGGATACCCTGACCACGTAACCTGCTGTGCAGGTACGGTACCGTATTTGACGGAAGCCCCCTAAGTACCGGCGAGGCGCCGGCGCTGCGAAGACGGGAATCTCGCGGATCTTCACGGTCCGTTGTGACTGCAACGTCATGGATGTTTATCAAACGGCGTACCGAGTACGGGTCCCGGCCCAATTCGGGAGGCAGCGTCATTGGGAGCAGGAAAGGAGCAAGGCAATCACAGGGACGCGTGCTGCTTCCCGAGGAGATTGCTTCGGCCCAAGTCTTTTGGGACTCTATCGCGCCTCAGTCTGTCGGAGAGATTCTCTCTTGCCGCGTACTAGGCCGGGCACGCAGGCTTCCCATAGCATGGTCTTGTTCGTCATGTCCACTGACGCCCTTGTCCACGCGTCGGTCCGAAATCTCAAAACAAACAAGAAGCACATCAACGCGATGGAAACGGTCATGGACCACCAGATCCCGGTAGGGCCTGCACCCACGAGGTGAATCATGACCAGCATCAGGGGTATCCTGATGACCCACATTCCTGTGAAAACGATTCGCATGGTGGAGAAGGTGTCCCCAGCCCCTTGAAGGGCACCGGCCAGAGAGACGCCGATCGCCAGGAAGGGCATCCCGACCATGTTGATGCGAAGATACCGAACCATTTCGTCATGCACCGCCTCGTCGTGACTGAGAAAAGAAGCAACTTCCGGTGCGAAAACGAACATAGCGATCACAGGAAGCGCTATGATTCCCAGGCACAATCCCGCGGTCACCTTGGCGCTCGCCCGGGCTCCGGAGGTATCCCCAGCCCCCAGCCTATTTCCCGTAAGCACCGCGGAAGCCATGTTTAAT
>CAYZET010000112.1:0-13250 GCA_964477215.1 uncultured Syntrophaceae bacterium | reverse complement strand
TGTGAGCCTGGAGATCGGTCGGGGAGAGAAGATTGTGCTCTTGGGAAAGAGCGGATCAGGCAAGAGCACGTTCTTGAACCTGGTGGGAGGAGTGGATGTACCGACCAGCGGGCGCATTTTCTTTGACAGTCGGGAAATAACGAATCTGTCCCAATCCGAGCTTTCCGACTACCGGAGGAAGGAGGTCGGGTTCATATTCCAGTCGTTCAACCTTTTCCCAACCTTGACCGTAAGCGAAAACGTTATGTTGCCTCTCGATCTCCTCGGCCGTCCTGATAGCCGCAAGGCTCGGGACATCCTCTCTGCAGTGGGTCTTAACGGCCATGGAGACAAATTCCCGGAGCAACTTTCAGGAGGCGAGCAACAAAGAGTGGCCATAGCACGAGCTTTGATTAAGGAGCCAAACCTGATTCTTGCAGACGAGCCTACGGGAAATCTGGACCAGGAAACGGGCGAGGTAATCCTGTCACTGATCTATGAAGCTTCGGCGAGGAAGAATGCTACCCTTGTTCTCGTGACTCACAGTTCAGACGCCCTCTGGATAGCAGATCGCACATTCAGGCTGAAGTCAGGGAAGCTCACCGAGCCGGAGATTTCCCAGGTAAATTGGACGCTAATACCCGGTGAATGAGCAACGGACTCTTAAGGTGCCGCACATGGCCTTCCACCCATGCACGAACCCAGCCGTTGTGAGAGGGGAGGGCAGACCGAGACCTAATTCTGCGCGAATATCCCCCTTGACTTATTCGTGGGAGAAGTCAAGAGGGATATTGGTTGTAACCCACTGCCAACTCGACGGACAGAAATCGGTTCTAGACCTGCGGGCGAGGGAGCAATCCGGCGTTTGAGGCTATCTCGTGCACCTTCTCTTCCCATTCGATTGCCATGATGTGAACACCCGCGATGCCGGTCATCTCACGCAGTTGTTGAATGGCTTCCACTGCGATTTTGATTCCTTCTTCCGCCTGCTTTTCCTTGGGCGTGTCCTTCATGCGTTGGAGCAGGTCGTCGGGAACGTCCATTCCTGGGACGTTCTTGGCCATGTAGCGCGCCATGCCGAAGGACTTGAACGGTGTAACCCCTCCAAGGATGTACACCTTCTCATGGAGCCCTCGATCGACGACCTGTTTCATCCATTCGCCGAACTTTTTCAGATTGAAAATACACTGGGTTTGAATGAATTCAACGCCAGCTCTGACCTTCTTCGCGAGGCGAGGCACACGGATCTCGAACGGGTCAGCGAAGGGATTGGCTGCGGCGCCGACGAACAGCTTCGGGACGCCCTTTATCTCTTCACCGCCCAGGAACTTCCCCTCATCCCTCATGCGACGCACCGTGCTGATGAGTTGGATAGAGTCTATGTCGAAGACGTTCTTGGCTTGTGGATGATCACCGAACTTCTGGTGGTCACCCGAGAGGCATAGCATGTTCTTGATTCCGAGTGCCGCGCCGCCGAGGATATCGCTCTGTATCGCAATCCTGTTTCGATCTCTACAGACCATCTGCATGATCGGTTCCATTCCCTCCTGCATCATGACGACCGCGGAGGCTATGGAAGACATTCTTACTACCGAAGTCTGGTTGTCGGTAATATTGAAAGCGTCGGCGTTTCCCTTCAGCAACTTGCACTTTTCTCGGATGACGTTGGCATCGGCTCCCCGGGGAGGTCCACATTCAGCAGTAACGGCGAATTGGCCTGACTTGAGAATCTTTTCCAGTCGGCTGTCCGTATTCAGTTCAGCACTCATCGTTGGAAGTCCTCCCTCACCATCTTACGGGGACCACCGTCCCTGTTGGGTCTCCAGTCATTGATCGGCATCACTTCGTCGTAGAGATCCATTCTGTTAAGAGCTTTGAGTCGGTCCAGTATGAGTTGCCACGCGCAGTCTACTTCGGGATCGATCTCGCATTTTCCCTTTGTGGAGCCGCCGCATGGGCCATTAAGCAGGCTCTTGGAGCAGCGCGCTATGGGGCAGATGCCGCCCGTGAAATATAATTTGCACGAGCCGCAGGTTTGGCATTTCTCCACGTAGTAGCCTTCTTTGGTGGAGCCGCCCACAAACGAGGTATTCAGCGCCGGGTATACGGGGATAGTCGGATACCGCTCGGCTACGTACTGCACGCCAGCGCCGCAGGCCATGGAAAGCACGCCATCCACATCGGGCACGATGTCGCTGATCTGCTCCACGTATTCCGGGTCGCACTGCCTCTCTACAGTTTTCTCAATAATCTCTATTGGGTTACCGTCCTTGTCTCGAGCCATTCGGAGTTGGCTCGACAGGACGCGAACCTCATCATGCCCACCGGTGAGGCATACGGTAACGCACCCCCCGCATCCCAACACCAGTATTTTCTTGTTCCCTTCCACCATGCCGGTTATCTCATCGAAGGGTTTCCTCTCGCCTATGACCATGTTTGTGCCTCCAGGGAGTCATTGCTTTCAGGGGACTGGCAACCGATCAGGCTGCTTCATTCTTGACGCCTCGGTATTTCTTGTTCAAGGGGCTTGGCCCAAGAGCTCTGATGCGCTCGGTGAATTCTGTAGCGACTTCCGCGAATCTGGGTCCCATGGCTGCGCTCATGTTGTACATTTCGAGGCGCTCCGGCTCCAAACCGACTTCAGCGATGAGCTTCTTGGTGTAATTAACCCTGGGTTTGGCCACCAAATTGCCATGGATGAAGTGGCAATCGCCTTCAAGGCAGCCGGCCACGTAGACGCCGTCAGCCCCTTTCTCGAAAGCTCGCAGAAGAAAGACCGGTGTTATCTTTCCCGTACAAGGTAAGCGAATCACGCGTATATTGCTAGGGTACTCAAGCCTCATGCTGCCGGCCAAATCAGCAGCGCCATATGCGCAGTAATGGCAGCAAAACGCGACGATTGTGGGCTCAAATTCTGCCATTGGTCGGGTCTCCTCAATCTGTTCATCTGGAAAGACGATGGGTGGTCTTCAAATTTAAACCATCGGAGAGAAAATTGCAATAAGCGGGACGGCGTGTCGAGACATTTACGAAGAACAGTTTTCTCGGAAGTGAGGCCTTGCCGGCAGCGACGTACCCTCATACTCCAGGCGCAACGATGACACTATCGGCTCTGCGGCAAGGGACCTGATTTCTTGCGGGAAAGTGGCGAGCAGCTCTCTGCGGCAAGAAGCCTGTTCATTCTTTTCTTTGCAAAGCAGACGCCTCCTCGGCGATCCTCGTGAAAGATGATTTGATCGCTCAACGCGTTTTCCTCAGATAGGCTCCCAGGTCTCTTCTTCGGCCAATTGGTCCATCATGCTCCTAATTCTGCGAATATCGTCGATAGTTTCAAACTCACGAGCCTTCTTGTCACCGTAGACGTGCTCCGCATAATAAGGCCTCTTTTGAAGCACTCCTTGAGCAAGCCCGGCAAGGGGGTGGCCAAGGTTTTCCACTCCGCCTTCATAATTTCTCAGGAGTTGATGGATTTCCTTGCGCAAGTCCATGATCACGCTGAATCCCCTCCGGAAGAGAATCTCCATATGGTTCGATTTCAGCACGCGAGCTGCCCTCCGGAAATCATCTTCACACAGGTCTTCTAACGCAATGTTGATATACCCTCCCACTTTCTTGAGGCTTCCTTCCAATTCCTCACGCAAACCGGGATCCCTTCCATCCGCGACTATGACCTTGTTGGCCAAATGGGCCAACTCGGTGGAGAGCCTATCACTCTCGGACTCCTCTGAGATCTCATTGAGACAGCGCCTAAACAAGTTCTCTTGGTCGAGGACTTTGAGAGGGTACCACAGCCCGGGCTTCACTTCTTCCGTTTCCTGTTGTGAGAAGTAATCGAACGCGTCCCGTTCGTCGTCCGAGACCGCTTCTCGACGCAGGTAGCGATAGATTTCCAGCGCTTCATCGAACTCGGGGAATCCTCGATCGGCCAACCTGGACCTGCGATGCTTGCCGGCAGCTTCCTCGTTTTCCGTGGATATCCCTGTGGACAGCTCCTCCATCAATCCGAAATAGTAGTCCACGTTCCAGTGAAACAATGTTTCCAGAACCCGCTTTATGGTCTCCTCATGGTTTGGAGCCCGAAATTCGATGAAGAATATGTCGTCCAAAGTGTAGGGAGGAAGGAAATCAAGCTGTTCCGTCAGGTCGATCTCTGGAAGCCTTGTGTGTACCTTGACGAACCGGTTCATGGCCGTGGCGATCAAGTCCGGATCCGCCGTCTGCAGGAATTGCAATATCTTGTCTTCGCCGATCGAGGCGATTATGTGTAACCAGCGGGCTGCAGCACTCGTTTCAAACATTTCGTTCTTCCATAGCTCAAGGTCCAAAAGAAATGTCAATTGTTGCGCTGTTGTCGCGGCGATGAGATTGGGAGCGTCCACTTCGCCAAGTTGCCTTATCGTGTAAAACACTTCTTCGGGAGAAATCATCCGCATGATCTCCCCCGGTCGCGTTACCGCGCCGATCAATTGCTCCCGAGCCGCGGCTGACAGATTTCGAAAGATGTCCTTCCGTCGTCTCGCTGGCAACGCCTCGAACGCCTCAATGATGCGTGCTGCTTCCTCCACATCGGACTTATCCATGAGCACAGTCTATCCACTGCACAGGAGTAAATCAATAGCCTGGAGCCCGAGATGAAACGAGGGACGCACCCGAGCCAATTTGTCCCGGTCCAACGGTTGACGGGAAGCAGAATCATGGACTAAAGTCAACCTGCGCCCGTCGCTCTCTGATCAGAACACCTGGGTCGCGAAGGTACGACGCGATTGTCCGAGCGAGGAGTAACCGAGATGGAAAAGTTGACCGGTAAAGCAATCATAGCCATGGGGGGAGGCCCCACCGCAGTCATCAACCAATCTCTCGTGGGAGCCGTCCTACAGGCGCGTCAATATCCGCACATCACGCAGTTCTATGGTGCCTTCCGCGGGGTAGAGGGCCTCGTTGACGAGCAGTTCGTCAATCTTTCCGAAGCCACACGAAATAACCTTGAAATGGTAGCCAGAACCCCCGGCGCAGCCATCCGGAGCACGAGAGTGAAGCCCGACGAGGAACACTGCCGTAGGATTTTCGACGTGTGCAAAGCTCACGGCATTCATTACTTCTTTTATATAGGCGGCAACGACTCGGCCGAGACGTGTAGGATCGTCAACCGCTTCGCAGTAGAGGAGGGATATGAGCTGCGTGTCATGCACATTCCCAAGACCATAGATAATGATTTGAGGGTTACGGATCATTGCCCTGGCTACGGTTCTGCAGCGAAGTTTGTCGCCCAGGCCTTTGCCGGAGTCAACTTGGACAACCGATCCATTCCGGGAGTCTATGTGGGCGTTGTAATGGGGCGTCACGCAGGATTTCTGACAGCCGCTTCTGTCTTCGCACGCAAATACGATGATGACGGTCCCCATCTCATCTACCTCCCTGAGCGGCCTTTCGATCGCGATGAATTTCTCTCGAGCGTGGAGCACGTGTACAAGAAGTTCGGCCGCTGCGTGGTAGCAGTATCCGAAGGAATACAGGACGCTAAAGGCACCCCGGTGGTGACGACCCTCGTCCACGAGGTGGAAAGGGACTCCCACGGAAATGTCCAGCTTTCGGGGACCACATCGCTCGGTGACGCGTTGATGGATCTCATCAAGACCAACCTCAAGATCAAGCGAGTCAGATCGGACACATTCGGTTATCTGCAACGGTCGTTTCTCGGGTGCATCAGCGAAGTCGACGCGAATGAAGCTCGGGAAGTAGGCGAGCGCGCGGTGCAGGTTGCTGCCTGGCATCGTATGGATGGATCGATCACGATCGAGCGGGTCGGTGATTACAGTGTCCGGTACAATGTGAGCACCCTCGATGAAGTGGCGAGAGAGACGAAAGAGATGCCCCCGTCCTTCATTGAAGGAGTTAACGGCGTCACGGTTGAATTCAAGAACTATGCAAGACCTCTCATAAGCGATCTACCGGTTTACGAGCGGCTTCACGCCCCGAGGGTCGAGCCCATACTAAAGAAATAATCTGTTCAAGCCGGGGAATCGGCCGTGACTCATCACGGCCTTGGCCGGTTCAGGAGGATAGAGATTTGAGAAGCCATATCATGACAAAAGGGGTCGGAAGGGCGCCTTCCCGCGCCCTTCTCAAAGGCATGGGTATTACCGAAGAGGAAATGGAGCGGCCTCTCATCGGGGTGGCAAATTCCTTTAACGAATATATTCCCGGCCACATTCACTTGGATCGGGTGGCCAATGCAGTGAAGGCCGGTATTCGCTCGGCTGGAGGGACCCCTCTAGAGTTCTCGACCATAGGGGTGTGTGACGGCCTAGCCATGGGGCATGGAGGGATGAAATACTCCCTCGCGTCACGGGAGCTCATAGCCGACTCCGTAGAAATCATGGCCCAGGCACACCCGGTGGACGGGCTCGTTCTGATCCCCAATTGCGACAAGATCGTCCCGGGAATGCTCATGGCTGCTCTGAGGCTCAACATCCCCGCTGTGATAGTGAGCGGCGGACCCATGATGACGGGCCGCTTTCAGGAAAAGAAAGTCGACGTTATTACAGTCTTTGAGGCGGTGGGGAAGGTAAAGGCTGGGACCATGACCGTTGACGAGCTCGGGTGCCTCGAGGAGAGAGCGTGCCCGGGATGCGGCTCGTGCGCGGGCATGTTCACCGCGAATTCCATGAACTGTCTCACTGAGGCCCTGGGGCTGGGGCTCCCGGGCAATGGCACTATTCCCGCGGTGCATGCAGCGAGAATCCGGCTTGCAAAAAAGGCCGGCACAAAGGTCATGGAGCTGCTGAAAAAGGATATCCGCCCGAGAGACATTGCCACGGTCAAAGCATTTCGCAATGCCATTGCCGTGGACATGGCTTTGGGGTGTTCAACGAACACGGTGCTCCATGTGCCAGCTATCGCCCGTGAGGCCGGCATTCGAATAGACCTCGATCTGTTCGATGCAATAAGCTCTTCTACTCCTCACATCTGTGCGCTGTCCCCGGGGGGACCGCACCATCTGGAAGACCTGGACGCTGCGGGTGGGGTTCAAGCGGTTCTCAAGCAACTCGTCGACGGAGGGCTTGCTGACCCCACTGTCACGACGGTTACGGGGCACAGTCTTGGAGAGACGCTCGACACGGCAGAGGTTACGGATTCGGAGGTCATCCGCCCTCTGTCCCAGCCGCACAGCCCTGTAGGGGGCATAGCGATCCTGCGCGGCAACTTGGCACCTGACGGCGCGGTCGTCAAGCAGTCTGCAGTCGATCCGTCAATGCTCAAAAACACGGGGACGGCTCGCGTGTTCGATTCCGAGGAAACCGCGGTGAAAGGCATTCTCGAAGGAGCCATACGGCCTGGAGACATCGTGGTAATACGTTACGAGGGCCCTCGAGGAGGCCCTGGCATGCGTGAGATGCTCAACCCGACCTCCGCTCTTGCAGGCATGGGACTGGACAAGTCAGTGGCTCTCGTGACGGACGGGAGGTTCAGCGGAGGCACCAGGGGTGCTGCGGTGGGACACGTCTCCCCTGAGGCCGCGCACGGCGGCGTAATCGCTCTGATCGAAGAAGGTGACAAGATCACCATCGACATACCGGAAAAGAGGATCGACGTGAATGTCGCCGAGGACGAGCTCCAGCGGCGCCGCGGCGCATGGACTGCTCCTCCGCCTTCCATCACGGAAGGGTACCTCGCGCGGTATGCTGCGCAGGTGAGCTCCGCGGCTCAGGGTGCAGTGTTGGGATAGAGGATCGATGGGCAGAATCCCCGATTCTGAGCTTCGGTTCATGCACCTAGCCCTGGCATTGGCACAAAAGGCGGCGCGGCTGGGCGAGACGCCAGTGGGCGCTGTGGTAGTGCAGGATGGCCGAGTTCTCGGATCGGGTCACAATCTGGTCGAGACAGCAAACGATCCAACGGCCCACGCGGAGATCCTGGCACTTCGAGAAGCTTGCCGATCGGTGGGCGATTGGCGATTGCCCCGAGCCGTCCTCTATGTTACATTAGAACCGTGCGTCATGTGCGCGCTAGCACTCACCCTCGCCCGTGTGCCTCGCGTGGTATACGGGGCGCCGGACAAGAGATGGGGAGGATTTGGCAGCCTCTTCGATTTCTCTCACGATCCGAGAATTAACCGTGACATCGAAGTGATCTCGGGCGTGCTGGAGCAAGAAGCCGCCGATCTCCTCAGGAATTTCTTCTCCGAGCTTCGCCGCACGATGCATGACTGACCTTCCGGCGGAGAGATGCCCGAGAGGTCGAAGGGGGTTGACTCGAAATCAACTGTACGCTCGTTCGTACCGGGGGTTCGAATCCCTCTCTCTCCGCCAAATCCTCATTGTGAGACACATCGACGGCGTCTATGCTCAGCGATTCAAGAGGACTGAGCAATGAAACCGGGAAACTGGCAACCATGAGAGTTGCTTTCGGACTGAAGCATTACAGCAGCGTGAGCCGCGTCAGATCTCGTAGGAAGCAAAGAATCGCCTAGGGTAAGGCAACGAGAATCGCGTCACAGTCATGCATATTTTCTCTTTTGAATCGGCAGGGCTCGGTCGTTGTTGTCGCGGCTCTGGAGAAACGCCCATGTTTGCAGATCCGCGGTGGCAAGAGGAACGAATCGGTCATCGACCTCTACCAGCAGGTCCGCGTCGACCGCCCAATCAATGGATTCGGAGTTGTAGTCCGTTGGTCCCAAGAGCACAAGTTCCGCCTGGTCGCGGTTAAGAAGTCGTGTCTGCTCGGTTTCGCGGTGATTTCTTGTGTCCAAGAGAATGAAATCGTCCATGCCAATCGCGGTTAGGAAAAGCGAGGGACGAGCCTTACTAGGACTAGCGAACCAACTCTTACGCCAGTCCCCAACAGCATCTGCCAAGCGTCTTACCAACGATGGATCCCTTCTGCAAGCGCTGTCGTAATCTGCTTCATAAAGGTAGGCGAGAGAGGTAACAGGGGGCTCTTCAGGAAAAACCACTTTGTAAGGATCAGCCGGACGGACATTTGTCATACCGTAAGAAAGAGGACTCTTGAAGTAAGGGCTGAATCTCTCAATACGAAGCCGCCAGGGAGCAAGTGGCGGATTGAGGCGTCGAATCTTCGGGATTAACTCTAGCATGTCGGTGTAGTGATGCTCCAGGTCACTGGGAAGACAGTACAACAGGAACCACCGCAGAAATACGCCCGCGCTCCGGGCGTATCGTAACAAAGTCAAATTCTGGCGAGCGCTAACGCCCTTGTGCATCCTTTGCAGAAGTCCCGACGACAAGCTTTCTATGCCCGGCAGGATGCTCGCCACGCCGGCTCGTTTCAGTGCGACGACTTGTTCCAATGTCAAGTCTGCTCTTTGATCATAGAAAAAGCGCAGGCCGGGAAGCTCTTCTTGTAGCCTTGGCAGCAGGTCGCGGAAATAGCTGGGAGGCATAATATTGTCGCTCATGAACACGCGATTCGACGGATGTTTGCGAGTCAGAATCTTCAGTTCAGCAAGCACTCGCTCGGGCGACTTTTGCCGATACTCCACTGAGGCGCCATTTAAGCCGCAAAATGTGCATTGGCGCTTTTGTCCCCACCAGCAGCCGCGACTTGATTCGTAGGGAAGTTCCAGTGCGTTTCCCTTTATGATATCGTTGTCCGGAACAAAGCGCGTCAGTTGCTTATAATAATCATCAAAACATGGTGTCGGAATGCTGTCGAGATTTCTTGTGGGATGTGAGCGGATTATCCTGCTCGGCAGAGATCCATCCAATATCTCATTGACAGCCGCTGGAAATGTCTCTTCGCACTCCCCGGAGAATATATGATCCACAAAGGGCGCCAGAGCCGCGAGTCCGTCAGCCATTTCGCCCTCGCAGTTAGCTCCTCCCAATATTGTGGTAACGTGGGGATAGCGGTCCTTCACCGATCGAAGTAGGACCAAGCTGGCGTTCGTCTGTTGAAATGCTGTGCTGCAACCAATTATGGAGAAATGGTGTTTCTCAATTATCTCCATGACGGAAGACAGCCACTGTTTTCCGATCGACTCACATCCTGAAAGGACATCTTTGTAGACATCATCCGCTCCATTTGGGGTGCAAATTAACTCATTGACCTCAATTAAGCCAAAGTCCGGCTCACCTACGTGATCGCCGTGGGCAAGTTTGGCAAAAAACATCTCTCCCAGCATCTCGGGCAGTCCGCCGCATTAATTATTTCATAATTGCGCTCACCAGAAAGGGGCACCAGCAGGATATTGGCATAGAGTAACGAGACTTCGCACCCTTGTTCCCTGGCCGCCGCCTGGAGGAGGTGGACCCCGTAGCTTGGCCTACGAATGTTGGCGAAAGGCGGAACGATTAAGAGCACTTTGGAGCTCGGGTCAAACCGAGGTGAATAGCGTTTCATGTGTGTGAAGCCTCCACTAAGTTAAGATATACATTAGGGTCCTCAGCGGACGTGAGGAGAACGCGACCAATCAAACCTGGCACATGGCGCTTGTCATGTTCGGTGACATTTGCGTCCACTCCCAACTCCGGTCCCAGCGATCAGCGTGGGGTGAAACAGGAGCCAAGCGTTTCAACGTGTCGCCGCGCGTATGCGGTCCTCTCAAACTGTTTCCGGCACATCCCTCAAGCCACCTTATAGTCCCGACATCGCAGGGAGCGGAACTTCTGATACCCGGAGTGGGAGAGGCGAACGAGCGCCAGTCCCACGATCGCTGTCCCCATGACCATCAGCCACTTGTGTGGGGAGCCTTCGAGGAGGAGTCGACCGTACCAAACAATGGGATAAATGAAAAAAACCACAGTCATCAGCCATCCGACGAGACCGTACAGGAGAAGGAAGATACGTTTCTCCGGGTCGGGCTCCGCTACTCACTTGACGGGCTTTCCTGCGAAAATACCTAAGAGCTTTCGCTGCAAATACGAGAAGGATCGCTGGCGCAAGTTGGGGATGCCGGTCCAGTCCATGAGCATGTGATAGGCATCCATCCTGATGAACAGATTGAAATTCATCACCAGTCCAAGGAAGCACACAACGCAGAACATGAGCCAGACCGACTCCCAGGTCGACCCGCTGCCCGCACAGTATCCCGCGGCCCACAAGCCCGCCCCGAGGCTGGCAAAACTCGTAAGTGGTCCCCCGAGAAAGACCATTATACGCTGGTATCTCTCACGGAAGTTCCAGGACGATGTGGTATCGCAGAAAAAGATGAACGACGCAAGGTAAAACATGACGCCCAGTCGTGGCACCCGACCGCCGTAATGCTTGCATACCACGCCATGTCCTAGCTCGTGTATTGCACCCATGAGCATTGTCAGGAAGTAGAGGATGATCAGGACCCATGGCTGGTCCAGAACCGTCTCCTCCAATCCTATCAGAGACGTTTTGTGGAACGGATGAGCGTAGAGGAGGGGACGATTCCCGAAAAGCCGATCAGCAGGCAAAGAACCACACCTGCTGGACTCACCAATGGACGTACGATTCGATACATGGCCTCCACCACTGCGTCGGCCCGGGGAATGGAAAACACGGGGTTCAGGATTTTATCAAGCACCGCTCGAACTTTGCCCCTCTTGCGTTCCGGCTTCGGGTCGGCCAGCATGCCGGCTGCTTCCAGCTCTTCAGAAAGTGAAGTGATGAGTTGGGGGGTGAATGGGCCCATTATTTCGACGCACTCCAGATAAATCTCATACAAAGTGGTCTTCCCATCCATCTTTCGCGTCACGAAAGCCTCCTTGGCTCCCAGCCGGAGGACTCTTTGCGATTGAAGGTCCTGCAGCAATCCCCCTTGCAGGTGTCCGTCCCTCTCGATCCACTCGACGTTCAATTTGTCCTTGAGGTTCGGAGAGAGCCCCAGAGACCAGAGCCGTAGCTCTTCTCCCTCGCTGCGCCGATACTTGACCATCTTCAGGAGATGCAGCCCGCCCCTCATTTGAAAGAAGACCCTATCCATCTGCTTCTTAATAAGATGGAGCCAGAGCGAGTCCAGGTCGGTAAGCTCCATGCAGTCAATGCCTGTGGTTGGGGCGGGAACCTCGTAGTCCTCTGTAAGATGGGGGTTGAGAGGAATCTTGCCGTTATAGGAGATCTCGACCACAATGGCCTCGCTGTGTAGATCGAGGGAGAGATTGTACTCGCTGTAAATGTTCAGTTCTTTGGCCCGGCGAAGAAGTTCCTCGCTGGCCTCCAGCATCGAGAATGCGATCATCTCCTCCAACTGCTGCGAGACCTCGGTCAGCCTGACGTACCGTCGTGTAGCATGCTCAGCCAGCGGGAGCCAGCGCTCGTTCGGAGGAAGGGTCAAGGTGATGCGATTATCGTTCATGAGAGCCTTTGTAAGTAGCTGACGCCACTGAAGGGCCAATGCGTTTGCTTCCGATCAGGAATTCCCCGACTGAAGTTTCGGCATAGTAGTCGAGTCCAGTCACCCGGGCAAAGAGATCGGAATTCCCGCCACCCACGGCGCAAGGAGCAAGATCCATGGCCGTGGCCACCAGGTACATCGTCTGATACAAGACGCCCACGTTCTTCAGAATCACGTTGTAGGCCATTGACTCATATTTCCAAGACAGTCTCTGGAAGCGAGCAGCGATGGTAATAAGAATTTGTGGAACGACTTCCGTACCGGTCGCCTGCATCGCATTTTTCAGAAGCGCCTCCGCATCTTCGTTGGGATCGCTGAGCTTGCAGAGCCGATGATTCTTCGGGCAGTAATGGTACAGACCCGCGGGGATGCCTTCACAGTCGTTTATGCTCGGGTAGAGCTCCAGTTCGTAGATCGCCCCTCCACTTGGGTAAGGCCGCCTGCTGACATCCTGAACCTCGCGTTCGATCAACTCCTTCACTCTCGCACTGCGGTAAAGAAACTCTCCCAGAGCCCGAGCGGTTATCGGACGCTCTCCGTATTCCCGAATGGATCTTCTGTGTTCGAGAACGAGGCTGAAGGGGTGGTCATGCTGCTCAAGCTCTTCCATGTCAGGCCTGTATAGATCGATGGTCTCTTCGGACATCTCACGCTTTACCGCAGGCAGCGGCGCAATCTTTCCCTGAAAACGATATGTGCCTCCGAACGGGTTTTCATGACGACCCAGACGGCTTCTCGAGTGGAAGAGGAGGTCGTGGAAATCCCACTGGGCAAGGGTTTCGCCTTCGGGATACTGAGTTTGTGTCGTGTGCTCGAAGATGAAGTCGGTTCCGAGCAACATCGAAAGGAGGAGTTTCACTGCATCGTCAGCTATGTCCGGCAACAAAGCGCATAAGGATCGATAATTTCGAGGTTCTGCAAGCGCGGTCACCATAGCAGCTGCCTCTCG
>CAYZET010000111.1:0-13310 GCA_964477215.1 uncultured Syntrophaceae bacterium | reverse complement strand
ACCCGGACAATGCCATCAGTGCGTCGACCAAGCCGGAATCGTGCGAACCGACGGTGACATGCGAGCCTATTCTCAGGAAGGTGTTGGATGTCCTCGGATTCTAAGACAAAGTACCTCGTGCTCGTGCCGGACGGGATGGCTGATCCGTTCGGCGGCGATCAAAATGAAATAACGCCCCTAACAGCGGCCAAAACCCCCTGGATGGACAAGATGGCATCTCTCGGCACCGTGGGCATGGCCCGGACGGTTCCGAAGGATATGAGCCCGGGCAGCGACGTGGCCAACCTTTCCATTATGGGGTACTCTCCAAGAGAGATTTACACTGGAAGAGCGCCTTTTGAAGCGGCCTCCATGGGAGTCGGACTCGGGGAGAACGACGTTGCATTTCGGCTCAATCTGGTGACTCTCGAGCGCAACTTCAGCCTGATGGCCGATCACAGCGCGGATCATATCGGCAGTGCCGAGGCACGTGAAATCGTCGCATCCCTTGCACCCCTTGTCGAAAGCCTGGGCCTCCACCTGGTGGCAGGAATCTCGTACAGGCACTTGCTCGTTTGGACCGATGGACCTGTGAATTGTGTGACTCATCCACCGCACGACTTTCTGGGACACACTATACACTCCCGGCTGCCCTCAGGGGAAGGTTCCGACCTTCTGCTCCGTCTCATCATCAAGTCTTGGAAATTGCTAGAACAGCACCCCGTGAATCTGCGGAGGGTTCAGCGGGGGCAGAGGCCTGCCAATTCGGTGTGGCCGTGGGGTCAAGGGAGGCCTCCAAAGATTCAGACATTTTTCGAGCGCTTTGGCAAGACGGGGGCTGTTGTTGCAGCGGTGGACCTTGTCCGAGGCATAGGTGAGTACGCGGGCCTGAAATCCATCGACGTGCCAGGAGCAACAGGGTACTTGGACACTAATTATCAGGGCAAGGCGTCCGCTGCGCTCGAGGTCCTCAGAGCCAGGGACTTCGTTTTCCTCCATGTGGAAGCTCCTGATGAGGCAGGCCATTCTGGTCAGAGGGAGCTCAAGATCAAGGCCATTGAAGACTTCGACGAGAAGATCGCCGGGCCTGTGTTGGAAGGCCTCAAATCCTTCGACACGTGGCGGATACTTCTTATGCCGGACCACCAGACCCCGGTGAGCACGCGGGTGCATTCGTCTGAGCCGGTGCCGTTCATCATTCTCGATTCAGCTCAATGGGACCCAGCGAAGGAGACGGCGCGACCCTTCACCGAGGCGATCGCCCACAAGACTGGACTGTTCGTCCCGGATGCGTCGAAACTTATGAGCGTCCTCTTAGAGCGTGAGACTCTGTCCGAGGTATCAGAAGGGTGTCATTGAGGCCATGGTGGCACAGTCTCGCGGTCGCGCAAGCTTGAATCCGCTTCTGTGCCGCCCCTCGCACGATATCACGTACCGAGCCATCATGTTTGAATAAAAACTCGAGTTACTCTCGGGGAAATCTTGCACACGATTTCGTAGTTGATTGTCCCCCCGTTTGCGGCGACCTCGTCCGCGAGGATCTCCTCATCGCCCTGGCGGCCAATAAGGACTACCTCATCGCCAACCTGTGCATCCGGCACCTCAGTCACGTCGATCATGATAGTATCCATACAAACTGTGCCTACCACTGGGCATCTGCGCCCATGCACAAGGACTTCACCCTTATTGCTTTGAAATCTCGGATACCCATCGTTATATCCGACGTGCAGTGTTGCAATACGACACGGCCGACTGGTCACGAACCGCCTGTTGTATGAGATGCAACGGCCCGGTGGGTGCTCCTTGACCTGAGCAATCTTTGTCATGAACGTGACGACTTGCTCGAGCCTCACGGAGGATCGTACGGCATCCGACGGATACATGCCGTAAATTGCGAGACCGGGCCGAACCATATTGTAGTGCGTCTGCGGGAATCGTGCGATTGCTGCAGTGTTGGCGGCGTGGACGTACCGAAACGCATAGCCACGGCGTCTCAATTCCGCCAGCAACGACTCGAACAACTCTATCTGCTTGAGAGTGTAGTCATCCGAGGCAGGATCGTCTGCGGATGAAAAATGGGTCATGATGCCTTCCGCACAGAGATGTTTCTTATCCAGAACACGCTCGATGAATGGAAGTGCATCCTCGACCCAGACGCCGGATCTACCCATGCCCGTGTCGATCTTGATATGCACAGGAATCTTCGCCCTGCCGGTTGCTGCTCGATCGACAGTTTCGGCCAGCTCCCGAGTGGTAATTACCGGGGTCAATCCATAGCGGACGATCTTGTCCACCTCCTCGAACTGCACATTGAATACGACGATGGGGGAGTCGATCCTATTCTCCCGCAAGGTTGCACCCTCGTCAGGAAAGGCGACTGCCAGACTCCGTACACCATTCTCCAGAGCCACCTTGGAGGTTCGTATGGAATCATTGCCGTACCCGAAGCTCTTGACCACCGGCATTATTTCGACGCTTGGTCCAACCAATCCCCGAATTGCCTTGACGTTCGCTGCTATGGCATCCAGATTGACCAGAAGCCTCGTTGGCCCTATGGATCCAACGAGCTCCCGGGCAATCCTTTCGAGCCGGAACCATCGGGAACCTTTGAACAGAACCACGTCTCCCCGATTCATGATCTTTTCCAGCTCCGCGGCTGCTTCCGTACGGCTACGAGTGTTGGTGATCCGCTCTGAGGGGAGGCCTTCCCGGGCGGCTGCCTGGCCTATGAGATCCGCGTTGTCGCCCACAGTGATGAGGTGATCGACCTCCGCTGCTGCGACATGCTTCCCCACCGCGAGGTGCTCTTCCCTGCTGTACGGACCGAGATCGAGCATTTCGCTGACGATGGCTATCTTGCGTCGGCCTTTACCTACCTTGGCAAGAACGTCGAGAGCTCCTCTCATTGAGGCGGGATCAGAATTGTACGTGTCGTTGATCAGAGTCACTCCCGTGACGGTCGTATGGATCTCCAATCGCATTGGAGAGGGTCGAAACTGCTCGAGCCCTTTACGAACAGAATCGGGGGATGCCCCCAGTAGCGTGGCCGCAGCCGACGCTGCAAGGGCGTTCAGGATGTTGAATCCCCCCTGGATCGGAAGGCTGACGTCGAGATGCCGATCGAACAGATTCATGCGAAAGGAATAACCGCCTTCGGGCAAGGAGACCACGTCAACCGCGCGGACGTCCGCTGCGGATGAAAACCCGAAGGTAACTACCCGAGCCCTGGATGTCCTCAACAGGCCCATGCTCAGCTCGTCATCCGCGTTGAGCACGAGAAACGAGTCCGCAGAACCTAGACCTTTGAAGAGCTTCTGCTTCTCTTCCAACGTCGTGCGGAGATCTCCGAGTCCTCCGATATGCGCCTTGCTGATAACAGTGAGGATGCCATGGGTGGGCCGAATCATGCTCTCCAGGCGGTCCATCTCGCCGGGCAAGCTTATTCCGGCCTCAATAATGGCCAGCTCGTGCTCCGGCCTCATGCCAAGGAGCCCGAGGGCCGCACCTACCTGAGTATTATAGGACAAAGGTGATCGGTAGACCGTTTTCTCGATACAGAGGATCGAGGCCAGCATTTCTTTTACAAGGGTCTTCCCGTTGCTCCCTGTAATTCCCACGATTGGGCAGGTGAACCCGTGACGATAGGTTGCTGCCAAATCCTGCAGGGCTGCTAACGTATCTGGAACTTCAATAACGGTGGTGTCCCGGGGAAGGGGCACGGAGAGGAGATCTCCTCTGCTGACAACCGCAGCTTTGGCGCCCTTTCTGATGGCCTCCTCTACGAAGTCGTTTCCGTTGAAATGCCTCCCTTTGATTGCCCAGAACACATGCTTTTCTCCCATCGGTTTGCGGGTGTCTATCGCCACTCCCGACAGTGCTCCGTGTCCAGGGCCTTTCACACGCACGGGCTTTATGATCTCAATGACCCGGGCGAGGTCCAGGAATCCGCGGTTCTCGATTCCGTGCTTCTCGACTGTGTTGGACCCAGCGCACATCGGGAGATCCTCCACGAAGTCCCGACCTGACAGACCGGATTGCAGCACAAGCTCATCTTTTCCTGAAACAGCCATCATGGCATGCCTCTACCACGGGACATCCGAAAACTCAAGGACCTCGTTCGCACCTCTCGTTGAGGTACGACACGAGCCTCTTTGAAATCTTGCGAATTTTCGCGATAAAGGGGTAACAACAGGTTCTACCGGATTGATCGACCATGGATAAGGATTTCCATCACCCTCTCGAAGATGACGGCGAGGCCGAAGTTTGGGAACCTGAGCCGGTCTCTATCCCGATAGACGGCGTCCTGGACCTGCATACATTCTCGCCTCGGGACCTGCCTGCCCTCCTCGATGACTACATCGACGCGTGCCTGGAAAATGGTGTCCTGGAGTTGCGAATCATCCACGGCAAAGGAAAAGGCATCCTTCGCGACAGGGTGAAATCCATTCTGAGGAAGCATCCAGCAGTTGCTCACTTCTTGCAGGCTCCCCCTGAGGCTGGAGGCTGGGGTGCGACATTGGTCACATTGAAACCGCCCTCGAAGCATGAAGGGGAGTGAGAGCCTTGCTGGCGATCGGGGCGCGAGCGCCGGGCAGTGGGCTTGCCTGACATCTCAACCGAGACCGGCACTTCCCGGGAAGAACGGCAGTCTGTAGGATTCGAGCCGTTCGGCATCTCATGGGCTCGCTACAGAAGGACAAGGGTAAACAGCATGAAGAATGCGCCTCCGCGAAGACATATCGAGTGGGTTAAACCTTTTCTGCTCCTGATCTCCATTATGGGCATGGCTGCCGGAGCCCTTGCGGTTGTGCAGGGAGCAGCGCCGGGCCTGCACCTCATCGACTGGACATGGTGGCTCTACGGAATCGGAGGGACCGTCATTTTTCTGCTCTTGTCACGGAAGGGAATGCTATACGGCAAACGCGGCAGATCCGTTTCTTCACAACCAGGAGAGCGCGAAGCGGCGGAGCCAGAGCCGGCGATCGATAAAGAGGCGTCTTCTCTCGATGAGATTCGCCGGCGGATTCGTCACAGGAAGCAAGAAAGACGCTGAGGAATAGATCGGCTGGGGCGTTGTCCTGTTCGCAGAGCTTCAAACCTGCCCTGCCTTGGGATAGGCTCTAAACTTGCCTATCCCTCAAGGCCAGTCAGAGGCAAGAATTCCGGTGAGACGCCCGTGCTACGGGAGCGGCGGGCCGAGATTCCGCAGTAGCGGGTTTTCAGTCCGCCCTTGCTTGAGGATGGTACTGCCTCGCCACGACTCTCAGCGTGTATCACCGCAATCGTGGGGGCTCCGTCGCCGTGAAACCGAGACTTTATTTGCGAAACGGCGCAGCAAGTCCGGTATTTCGCAAACATTCGTGACCTCGCAGTCGCAACGGATCATGAAAGTCCTGCGAGTTTCGCGGGACCCATCGATGGCGGCCAAAGGCCGCCCTACTCCTGTCTTCGGAGCGCCAGCGTCTCGCCGGTAATCAGGGGACCTTCAGGCAAATAGGGTAACGGATTCCGAACCGACCCCCTTTCTGATCCCGCCGTTAACACAGGGAAGAACTCCCTTTCCGTTAACGGGGTGGGTCGGGGTGGGGCTCCTGATTCGACACCGAACTTGCGAAAGGCGGTACTGAGCATTTTCCGGTCAGGGTGCGAGCACTCACCTGCCCCATTGAGTTTCGGTCTTGAGCTCATCGAACCGCCAGGTCAGGGTGAGAACCCCGTCCGATACCCGCTTGCGGACTACATAGGGCCCCCCTTCGATAACCCGGATCATGGGTGAGTTCGACATCAGGACGTCTGCCCTGAATCCTTCGTATCCCTGTTCCTTGGCGATCTCTGTCATGTATTCCAGCAAGAAGGACGCGATCCCTCGCCCCTGGAATTCCTCCGCCACCATAAAGGCCACTTCCGGATACTCGCTTGTCGGATCGACAAGGTACCGTGCTTCGGCAATGATTCTCCTGTTCTCCCTAGGACCCATGGTAACCACGAGAGAGAGCCCGTCCTCTTCCTTGAGATTTACGTAACGCTGCAAGTTGTCGTGGGGCATGCTTCTGCGAGGGCTAAAGTATCTGAAATAGACCGATTCCTGAGACAGATCGTAGAAGAGGTCTCGTATCATTGCTTCATCCGTTGGTTTGATGACCCTGATATGTGCTTTCAAGTCCCCTTTGAACACTCGATCCGTCCTCACGCGGCGGCGCAGCTCGGGGGACGCAGTCCGGACATAATACTGGTTGGAATAGACGTATCCCATCTCCCGCGCCTTGACCATGAGGTCCTCTCGATGATCCGGATGGGCGATCTCGATCAGGCTCATGGCCCGTTCTCGCAGGGTTCGACCTCCGATGTATGCGACGCCGTATTCTGTGATTATGTAGTTCACTTCTCCTCGGTTCATGATCACCGCTGCTTTGGGACCGAAGGAGGGGACTATGGTGGAGCGGGAGCTCCGCAGTGACGTAGACCTCAGGCAGACAATGCTGCGCCCTCCTCGCGAAAGGCTCGCTCCGCGCATGAAGTCGTGATCGCCGCCGGAACCCTCGAATGCAGTCCATGTGGGACTTCCCTGCCGAATCTGACCCCTGAGATCCACCTGGACAGCCACGTTAATGGCGATCATGCGGTCATGGGAGCCAATCACCGCTGGATTGAGGATTACGTCGGACGGATGGAATTCCACCAAGGCATTCTCATGGACGTAATCGTACAGCCTTCTGGTACCCATGCAACGTGATGCCAACGACTTGCCCCGGTACATTTTCTTGGTGCTGTTGTTGATAGCACCGGATTCCGTCAAGTCCATGAGCGCATCCGTATAAACTTCTGTATGGACGCCAAGGTTCTTGATGTCTTTCAAGTGGTCCATGAGCCCCTGGGATATTCCGGCAAACCCGAAATGAAGTATCGAACCGTCTTCAATGAGCTCCCCGCAAAAGTGGCTTATTCGTTTCTCGATTTCCCCCAGGATCTCTGGTTGCAGCTCGCAGAGATCCTCATGGTGCTCCACCAGAAAATCTACGTCATCTGCCGTAATAAGGGTGTCTCCAAAAGTCCGGGGCATGGCCGCGTTGACCTGAGCAATGACGATTCTCGCTGCGCGTACGGCTGACAATCCCACGTCGACTGAAACTCCGAGGCTGAACCGTCCGAATCGGTCCGGTTCCGAAACCTGCACAACGGCAACGTCGATCGGGATACGACGAGTGTTGATGACTTCAGGTATTCGAGAATGAAAGAGAGGAACATAGTTGGCCTCCAACGAGCCACCCTCTTGTCTCGACACATGGCCGACAAAAAAAGTCTTCATAGAAAAGCGGTGGTGGCCCATGTTCAGCAGAGCCCTGGCGCGAGGCCCTGTCACAAACTGAACGAGCTCCACATCTTCCACATAGGATTTCCCTATGGCGTCTATGATGACGCCTGGTTCCGCGCAAAGGCTTCCAAGAAAAACACGGTCTCCGTTCTTTATCTTCTCCGCGGCCTGTTCAGGGGTTAGAAATCTTGATGCAAACTTGTGCTTCCAGTCCACCATGACGAGTCTCCCTCGTTGAATATGCTTCACTGTTTTGCCCCTTAGGGGGGACGGACCTCCTAACATAACCGGAGCAACTTTCCGACCAGCCAAAGGGTATCGCATCCAGAGCATACCAGCAAACGCACATAGTATGCAGAAAAATCCGGAGCCGGGCTAATGGTCAGCCGGGGCCGCACCCATGGCGACTCGACAGCCTGCAGCCCGTGGTCATTGGCTGGCCCTATTCGACTTCGTGGCCAGCGATGGTGTGCCGCCGGACTCTCCCGGGAAATGACCGACACGCTGTGCCTCGGGCAGGTCCTCCTTGACACAATAGCGGCAATAAACCTATAGTGTGCCACGCAATCCGGGTAGGATTGGACAGGAGGCACGTGCCGAGCTGCCATCCTCGAGACCCACTATTCGGGTACGGGCCCGCCGCCCGGGAGCAACTTCCGAAGCCGGGGTCTCCGAGGGAGCCCCACTGAGGGGCAAGCCCCGCACTTGCAGCTAGTTCAACTCCTCTGTAAGCGGTATAGCGGAATAGAGCTTTCGACTTTTACGGAGGGCTACCCTGCCTCATTCGACAGGGAAGTCTTCACACGAGTCTTGGAGCAAGAAATGGCAAAAGAAGAGGACAGATCCCTCAACGAGCGCGAATTGAGGACGTTGAAGGAATTCGTCGAGAACACCCTTCGTAAAAGTGGGGCTCTTCTCCTCGATCTGTACGGGAAAGGCAATCGCAAATTCAAATTCGACGACGAGTTGGTGACCGAGGCCGACAACGCAGTATGGGAGCTCATGTCCACCAAGATCAAGAGCAGCTTCGAGGACCACGCGTTCCTGAGAGAGCTGTCGTGGGACCAAATCGAAAGCGAGGACGCGCCACGCTTTCTCTGGATCATCGACACGCTGGACGGTGCTGCGTCTTTTCAAGCAGGCATGCCGGTATGGGGAATTAGTGCAGCCTTGTTTGAGAAGTTTTGGCCTGTTCTCGGGTTTGTCTACTTGCCGGTGACTAATGAGCTCTATTCGGCGTACGCTGGCCGGGAAGCGATGCTTAACGACTCCCCTATCCGGGTGAGGGAAGACCCTACCGTGGACAATGAGAGTCTTGTGCTGGTGTACTCTCGCTTCCACCACGACTTCGTCAGCAATTTTCCTGGGAAGCTTCGCAACTTCGGCTCATCGTCGGGGCATCTGTCATACGTGGCCAGGGGTGCCGCGGATGCCTGTCTCTTGAAGAACGTCAACGTACAGGATCTTGCAGCAGGCAGCATAATTCTCGAGGCTGCCGGAGGAGAGATCAGATTTCTTGACGGCCGGTCGTTCCATGTGGGCGATTTCCTCGATGGGAAGCGAGTGGAGGAGCCGCTTATAGCGGCCCCCAAGGGATCGTACGGCTCCTTTGCCAAGTACTGCAAGCGGCTGTAGTCAAGCCCCGTCCCTCTTTTTCCGTTATCTCTTCGCCCGCGTCCGCTGCAGATCGCATGAAAACTGGCCGAGGGCCCAGTTTCACCGTTTTCCTTGACGACCGAGGCATTGCTCGCTAATCTAAATTTGGATTTTGTCTAACGCACAATTTCCAACTGAACGAGGAATCAAACATGGTTGCTCTCGAGCAGAGATCGGAAAAAGTGCTGCGAACCATAGTAACGGAGTACATTTCTACGGGTGAGCCTGTTGGCTCTCGTACCGTCGCGAAACGGGGTGGCTTTAGTCTGTCTGCAGCCTCCGTCCGAAACATCATGAGTGATTTAACTGACATGGGTCTTATCAGCCAGCCCCACGTGAGCGCAGGCCGCGTCCCCACAGATCTGGCTTACCGATTGTACGTGGACTCGTTGCTCAAGAATTACATAGTTGACGACAGGTACAGGGAGACCATTGAAAGACTCTTGAAGGACGTCGGCTTGGACCCCCGGGACGTGTTGCGGCAGTCCTCGCTGGTGCTGGCCGGGCTTTCTCGACAAGCCGGGGTGGTCACCACATCACCCCTGCGAGATCAGACATTCAAGACCATTGAATTCATCAAGGCCGCTGAGGACAGGATACTCGTCGTACTCGTTTCTACGAGCGGGTTCGTCCAGAACAAGATAATTTACGACGAAGACAATATATCTCAAGAAACCCTTGAGAGTTTCGGCAGAATGCTCGATGACATGCTTAAGGATCTGGACCTGCTGGAGGCGAGGGAGCGGATCGAGCGAGAGCTGCTCACCGAGAAGGTCGAATTCAATCTCGCCCTCCTCAAAGCACTTCGAATGAGCCATTCCATTCTGTCCCAGGATGACACGCGTGAGGTTTTCATCGGGGGACAGAGTAACATCCTGCTGGACCCGGAGTTCTCCGAAATCAAGAAACTCAAGGCAGTGCTCACGACATTCGAGGAGAAGAGCAAGCTTCTGAAACTGTTGGACAAAACACTTCAAGCAGAAGGCATTCAAGTATTTATTGGCTCCGAGCATGGTCTCGACGAGATCGAGAATTGCTCCATCGTCGCATATCCGATCAGGGTGGGAGATTCCGTTGTAGCTAGCATCGGGGTAGTAGGTCCGAAGAGGATGAACTACTCTATAGTAGTTCCACTGGTGGACACAACCGCCAGAATTCTGACACAGCTCCTTAGGACCGTTGTTGAATCTCGCGCGTGAGCTCTTCGCGTTGCAGCCCGGGAGATCGGTGAATTTCGAGGAATCCATCGCTCCAAGGGCCGCTTTCCTGAGGCGAAAACATCATGGGTTTATGGGGGCCGTGCCTTGGCAAATGCGGAGTGCCTATGCTAGCCCTGAGGCGTGAGAATGCCCGAGAGTGCGGACCAAGTACTCGCAAGGCCCCGGCTCATGCAGTTGGCAAGAATGATTTCCAATCCTGCTCCAGCCAGTAGAGTCATGCAGAGAGAATCGATCCCCTTCGCGTGCTTGCTGGATCCTCCGCTCAAGAGATTGGACAGGCCGGCCATAGTCCTGGCGTAATCCTGAAATACGGCCCCGGAGGAAAGCAACCTCACGGTTTCGATTCCTTGGTAAATACGGCTGTAAGCGTCATCCCAGCTCAGGTTTGGCAAGATCGGATCGAAGATCAGGTTTTCGGAAGCAACACCGGCCTTCAGCGCGATTTCTCTCAATTCCAGGGCTATAGCCAACTTTTCTTCCGTTGTCCGCGGGCTGAACGACCTGTCGTCCATCAGGAGCAAGACGACTGAAGCATGATACTCGACTGCGAGCGGCAGGATGGCTTCCAGCTTTTCTTTCTCCAGCCAGACAGCGTTGAGAATAGGCACGTCCCGGCATGCCTTGAGCCCTCTCTCGAGGATTCGCGGATTGGGGCTGTCCAGGATGAGGGGTAGTGGTACCGCTTCCTGCACTGTCTCCACGAGGAACTCCATGCGATCGACCTGTTTGGCCGAAAGGTATCCAGGATTCAGGTCGATATACGAAGCGCCGGCCTGCGAGCACCTAACTGCCAAATCCCTGATAGGTGCTGGGTCCAGCTCGCGAAGTGCGGTCGCAACAGCCGGATTCAATGCATGGATGTTGTCAGCGGCCAGCTTCATTGATGCCTTCTTTTCCGAGTTGTCCTCTGAGACAGCGGCGAATAGCCGCCGCGCCCCGCAATGCCTGACGGAGATCCTCTGTTAGCGCGGCCTTCAACTCCTCGCCCCCCTGATTGCTCTGCAAGTGGGAAAGATTCGACACACCAATATGGAAGGCACCTCTCGCTCCTGCTGCAACGAGCTCGCACGCGACGAGGATGTCCGGAACCAGATGCGGCTTACACGCCACGCCAACTTTATGGATATGTCCCAATGCCTCGACCGACGCCCTCATCATGTTCCTTGGGCACTCCACAGCCTGTCGAATCGCGTCCCTGCGAGCTTCTCCGCTGACACCTCCTCGAATTGCACTGACCAAATTTCGGTATGCCACTCCGTCCTCGCGAATCAGCTCATCGAAGCGCGCACGGAGGAGCACCATTTCCCGGACCGCATGGCCCATGCTCTCAGCTTTCGATCCAACTCTGCGCGCTTCCAGCCGGGCGATTTTCTCTGCCAACGCGAGCCCCACCGAGCTCACGTACGCTGCAGCCGCACCACCCCCCGGGTCTGGCGAAGGACGAGCGAGCTCCCGAACGAAAGATCTGTGCGCCAAGTCTTTCTTCCCAACCGAGTTTCCCGCCGCAGATAGTACCGTCTCGTCGGTCCTCACTCTTGTTCGGCGGTTCGCACTTTGGTTATACTGTCGCCATCCGAGCTGTCAACAGACTGCGCTCGAACATCAACTCCTTTGTGGACATCGCTCGGGGAGGAGAGAGTCTCCAGTGTCGACAGATCTGATTAGACGTCTTGAAGGTGAGGTATATTTCGTGCCGGGCGAGGGAAACGGCAGGTTCCCCTGTTGTCACGGCTTTCTCCTCAAAGGATCCGAGACCGTCCTCATGGATGCTGGCATAGGGGAGAACCGTCTCCGGGAATTGGATCGGAAACATCGTATCGACGTTCTCATTATAACCCACTCCCATCCCGACCACATTCGTAACGCCTCTCTCCTGCACGACAGGCACCTGTTTCTCTCTCGGGAGGCGCCTGATTGCGTTATGGACCTTATGTCGCTAGGGGAGCGATTCATGGGCAATCCGGAGGACGGGGCGGTCTGGGCTCGCTTCGTTCACGATTCCTTCGGAGTTCGCGCTCTGAGAAACGCGGACGAACGGTACTCGGAAGGCCAGATCCTCTCCCTGGGTGGGGCTCAACTCGAGCCGATCCACGCTCCCGGGCACCTCATCGACCACTACTGCTTCCTCGAGCGGAACACGGGAACGCTCATCTCCACGGACATAGATCTCACATTTTTCGGCCCGTGGTACGGGAATCCCGAATCGAATATCGAGACTTTTCGAGCCGATGTCGAACGGCTCATGAATCTCCCGTACCGCCGTGTCTGCTCATCTCACAAGGAGCCGGTGGAAGGCGACGCCACTGACTTGTTCGAAAACTACTTAGCCGCGTTTGAACGTCAGAAGAAGACAATCCTCAGTCTTTGCGATCCCCCGAGAAGTCTCGACGACATAGCGAAGACCTCGCCCTTCTACCACAACGCTCTCCGCAACAAGACTATCCAGTTCCTATTCGAGCGGCGTATGACGGAGAAGAACCTAGAATTGCTCGTCCGGGACGGTCTTGCAATTGAATCGGAGGGGATCTATTCGCTTCCGGCAGAGTGACCGGCCTGATATCACAGATTCCTCTCGATGACGACGTTTGAGCAGGGAGCCGCCAGTCAGGAATTACTCAACGGGCTCTGGATTGGGGGTTCCCTCGAGAGCTGGCCTTGCCGTTTCGGCCTGGACCGCTTCACCGGAAGACGTGCTCCCCTTTGAAGTCTCTTGGGAGCGGGCGGCCTGCGCTGCAGCGCCCTGCATGCTCAGCATTCTGGTTGTTTGCTCGAGCCTGTGAATAAGCGTCTCAATGAAGACTTGATAAAACTTGATCTTGAGGTCCGGGCTTTCACGCTCCAAGACCTTCAAGTCGAGTTTAAAAACTATGCACTGTTCCTGGGCGACGACATGGGCGGTTCGAGGTGACTTGTTCACGGCGCCCATCTCGCCGAAGCAGGCACCCTTGGTCAAGTCCGCAATTTTCCTGTTGTTCTTGATGACCCGTACGCGCCCTACAAGAAGGATGAAGAAGGTAGTATCCACCTCTCCTTCCCGGACAATCACTTGGGACTTGTTGTACCTGATGAAGACTCCGTGCCGAATAAGCTCCTCGATCTCCTTACGGGAAAACCCTTTGAAGAAATCAAGAGGCTTGAGCAAA
>CAYZET010000110.1:0-13351 GCA_964477215.1 uncultured Syntrophaceae bacterium | reverse complement strand
GGGCTCATCATCGCGAGGTACCGGTCCCCTCGTTCTTGAAAACCTGATGATACATGTCTGCCAGAGAAGGCTCGTACAGACCGAACTCCGTAATTTTCGCCCCGTTTTGCGACAGGGCGCTCAGAATGGGGATCCGTATCCTCTCCTCACATTCGACCGTCATCGTGTTGCAATTAAGAATGACTTTGTCCGCACCCATTTCCAGAGCTAGGTTCCGAAATTTGTCCGCCAGATTTTCCATCGTTATCCACATCTTTCTCGACCGACTCATATCCTTGACGAATTTGTCTATTCTCTTTTCCATCACTATGCGACCTTGGAAGACCATGGCGATCGTATTGGCCAGGTGTTCCACTTCTCGCAGGATATGGGTGGACAAGATTACCGAGGCTCCTTTGTCGAGGACTCCGAGAGCGTTTTCCCTGAATCGAGCGAGCCCTTCGGCATCCAGGTTGTTGGTAGCTTCATCGAGAACGTACAGGTCTGCCTCCGGCAGAAAACTTACGGCGAGAGCGAGCCTCTGTAACATTCCGCCCGAGAGCTCAGCCACGCGTTTCCGTTCGAACCCGCGGAGTCCAAAAGCTGACATCATGTGAGAAGTGCGACCGTTGTCCAGGGAGCGAATACTGCTAAAAAAGGTGAGGACCTCCTTGGTCGTTGCCTGGTCGGGAAAAGCTGCTCTCTGGGGAAGGTACGAAATCCGGCCACGCAGCTTGACGGAGCCCATGGTCATCAATTCTCCGCCAATACGCACATGCCCCTCGTCCTGCCCTATTACGCCTGCGACTATCTTCAGAGCCGTTGATTTACCGCTCCCGTTGGGACCGACAAGCGCTATCATTTCTCCCGGGTTGCAGGTGAACGTCAGACCGTCCAGCGCTCTCACCTGACCAAAATTCTTGACCAATCCGCTTATCTCAATCATGGGGGATGATCCCTTTCCTCACAGCTATTCCGCACATTACGACCATAACGAGGCACACGAGGACTACTAAGATACGCTCGGTAGGAGCCGCCTTTCTCAGGCGAGCCTTGGCCAATGTTTCCTGCTCGGGGCCGGGGATTTTGACGGGTTTCATAAGGGGAAATCTGTCCTCTGCGGTAACGGTCACCTTAAGGATGGGAAAGGCCTTTTCAGCCAGTGAGACTGCTGCTGCCAGAGGGCTGAAGAGAAAGAGCCTAAATTCAGGATACTCCGCCTCCAATGCGTCGTAGATCCCCTGAAGATTGTACGGTTGATCTCCTATCCCGTCTCCGTCAAGGTCATAGCCCCGATGATCGCTCCAATAGTTGCCGCGGCCATCCTTGTAGAAGAGGTTGTTCCGGCCCTGTTGCGTTCCTCCTCGTAACTGCAGCAAGGAAAGATTGCTCACAAAATTGTTACCATAAATGCGATTTTCTTCAGAATTCTCCAGGATCACACTGGCAACATCATTGGATACGACAACATTGTTGTACACATTGGAGAACCCTGCTTGGTCGAAATAGAGTCCTACGGTGTTGTCGATAACCAGGTTGTTTGAACAGTCAGAGTGCCGCACGTCTTGCCAGAGAATGCCGTACGCTCGAAAGCCTCGATTGTGAGCGAAGACATTTCCCTTAAACGCCATGCGCTTGGCATACATGACCGCCGCGCCTGCCACATTGTCTATCAAAGAGTTGTGGGAGAATGAATTGTCCGTCGAGTACATGTAGTGCAGGCCATAGCGCGTCCGGTGTATCTTGTTGTGATCGATGGTGCAATAATGAGCAAAGGATATGTACATCCCGTCACGGGCATCCGCAATATCGTTATATATAATCTTATTGAATGGCGCGTCCCACAAATGTATCCCATTGCCTCTGTCTTCCTGATAGTCGTATGCCCGTCCCCTGATGACATTCTCACGCACGATACACTTCTCAGCCCTCTGAAGGTACATGCCGTGCAAATTGTCCTCCAGCCTGTTCTGTTCTACGAGGCACTCCTTTGCGTTGATCAGTTTTATGCCCGCATCGTCTTTCAGTAGCTCACGGCCTCCCCCGCGGATGACGAAGCCTCTCAAGATTACATTCTTTGCTGCCAACGTAACGGCATTGCCGTTGCTGTCTCCTTGGATGACGGGCCGATTCACCCCTTCCAGCACGATGCTGTCCGTTTTGATCTCGATATTGCCCTTGTACGTTCCCGGATACACCATGATGGAGTCTCCCGGCTTACACTCCTGAAGAGCTTTCGTGACTGAATCGAGGGTTGCCCGGTCGCCTGGCTTGCCAACCGTGATAACGGCCGCTGACGAGTCAAGGCCGGACCCAAAAAAGAGGATGCAGGAAAGGAGAAGGCCGGCCCAAACCCGATTTTTCGGTTGTCTCATCCTCGGGGGCATCTTACCTATCCTGTGGGTAGAGGCGTCCCCCAGCTCTGCGAGCGGGGAACGCGATGAGAGGAGGTTGACGGCCAGACTAGGGCATCATGGACGCCCTAACGGCTGCGGACCCGGCCTTGACGAACCACTGCCATGACTGGTTCAGATTAAGAACCAAGTTCTTGTCAAATTTCTTTTCATCCATCTGTTTCTTGCACTGGACCAAGAGGTCATTTCCCCTCTTGAACCAGTACTTGGCGTCAGCCACCTCGTCTTTGAGCATGTTGCTTGCACCGGCTGCTTCCGCCTCTTGTGAAACTGTGTCGAGAACCTTTTGCACTGCCTGCCTCGTGCCATCTGCCTGAGCGAACCCTTCATTGGCCAGCTTCTCGAAGTTCTGCATGTCTATGGCCTGCTCTTCGGCTAGAAGTGGGCGCGGGCCCCCAGTCACGAACAGCAATGCGACAAGCACCACGATCCATCTCAGGATTCTTTTACTTTTCAACGCTTACTCCTTTGATCCACCGCTAGGTGGCTGCGGTTCCGAAACTCGGCGCAGGGTAAAATAATCGATTGCCAAAGCAGCCAGCATCAGGAGCATCGCTATAACGAGCAGATACGTGCCCCAGTAGAAGTCAGAGTACGTCGTGAACTGCGCGAGCTTGTGCTCCCCGTAGATGCCAGGCATAAACGGATCTATCTTGATGGCGGCTTTCGGGTCTAGATCGTGGCCGAAGCTGTAGAGGTTATAGACCAGCATGAAAAGTCCCCATACAGAGATGGCTCCCATGACCAGGACATTTGCCAGGGACATCCACAGCTTCCTGATGAAGGCAGTTACCCCGCACAGGATTGCAGCAAGCACCAGCAGCGCAGGAAGAATGGAGAAGATCGGCATAGTCTCCTTGGAGATCTCACGCATCCCGATGAAATGATTCAGCACGTTGATCTCCTTCAGACCGCCGTCTAGCTGATCTATATCCGCCGGGTCTCCTGGATGGGTCGCCCACACGGCCATTCCGATCCCGTTGGGAAAATTGTTGGAATCGAGATACATGTACCACATGGGCCACTTCATGCTGACTATGATGAGCACCCCCGCTGCAACCAGAATCACGAACCTTAATACTGCCATCGACTTTTTCATTGTCTTCTCCCAATCCGATTATTTGCCCTTGGGATTGACGATCAAGTACCCCTGCATTTCCTGGTGCAGTGCGGAGCAGAAGTTTGTGCAGTAGTACGGCCAAACGCCGGGCTTATCTGCGACGAACTCGAATGTCATCGTCTCACCGGGAGAAGGGACTCCGTTGATATCGTAACCGCAGATTGCGAACCCATGAAGCTCGTCACGCATCTCTTCGATGTTGGTGATGTACATGATTACCTTGTCACCCTGATTGCATCGAACAACGTTCGGCATCAGAGAAGATCTGATTTGTGTCATCCAGACCTTCACGGTGTCTCCTTCGCGAACCACTTTCGCGTCCTTAGGATCCCAGATGGCGTTCGGGTCCTTGTTGTCCTGCTTGGTGTACACTTCGATTACGCCCTTGATCTTGTCAGCCTTGATGATCTGAGCATAGTGCGGTTCAGGCTCGGGAAACGCCTGGTACACGAGCTTCATTTTCGGTCCGGAAATGTCTATGAGCTGACCGCTTTCCGGCATGTCCGGTCCGACGGGAAGATGGGTTCCCTTGGAGAGCTTGTTGAGGGCAAAGACCCACTGGCCCTTTGGCGACACGGTGTCACCCTCGCAGGAGGCAATGTGGCCGATGTTGTACTGGATGGGGATCTTGTCCACCATCTTCCACTCGCGGCCTCCACCGCCCCACTGCCACTTGGCTATGGCGCTTTCCACGAACAGCGACGTGTAGGCAAAGCCTTTGTCGTCGAAGACGGTGTGAAGCGGTCCCAGTCCGACGGGAATCTCAGCTTCTGACACCGCTTCGGATTTGACGACCGGGATCTCCATATCCTTGCCAGCGAAGTTCTTGTCTTGGATGGCCTTCATGAGCTTCTCGAAGCTGAAGATCGAGACCACGGGGGCCAATTTGCCGTTCCCGATAATCCATTTTCCGTCGGGCGAAACATCCACACCGTGAGGAGATTTCTTACAGGGGATGGCAAAGACGTATCCCGGGGTCTTCACGGGGTCGAATACCTTGGCTCCGTCTATCTCGGTGAAGTTCCCCTTCTTCACTTCGGCCTCTATTCCCTTCCAGTGAACCGCTATGATATAGTCTTTGTCTCGTTGCGACGCGGTCACCTCGAGAGGTTGGCCGTCAATGAACTCTGCTTCGGTGTTATAGGTTGTCACAAACCACCAGTCGCCGGAGACGAGCTTGCCGGCATCGGCCACGTCGTAGTCCCAGGGCGGCATAAGGATCTGCCAGCCAAGGCTCATTGTGCCGTCCTTGGGATCCACTGCAATGGCCGATATTGTCCCCTTGTACTTAGTAGCATAATCTTTGACGTCAGCTACAGTTCCCTTGGGGATAGGGATGGCAAAGCGTGTAGCCGCAAAGAGGTACTCCGTGTTCCAGGTCAGATAGATGGACGCATGGTTCCCAGCCATATTGGGAATAGGCCCGAGGATTTGCTTGCATTTGAAATCCTTCAGATCGATGCGCGCGACCCTTGAGTTTGCATTGTCGTTGACGAACAGCCAGCGGCCGTCATATTCGCCCTTTGTTTCAGACAATCCCGGATGATGGACGTCACCCCAGGTGAACTTTCCCATCATCTCTTTGCTGTGTTTGTCCCAACCCCAACCCGTGGCAGCATAGGGAGAAAACACCGGGATAGTGCGGATATGTCTCATCGAGGGCAGTCCATAGACGTACACTTGGCCTGAATGTCCGCCGGAGAGGAACGCATAGTACTCATCCATGTCTCCGGGCGGCACATAGGTTTTTAAGGCGAACTCCGCGGTCTCGGCCTTGGCCGGGGCTCCCTCCAGTTTTTCCCGTGCTCGGCGTCGCTGGGCATCGCTGGTGTCGGTAATCATGACGAAAGCCGCCACCGCAGCCAAGACCAGCGCCGCGAGAAATCCAGATCTTTTCCAGTTCATTCTTTTCACCTCCAGAGATTTCACTCACGCTTGCAAGGCCCCGAATCAGGCAGACAGATTCCCTGCCAAGGCTCTGCCCGCTCTTTTCCGGAGCCCCTGCCAACCCACCCAGGGGTGGCATTCTCCTTGAAAAACTCTTCTCTCACCTCCTTCTTTCCCATGAGTAACGACCTGCAGGTGGGGCTGGTACAGGCCCCACAATAGAAGTCTTGTCTAGGGACCTTCGTCTGATCGACTTGACACGGACTGTATCAAGCCTGGCAAACCCTCCTTGTGGTAGAAGCAGCGTCGAGCTTCTCTGCCTCTACCTCATCAAGCTGATTATTACTCATGCCTGACTTCGTGCCACACCGACCGAGCAGTACCGAGCCTCTTGACTATCTTCGCCCTGGAGGGGCTCACCAACGGTAGTCCCGCGGGACGCGGGATTCTCAACCCATGGGAACGAAGGCCACCCATTTCGTGCAACGACCCTGACGGGGTCGACCAATAATCATGTCCAAACCGCCTCTCGGGTGATTGGTGGACCCCTCCAGGGTCCAGACCGATCAAGGTCCCTTTTCCGTGGGTTGAAAACCCACGGCTACTGATGGTTCACCCCTTCGGGGTGGAAGACGTTGCATTTCAATAGCCCCCACAATGCCGCGGAGTTAAGCGTGTCCCTTAGTGAGCCTTTCGAAGAGGGGAGTGGGGGATCCATGCTTCCGGCTCTTTGCATCGCTTACTCGCTGCTTGGGTACAGACACATTTTCGATCGTCCCCTATTGCTTTTGCTCATCAGGAAGCTTGTTCCACGCTTCCTTCAGCAGTTGGACGGCTTCTTCCTGGTCTTTCTTGCCCAAATGGTATTGCGGAGTAGCGAGGATTACCGCCATCGTTCCCTTGGGCTTCACAATGAATTCATCCAGCGGCATGCTATGCTTTTTCGGCACGTTCTTTTCCGCAAGGGCAAGGTCTGGTCCGATGTTGGTGGGCGACTCCACATCCAGGCTGGAAATCGTATGGCAAACGAAACAGCGCTTCTTGACGAAGAAGGATCCAGGACCTCTGAGCATGGCTTCTTCTTTCGCTATCTCTTCCGGCGATCGCTCAGGGATCGCCTTAACGTGCGGCAAGTAGTGCGTAGGCAACTTTTTCTTTTTCCAGCTTAGCGTCAACAGGGTCAGGGCCTGTCTGTCCTTCGTAGAGAACTGAAATTCAGGCATGATCGAGCTCGGAACGACACTCTTGGGATGGTTGTAATGGGCCATGTGCCAACTGTAGATCGTGGGGTTCTCAACCGCTCCGGTGGAGAAATCGTATTCTTCTCGGCCCTTGTCCCCTTCGTATGTCAGATCAGGACCTATGTTGCCGCCGGAGCCGCTGATCACATGGCACGCCCGGCAACCCTTCTTTTCGATCAATTCTTTTGCGTGGTCGATGAGCTCCATTCCTTCAACCTTCTGCTCATATCGGTGACAGAAGTTACACCGCATTTGAATGAAGCCGCTGGTGTCCTTCAGGAGATAGCTTTCTGCCAGCCTCAGATCCGTTCGAGGATCCTCCCAATGTTCGACCCATCCGTGGGCTTCCTTCATGTCAATGGCGTAGCCTTGCCCACCGTGACAGAACGTGCATCCAAACTTGCCCACCGGATGCTTCTGCAACAGCTCCGGCCTGGAGTGGCTGGAGTACGGTATGTACTCGTCTTCAAGCCCTTTCCAGGTCACGCCCATGTGACAGGTAATACAACGATCTGTAACTTCCAGATCGGGAATCCATATCTGTTGAATACCTGTCTCTATTTCGGCAGCCTTGTCCTTGCCCAGTTTCGCGGCCACGATGCTCTTGAATTTCTCCTGATGAGAGCGCCAATCTTGAGTGAAGTCTGTTCGGAGCACCAGGACGACCAGCACCAGGAGCACTATTGCCAAGAGCAGAGTAATTATCTGCACGAAACGTGACGAGGTAAGCGGTAGTTCTTGCATTGTTCCTCTCTCAGAAGAGTGGGGGCATCTTGGGCCACGGCTCACCAAACCAGTAGAGCTTCCAGAAGGGTCCTCTCAGATAGGCGGCCAGTATAATAAGCGCTAATACCACACCAACTCCTGCCGTAAAGAGCAAATTCTGGAGCCACCTGGAACGATGGAGCCACACTCCAATGGCCGCATCGGGGCTTCGATCCAGAAAAGGCCATGCAGCGAGAATCGCCAGTACCACGGTGGGGATAAGTATTCCTCCCACAAAACCACCATTGACCACGTAACTCCCAATCTTGACTGTCGTGTCTGCTATCAGCTCCTGAAGCCAAAGAAAATACCACGGGGCCTTGGCGGGGTTGGGAGGAGACAACGGATTGGCGGGCGCCTCCAAAGGACCTTTGACAATGAGGGCCGCTGCCAGCACCACTACATGAGTAAGGATGATGACAATAAGCAAACGGGAGATAAGCTCCGGATTCGACCGAGTCAATACCGAATCCGGCAGTGCGCTGCTTTTCACGGACAGCGTCGTGCCTTCTTTGATGCCGAGGAGGCTATACGTCTTGGTCGGGCCCGGTTTCACCTCGGTGCTTTCTCGCTCGGAGAGGAGAGACAACTTGTCCGTAACAGCCAGCCCGCCATCTTTTCTGACACGCCACATGTGGTATGCGCCTACCATTACCAGCAATATGGGAAGAACAACACAATGGAGTATATAAAAACGTAAGAGAGTATTTTGGCCAATCTCCGTGCCGCCTATGAGGATTTCCCTCATCTGTTCGCCCACAAATGGGGCACTCTTTGCCACATTGGCTCCGATGACTACCGCCCAGTAGGCCAGTTGATCCCACGGGAGAAGATATCCCGTGTAAGAGAGCGCGAGAGTAAGCACAAAGAGCACAAGACCGATCAGCCAGTTGATTTCCCTCTGACCGCCGCTCCCTGCGGGACTCTTGTACGCCTTTGTGTACCAGATTCTGAGGAGGTGCAGGAAGGCCAGAGCTACCATGCCATGCGCTGCCCATCTGTGCATGGCCCTGATAATGGCCCCGTAGCTCACGACAAACTCGATGTCTTTCATGCTCTGGTAAGCTCTTTCCACCGACGGCACGTAAACAAACATCAGTATGACGCCTGTTACTAGGAGGATAAGAAATAGCACCCACGTTATGGACCCGAGCCAAAACGTGGCCGTCAAGCTGACGCTCTGCTTCGTGACATAGGCCGGGAAGACGTGCAGGAGAAAATTCCTTACGACCGAATCCGAGGCCTCCCGGGGCGACTGAGGGCTATAAGACCAGAAAAGCCGCCGGGCTTCCTGTTGTAATTCCATGATCACGCCCTCCTGGTTTTCCCTGCTGCGCAATCCCACACGAGCAAGCTTCGCTCCTTCGGCACGACCGTTCCGGTGTCAACCACCAGTTGCCCGTCGTCCGGAGCAATTGATAGTGCTAACCATGGGAGAGGGTCAGGGGCTGGGCCTTTGACAACGTCGCCGTCAATGGAGAACTGACTCCCGTGACACGCGCAGGCAAAACCTCCTCTGGGAACCGCCTGTTGCGCATTCCCGGTGTCTTCCCCACTGACGTGCTGAACGATGCACCCCAGGTGCGTGCACACGGCCGAGATAGCGTAGAGCTTCATCTTGTTGCCTTCGCCTTTCTTAAAGACAAAGGCACGAGCATCTTTGAACAGGGTGACCCCATCCGGTATGAAATCGGGCGTGCCGACTTTGACCTTTTTTGACGGTTCATAGAGCACGTTTGGCTTCAACGAGCGAACCGCTGCCAAGACGCTTCCGCCAAAGGCAAGTCCTCCTATCCAGAGGGCCAACTTGCCGAAAAAGGATCGCCTGCTCGCCTCCTGCGTCGCGGTGCTGTTCAACGGTTTTCCTCCCTTACACAAAGTATCTGCTCGTCAGCTTCGAATCGCTCCAAGGTCATGGCGTTGGTCTGGCAAACCTTGGCGCACAAACCACACCGTATGCACAGGTCGTCGTCCTTGATGAGAGCGGTCTTGTTGTCTCCCGAGCGTTCTTTGAGGAACATGCTTGTCGGTTCATGTTGAGAGTCAAGAAGACTTGCGTTCACGAACGTTAGGCAGCGTGTAGGGCAGATGTTGGTACAGCCACCACACAGGATGCAAAGCTCGGGATCGTAAATGGTATGGATGTAGCAATCCAGGCATCTCATGCCCTGTCGCCGAGCCGACTCTTCGCCAAAGACCTTTTCAACTTCTGTAGGCCCTACGCGCCTCTCCGAAGGCTCCAGCGGAGGGCTTTCTCTCCGAATTGTGTCGTAGTGAGGGTCCTGCCGGAAGGTCTCAGGATTTAACTCCTCCACCTTGATGTCTACGCACTCCCGCAGTGAAACGCCCCTCAAATACCGGTCGATGGAATACGCGGCACGCTTGCCGTTTGCAACGGCCTCAATAATGATCCGAGGCCCGAACGCTGAATCTCCCCCGGCAAAGACACCAGGAGCCGTGGTGGCGAGAGTCTCCGGCTCCACCTTTATCGTTCCCCGCGCGGTCAGCTCTATTCCATCCTCTGCTTTGAGAAAAGAAAGCTCCGGAGACTGACCAATGGCAAGAATCACGGAATCTGCTGCTACGACCGACTCAGTGCCGGGCTTGAAGGTGGGAGAGAACCTCCCCTCTTCATCAAATAACCGCTCGACTTCCAGGAACTCGACCCCGACCACTTTCCCGTCTTCCACAAGGATCCGTTTGGGACCGACCGACGGCTTGAGTACGATTCCCTCTCTAATGGCCTCCTCCAGCTCCTCTTTCCCCTGCTGGTTTCGAGTCGCCGGAAGGTCCGCTTCCGACTCGAGGCTTGCCATGGTCACGGATTCAGCTCCTCCCCGCAGTGCAGAACGTGCAGCATCCAGTCCCGCAAGCCCCTCTTCTGTCGAGGGAAAAGGTCTTTCCTGTACCCCCAACGCCGGTCTTAGTGCCGTACGAGCGACATCTACCGCGACGCTGCCACCGCCAATCACTACCACTCTCCTGCCGAGGTCTACCCGGTAGCCCCGATTCACATTGAGGAGGTAATCGATGGCCCGGAATATCCCGTCCGCATCACGTCCCTCGATGGCCAAGTCGAGGCTCCTTGTGGCACCGCAGGCAATGAAGAACGCCCTGTATCCTTCCTCCCGCAGGGACGCCAGACTGACTGCGTCATTTAAAGGCGTTTCCAACCTGAGGTCCAAACCCTTTTCCAGGAGCGCACACACCTCGAGGTCCAGCACAGGTCGCGGCAGTCTGTACTCGGGGATATACTGCCACAAGGCTCCGCCGATCATCTCGGTGGCCTCGAACAGAGTAACCGAGTAGCCCCAAGACAGAAGAGTGTCCGCACACGCTATGCCTGCGGGACCGCCGCCGATCACAGCCACCTTGTCGCAAAAAGACGCGACAACCTCATCAGGACCTGGAGGGTGGCATTCCGCAGGGAGTCCGGCTTCGTGCTTTTCGCAGACGAATCGCTTCAGGGCGCGGATAGTTACAGGGGCATCCACATTCCTTCTTCTGCAATTATCCTCACACGGGGCAGCACACACGCGAGCGCACACGGACGCGAGAGGGTTCGGCTTGCGTGCAATTCGATACCCTTCCTCGTCCTTCCCCTTCACTATTGCTCTCACATACTCACCTGCACTGGTGTGGACGGGGCAGGCTTCTCGACAGGGTACCCGTAACGGATATTCCTCCAGTGAATTTAGCCTCACTTCTATTCTCAAGGTTGTCTGTCGCTTTCTGTTAGTGCAGAGACTGCGGTTGAAGATGGCAAAAAGTGGAGCAAGCATCGTGCCAACACTCTGTGGAAAGAGAGTGCTTGCAGCAAGCTCTTGATATCTAAACTATCTCCGAAAGCCTAGTAGTTTTGTAGAGTTACGGAGGCGACTTTCCACGGAGTCAAGACTGCGTACCGGAGGAAACACCCCCCGCCTGAAATGGTCACATATCTTATTAGTATTACTGTGATGTGCGGCAAGTTCCCTGTGAGTACTTTGGGACACAGTTGGGCGGGTCACTCGGACGGCTGCGAATCAAACGGTATAATTCCAACGCGATTCAGCTTGTTATACAGAGTCTTACGGCCTATGCCCGATCTTCTGGCGGCTTCGGAGAGATTTCCCGAGCAAGTTGTTAATAGCTTCTGGAAGTATTTCCTATCAAATGACTCGAGCAACTTCTCCTTCGCTTCGAAATAGTCGAGCGGTGATTCCTCCCAGTCAGCGTCAGGGTCTTCTCCGTTGTGAAGAGTGCCGGAAAAAGGCTCCACAAAATCTGGCAGCGTCAGGACGGGACCTTCCGCCAGCACAATCGCGCGTTCAAGCGCATTCCTGAGCTCGCGAATGTTGCCGGGCCACGAATGGTCGAGAAGGGCGCGCATGAAAGATGGATCCATTCCTGTGAGGTCCTCTCGACGGTGAGACAATTTGAACATGGCAAAGAAATGGTTCGCGAGAAGAGGTATGTCTTCCCTTCTCTTCCGCAGGGGAGGCAGATAAAGCGGTACCACGTTGAGCCTGAAATAGAGCTCTTCCCGAAAGGTCCCTTCCTGAAGCCCTTTTGCCAGGTCTCTATTCGTGGCGGCAATGACTCGCACATCGATGACCGTGTCGCGTCTACCGCCGATCTGACGAATCCTTCCTTCCTGCAGTACGCGAAACAGCTTTGACTGAGTCGAGACGTCGAGCTCCCCTATCTCGTCGAGGAATATGGTTCCGCGGTTTGCAGCCTCAAAGAGACCGTGTCTGGACCGGTCTGCACCTGTAAAAGCGCCTTTTTCGTGCCCGAAGAGCTCGCTCTCGAGCAATGTCGGAGGGAGCGCGGCACAATCGACCGGCAGGAATGTGTGAGGCCCCCTCGGCGACAATTCGTGTATCGCGCGGGCCACGAGCTCTTTCCCGGTCCCGGTCTCGCCCTGAATCAGGACATTCGCGTCCGTCCTGGCAACCTTCAGGAGTGTGTGCTTTAACTGAAGCACGGATTGGCTGGTACCCAATATTGAATCCACCGCTCCGACAGCTCGGGTCCCCGCTTCCACTGTAAACGCTGCCGTCCTGGCGGGTCCGCTGAGAGCCCCTCTGACCGCGTCTACCAGTTGATCGGCCTGAAAAGGCGCAGCCAGGTAGTCTGTTCCGCCACACTTGAGGAACCTGACCGCGCCTGGAATATTCGCGTGAGTCGTTATGGCAATTACGGACACGGTGGGATCTACTGCTAACGCTTGCTCCAGTAGCTCGAAGCCGTCCTTTCCGGGCATCCTGATTCCCGTGAGGAGGACAGAGGGCTTGTGCTCTCTTATGAATTTGACCACATCCCGGGACTCATGAACACTTTCCACGCGAAAGCCTTCGCGGCCGAGGATGCGGCGACACGATTCGCGAAGAGGAGCATCAGGATGCACTACGAGTACGAGCATTTCCATCGCCCTGTTGAAGCGGCGTGTTACAGGTCCGTCAGTCGAGCAGGCGCATAAGCCGTCATTCCTCCCGTTCGCTGAGCTCCAGTCGCTGCCCTCCTTTGTTGCGAATCAGTGCCATGACCGTGTCCTTATCTTTCCAAACGTGTGATTCGTAATCATCGCGCTTTTCGCTCTCGTATTGATTGCCCTCGCTGTAGAGGGTCCGCGCCGTGTTCACGATCCTGCGATACTCGTCCTTCCCCACGGTCATGACGATCTGTTGAACCCGCTTTTCGTCAGGGTCCATCTTGACGCTCAGTTGGTACGTGTCTCCAAAGGTCATCGCTACGAATCTTCCGCTTCTGACCACATGGCCTTTCGTCTTGTCGAGATCGCCTGCCGTCATGCCCAGGCTTACCGGCAGCGCTATCCCGAGCTCTTCAAGCCCCTTCGGTAAGGGTTTCCCTTGGGCCAGAGCAACCAGCGGAACTAATGCCGCCATCAGAAACATCAGTGCCCTCATTCACGATCCTCCTGATAGTCGGAAGAGTCTCGG
>CAYZET010000109.1:0-13473 GCA_964477215.1 uncultured Syntrophaceae bacterium | reverse complement strand
AGATCACCGGGTCATCCAGAAAGTACAATATCCCGCTCCTCGAGTACTTTGACCGTGAGCGATTTACCCTGAGAGTCGGCGATCAGCGCGTACTAAGGGGTTCGGGGATCTCCGGGGAAGGCGGCAGCTTGGAATAGAATTCCGCGATCCTGTTCAGTCGGTCCAGACATTTTGTTCGTTGATCTTCAAAACGTTTGGCAGCCTCGGGACTCTTGTCCTCCACGTATTCTCCGAGTGCGAGCGCTTGATGGTCCATACAGGCGTATGCCTTGTCCAAAAGCTCGATGAGCCGCTTGTCTACGGCGGCGATTGAGCTGCCGGCCACGGCCTTCAGCTTGGCTCGCACGATGCGGACCCGTCTCTGAACGTTCTTGGCTATCTCGCGAGCAGTCTCCTTGGGAATGATCTCTGAGACGTACCCATCCGCAGTCGTTCCGAGGAGTAAGAACGAGTCGTTGAGATAGGCGGTCGCGGTCTCGCCGAATGCGTTGAGGAAGATCTCGCGATCCGAAACCGATGCCAGGGCCGGGTTGAAAGCGAGCACTGCAACAATTACAATGAGGATCTTTTTCATGATCCCTGGCGCTGGAATGAAATTTGGGCCCCCTGCCCAGAAGACGGCTCCACTCATAACACGACGAGAAGAAGGAGACAACCCTTTTCATGAGAATTCTGCTCCACGCTTGCTGCGCTCCCTGTCTGGTGATTCCCTACGACGATCTCAAGTCCGAGGGACATGCGGTCACCGCCCTTTTTTTCAACCCCAACATCCATCCGTACGCGGAGTACCTGAGACGGCTGGACGCGTTCACCGTGTACACGCGGACTAACGAAATAGACGTGTTGCCCCCTGGCAAGCACGAAGAAATGGAAGACTGGTTGAGAGCCGTGGTGTTCCGTGAATCCCACCGATGCGCGATCTGCTTCCACATGCGGATGCTCAAGACAGCCCAGCTCGCAGAAGCTCAAGGATTTGACGCGTTTTCCACCACGCTCCTCTACAGCCGCTTCCAGAAGCATGAGCTGTTAAAATCAGTTTGTGAGGCAGTTGCAGAAGAAGTGGGCGTTCCCTTCGTATACAGAGACTGGCGCACCGGGTGGAATGCGGGTGTCAAGCAGTACCGCAAATTAGGCCTCTACCGGCAGAAATACTGTGGCTGCATTTACAGCGAGAAAGAGCGAGCAGTAAAAATCATGTAACGGGGAATCTTGGAGGCCTTCATACTAGTTGTGCAGCCGGGCCCACCTGGTGTATAAGGGATTACTTCTGGATCATGACGATAGTGAACGGTTCCCATGACAAGCTCTCGGGTCAGGCTTATCATGCTCACGGCACTTTTCGCGATACTTGTCACCCTGGCAGGGGCGGAGGCAGTCGTGTATGCAGCCCAGACGGGCGACGGCGGCGGTCAGACGCAGAAGCGTCCCTGGCTGATGATTTCCCTAGCTCCGGGCGAGGCGATGCGGCCCGGAAGCTCCGCCGTGTCGGTTATCAAGAGGTTCAGCGGCAATAACGAGGGTGTGATCCGACATTTCAGCCAGGTGAACAGGGAGCTTGTCGCCCAGATAGATCCCGAGTTCGTGGTGTTGAGCCCGCAGAGCACGCCCTGGTGCCGTTACTCGGGGAGCACAGGGGTGGCGCTCCAGAACTTCCTTTGGCTTCTCCCCATCCTTGCCGAGGAGATGAACATCCCGATCCTCGGAATCTGCGGAGGTCACCAGGCGCTCGCGCTTGCATTCGGGGGGAGAGTCGGCCCGGTCCGTGGACTGGGGTACGAGTGCATGCCGTATAGCAAGAACCGTCAACAGGGTGTGGTGAAGCTCACGGTAACTTCTCCAGACCCTATCTTCAGAGGAATCCAGGACGACCTGCACATTGTCGCGAACCATTACGACGAAGTGAAACTTCTACCTCCCGGATTCGTGCTCCTCGCGTCGGAAAGGCTCAGTCCGAACCAGATCATGCGCCATCCGGCCCTGCCGGTTTACGGGATTCAGGGCCATCCGGAGCGGTTCAAGAGTGACCACCCCGACGGTGCTGTCCTAATACGGAACTTTCTGAAGATTGCCGCCACCTTCAACCAGGCGGTTCGCGGCTTTTCAAGCCCTCTCCCTTGGCTCCTTTCTTTCCATCGAAGCCGTGGGAGCTCCTTCTGATCGTACCAAGCTCAAGAGCTTCCCATTCGCTGAAGCGGATCGGCGTTTCCTTGGACCGAGTGTTCGGGTGATCCGGATCTCATGGTCATGATAGCCATGAATATCACGCCGACCGCGATGGCTGCCCACAACGTACAGAGCCGTATCAGTATGACTGGGGGGATGGCTCGGCCGTACGGGATGCCCATGAAGGCCAGGAGAGCTACCATTGCTGCTTCGGTTCCACCTATGCCCCCGGGCAGCATGGAGAGCGCGCCCACAAGGGTGGAGAAGCAATAGACGAAGTTGGCCTGAAGAATCGTTGAAGACAGTGAAAAGCCGTCCAGGATGATGAAGAGGGAGATCGATTCCAGTCCCCAGGCCACCGTGGAAAGGACGAGTCCCGTGGCGAACACGCGCGGCGTCATAAGATGACGTCCAGCCATCAGAGTCTCAATGATCTTTCTCGAAATCCAGGAGAGGAAGGAAATTCGACCGATCCAGAGAAGTGCAGGTCTGTACAGGGACTCCATGCACAGGAACACTCCCCCCGCTATCACAAGGACAGCACACAGGAAGAACAGCCCCTTCCACTCGGTGAAGAGCAGCAAGGATACGGATCCGAGCAACAGTACCCCCCACAGGTCCATCAAGCGCTCTACCACGAGAATTCCCATGACCTTGGTCACAGCGACTCCATAGTCTTGCTTGAGGAACACACCCTTGACCGCCTCGCCAACTTTGCCCGGCGTTCCGGTCAACGCAAACCCGGCCAGAAATGCGGCTATAGAATATCCTATGGGGACATGCTCGCCGGAGCGGCGCAGGTAATAGAAGAATCTCCAGCCTCGTAAGAGCCATCCTGTGAACACGAGAATCATCGTCAGAAAGAGCGCAGATCCGGGAAACTGCTGGAGTGCCGACCACAACACCCTTCGATCCGAAGCGAGAGCGGCTGCCCCATACAGGATGACTCCTGCTACTGTAAACAAGAGCACAGAGCGGATCATGCGCTGCGTGGTCGGGGGAGTAGGCGGAGTCTGCTGCCCTGCTACGATGACGGCCTGATCATCTATCGGACCCTCAGGGCCCTGATGGTGCGACATGACACAGGTTCACCGCTGAGGAAAGTACACGCACTTTGAGCTGAAATCATGCCAGGCAGAGTCCAACTGGGATTTGACCATGTTCGCGTAATAGGTCATCTGCCCATATCGGGGATCTTGGGGGCTCATCATACGTATCTGGTGGTAAAGCTGATAATAGTTGTCCCAAAGGGCTTTCCAGTTCTTTTCCAATTTCAAGCACATCCCGAATTCAGGATTACTCAGATCGGGTCGAAACGCATACTCGAGGGGCTGTTGTCCGCCAGGTCCCGCTTGGGGTTGTGGGCCTGCCTGCATCCTCTGAGAGGAAGGGGCCGGTTGCACCTGCGGGCTTGGACGAGGCGCAGGAAGACTCGAAGGCCCGGGCGCGACAGAGGGTGCCGATGGAGCCGGGATCTCAGCCGGTACGGGAGGCGCGTGGAACAAGAAAAGGGCCATCAAGAGACTCAATCCTATCTTGCCTATACAGTGGTGCATGAAATTCAAGCTCCGGATGTTCGGCAATCACCGCTATTGCAGTCCTGCATGTTAGTCCACGTGGCCGTGGTCGTCAAGGCTAAAGAACATAGGCATTTACCGACGTATGGAGAAGAAGATGCAGCGAGCAAAAGAATGATTTTATTCCCACGACCACCCTCTTGACCTGGGAACTACATACGTGTATCAGTGGTCAGTTTGGGAATGTGACTGCCCGGACTTGAGGGCGCCAACTGGAGGATGGGGCAATGATTCCTGTATGTGAGCCTGTTCTGGACGGACACGAGGCGGACTATGTCTTGGACTGTCTGAAAACGAATTGGATCTCTTCGGCCGGAAAATATATAGATCTTTTCGAGGAGAAGTTCAGCAGCTACTGTGGGGTTCCCTATGGAGTAGCGTGCAGCAACGGCACAACTGCAATCCACCTGGCACTCGCTGCCCTCGGGATAGGTCCTGGAGACGAGGTCATCATTCCTGATTTCACTCTCATCGTGTCGGCCAATATGGTCATACTTGCAGGGGCGAAGCCGGTCCTCGTCGACGTGGATCCCAGGACCTGGTGCATAGATCACCAGCTCATCGAAGAGAAGATAACGCCTCGAACCAAAGCCATCATGGCGGTTCATATGTATGGGCATCCGTGCCATATGGACGCCATCATGGATCTTGCCAAGCGCTACAATCTCTATGTCATTGAAGATTGCGCAGAAGCCCACGGCGCGGAGGTTAACGGGAGGAAAGTCGGTGGCATCGGAGATGCCGGATGCTTCAGCTTTTACGGCAACAAAATCCTGACCACCGGTGAAGGCGGAATGGTTGTGTGCAGAGACGAAAACCTCGCTGAGAGGATGAAGCTTTTGCGGAATCAGGGGTTTAAGCATCCCCGCTTCGTGCACGATGTAGTGGGGTTCAACTATCGCCTGACCAACATTCAGGCAGCAATAGGGCTCGCTCAGACCGAGCTTTCAGAAGAGAAAGTGGAGCGTAAGCGCTGGCTCGCCAAAAGGTATAATGAACTGCTCGCCGGACAGAAAGACGTGACCCTTCCGGTTGAAGAACCCTGGGCCAAGAACGTGTATTGGATGTATGGTATTCTCATTGAAGACAGCTTTGGTGTGAACAAGGACGATTTGATGGGTATGCTCAGGACCAAAGGGGTGGACACGAGATCGTTCTTCTGCCCCATGTCGCTCCAGCCCGCGTATAGAGGGAGCGACCCGAGATTTCCAGACGTCTCCGGAGACTACCCTGCTTCGGTGGACTTGTGGAACAGAGGCTTATACCTGCCATCCGGACTGGGACTTACCGAATCGCAATTGGAGGAAGTCGTTGAAAAACTCCTTGCATGCAGAGCCTGATCAGCCTGTGATCCCAGATGGTGATGCCGACGCAGGAGTCAGCGCGTCCAACGCTGCTCCGGAGGTCTCCATCATATTGGCAACGTACAATGAGCGGGAAAATATCCTCGACACCATCCGGAGCATTTTTGAGCACTTGAACGGGTCGACCGAGGTTATCGTCGTGGATGACGATTCTGAGGACAGGACCTGGGAGCTCGTAGAACAGCTTAGCCATCCCAACGTAGTGCTCGTCCGTCGCGTAGCCACGCGGGGATTGGCATCCGCGTTCAATCGGGGCATCATAGAATCGCGAGGCAGAGTGGTCGGGTGGATGGATGCAGACATGTGTATGCCGCCGTCGCTCTTGCCGGAAATGATAAAGCAGCTGGATCAGTACGATATCGTCATAGGATCTCGGTATGCTCCGGGAGGAATTGACGACCGGTCTCCCCTGCGCGTCATATCGAGCCGGCTAATTAATGGCCTTGCAGGTCTTGTGCTCGGTTATGGAATCAAGGATTACGATAGCGGCTTCGTAGTGCTGAGAAGAAGTGTTTTTGACAAGGTATCAATAATTCCAACCGGGTACGGTGCTTACTTTATGGAGTTTCTGTACACATGTCGCAGGAAGGGGCTGACTGTGTACGAACTGCCTTACGTCTTTCGTGACCGTGCTAAGGGTGTGTCCAAATCGGCGCCCAGTCTGTACCGCTTCCTGAAGACGGGCTCACAGTACGTTGCCCGCATCTTCATGGCTCGCTTACGAAGGATCGACTGATGCCTCACGAAATCTTGAAGCCTGTTTTCGAGAGATCGGATCAGAGGGGGGTGTTCCAGGAACTGTTGAACACAGGGACCTGGGAGAGCGTGATTTTCACCAGAATGCATCCTGGAGCCACCCTGGGGAACCACTACCATAAGAAGACGGACCTGTTCGTGTATCTGCTGCGCGGGGCAGCGGAAATCAGGACTGTGGACGTTGAATCGGGAGAGCAGGACCGTTTCATGTTGGAGTCGGGCTCAGGGGTGATGCTTCAGTCATTCCAGTCGCACGCAATTCGTTTTGTCCAGGAATCTGAGGCGATCATTCTTAAGTCCTGTCGTTTTGACAAGGCCGATCCGGACACGTATCCCTTTCCGCTGGAGGATTGACGAGCGGTGGAACCGCACGAGTACGAAACGCTCTTTCGGTTCGAATCCACGTATTGGTGGTACCAGGGCCTCCATGCAATCCTGCTGGACGTCCTGCAGAGTCTGGGGTGCGGCAGCAGTGCGCTTTTTCTGGACGCCGGATGTGGGACCGGCAAGCACCTGGCAAACGTTCGGGACCTTGTTTCCGGCCATTGTTTTGGGTTTGATCTCGCTGTAGAGGCAATTCCATTTTGGAAGCGCCGATCCCTAGAAACTGTGTGCCGCTGCAGCGCGAACGAGATACCGTTCAAATCGGAAACCTTTGATTTTCTCACATGCGTGGACCTGCTCGAGTGCTCGAGCGTGAACGAGCAGAGAGCCTATCGAGAAATGTTGCGAGTTTTGAAGAAAGGTGGGTATCTTCTCCTCGTGGTTCCCGCGTATGACTGGCTTATGAACGAAGAGCATCACAAAGCGGTCCATGCATCGAGGCGCTATACCCGGGGTCGAATGAGAGACTTGCTTGAACAAGGGGAAGTGGAAATTCTCAGGATGACCCACTTGTTCTCCACCGTATTGCCCGTCGTGGCAGCGCATCGTCTGGTTCTCGATCGGATTCGAGGGCAGCGCGCTGGAGTGCCCACGTCGGACTTGCGACCTATAAACCCAATTCTTAACAATCTTTTAGTGCGGATCATGACCGCGGAAAGGCGATTGTTGAGGTCGTTCAACCTGCCTTTTGGCAGCTCGATACTGTCAGTCGTGCGGAAAATCGGTTGAGCATGGATGCCAAATCATGGCAACTGGGATCCCCTGAGACAGGGATCTATCGACTCTATGATGGGCTTCGCAAGCGAGTTAACGGGAAGCTGGCTCGGTATCTCTTGAGCAAGGGCCTGAATTCGCATGGGGCTGTGGTGGTTGAGGCCGGCTCAGGGCCGGCATTCGCTTCTTCCATGTTGGCCCGGGATCGCAGGGTCTCCCTGGCAGTGGCTATGGATATCGATATCGAGGCGCTCGAGGAAGCGCACCGCCGCGATCCCTCACTCGCCCTCGTGGTAGGAGACCTTCATAATCTTCCTTTCAAGACCGGCGGAGTCGATCTTACCTGGAACAGTAGCACGCTGGAGCACCTGGATGACCCGGTTGCAGGTTTGGCGGAAATGGTCAGAGTGACCCGCCCGGGCGGCAAGGTGTTCGTAGGGTTGCCCTACGGTCGCGGTCCCCTCGGTTTTCAGCGTTGGATCCCGCGGACCTCAGTCGGAATCTGGATCGGTACAGTGTTTGACACGCCCGCCGCGAAGCAACTGATCTCCTCTGCGGGGGCAGCCCCGCGGGACCATATCCTCTATTTCTTCCGGTTCTTCATCGGTGTTCTAGCCGATCGGTAAGGAGGGCCCTCACCGGAGCGCTATATGCATCTCATACAGGATATCGTAGACGAATACCCCAGGCTTGTCCAATGGCGTCATGATTTCCACCGGCATCCGGAGCTCTGCCACGAAGAGAAAAGGACTGCCTCCCGGGTGGCGGACTTGCTCCGATCCTTCGGCATCGGTGAGGTGATCGAGGGTGTAGGAACTACGGGAGTAGTGGGTGTGTTGCGTGCAGGAGAGGGACCTGCCGTGGCATTGAGAGCCGATATGGACGCTCTACCGATCTCTGAAGCTGGCATTCACGATCACAGGTCGCTGACCCCGGATGTATGCCACGCATGTGGTCACGATGGCCACATGGTCATGCTACTTGGCGCCGCACAGTACCTGGCTTCCCGAACCGATCTTTTTCGTGGGACCGTACTCTTCGTGTTTCAGCCTGCAGAAGAAATGGCCACAGGAGCGGTTGCCATGCTCGATGCAGGCATTCTCGCGAAATACGGGGTGCAGAGCGCCTATGCCCTTCACACTTATCCCGGTCTCGGAACCGGTAAGATCGGGGTTAACGCCGGTACTGTCCTTGCGTCAGTCAATAGCTTCACCATTCGTCTGACAGGTGTGAGCGGGCACGCTGGTTTTCCTCACTTGTGCACCGATCCCATCGCGGCATCAGCAGCCGTAGTCAATGCCCTGCAGACCATCGCCTCCCAAGGAGTTGACCCACTGGACTCGGTAGTCCTCGCTGTAACCGGTTGCCGATCGAGCTCTCATGCATACAACGTCGTGCCGGAAACGGTCGAGCTGAAAGGGACTGCCCGGTACTTGGATGCACAATATGGCGATCTCTTGCCTAAAAAGGTGAGAACAATTGTTGCCGGGGTGGCGACTGGATACGGGGTGCACGCCGACATAGATTATGTGAAAGGGACGCCACCACTTGCAAACACGGAACGGGAGGCCACGCTTGCACGACGCGTCGCAGGGGAATTGCTCGGAGAGGAAAACGTGGTGCGTATGACGCCCGCTATGGTTGGAGAGGATTTCGCTTTTTTTCTCGAAAGAGTCCCGGGAGCGCTGGCCTTCATAGGCAACGGGGAGGATTCTGTAGCACTCCATAACCCGTCTTTCGATTTCAATGATGCCGCTCTCCCCGTGGGAGCGAGCTATTTCAGCCGTCTGGTCCAGACGGTTCTGGCCTGACAATGTCCACAGCAACTATCTGCCTGAATATCTCGGCGAATACCTGCGAGAGGTAAAAGAGAATCGTCCCCAACAGTGCCGCTGCCACCAGCCCGATCACTAGGAAGGTCGCGTACGGGGACCCCTGACCCAGGGAAAATCCGGCGACCGCGATTAGTGCAGCGACGAACAAACCGTAGGAGACCGTGGACACCATCCACACCGTGCGAGCACATTTCAGGATTCGATTTGGCTCCGCGGGTGTTGCCTCTTGCACAGAATCGTCTTGCTCGGCCTCAGGCTTACTCACCAGCCGGATGACTCGCTTCTTCGGGGCTTTCTTCTTGATATCGTCTGCTGAAGACTTTGCCCCGCGCGGTGGCTCGAAACCGCATCGCGGGCATGTAGTGAATTCTTTACCCTGGATATTTCCACATGCGCTACAGATGTAGAGACCTATATCGACTGTCCGTTCCGAGAGAGGGGAACGGGAATCCATTTCCGCCTGGGAAATGACGCCAGCCTTGAGGAGTTTTTGGAAAACACTCTGAAGGCCCTGTGCTGACAGCTTGTACTTCTCCATCAGTGCCGGGTCGCTCAAACCCTTCCTGACATCCGAGAGAATCTCGCGTGCCGTGATTCGTCGCTTGTTCATGAGTCCTCTCTGGCCCGTGTGCGGAATTCCGCCTAGGGGCGCATCACTCCAGAGCGTACAAGCAGCCGTCGTCGCTGCCCACGTATAAGACACCGTCCACGATGGAGGGCGATGAATGGACGGGTCCACCCGTTTCAAATCGCCAAACCATCTGTCCGGTCTCAGTATCTACCCCGTACACGTGTCCGTCTACACTGCCGAAACACACCATTCCCTCGATCAGGCCGGGAGATGAGTAGACTGCTCCACCCGTTTGATACCACCACTGCACTCGGCCCGTCCTTGCCTCGACCGCGTACAACCTCCCGTCGGCACTTCCGAAGTAGACGGAATCGTGACCGATTGCTGGGCCCGTGGTCACCTTGTCGCCAGTGGGGAATCGCCAGATCTCCTCTCCTGTTTCGGCGCTCACCGCATAAAAGTTTCGATCGCCGCTCCCGAAAAACACGAGCCCCGAATCAGTGGCTGGGGTTTGGGTGACAGGTCCTCTTGTCCCGTGGCTCCATAGAATCTGGCCCGTCTCGTGGTCCACGGCATACAAGTGGCCGTCAAAACTGCCGAAAAAGATCTTTCTTCCTTCAGTGGCAGGCGAAGAGTAGATGGGTCCGTTGGTCTTGGTCTTCCATCTCACGGTAAGCGATCGTGCTTCAATGGCATGAAGCCGGCCGTCAAGGCTCCCGATGTGGACCACGTCTCCCAGGATCAAGGGTGACGAGTACACGGGCCCGCCCGTCGAGTATTGGCCCTGGGGCGCTCCTGTCTCCCAATCCATAGCGTACACAATTCCTGCAAGATCTCCGAAAAAGGTGAGACGACCCGCAACAGCACACGAAGAATAGATCGGACTTCCTGTTTTTCTGTGCCACACCTCTGACCCTCGTGACAGGTCAACCCGGAGAAAACTCCCCCCTACGGTCCCGCAGAGTATTCCTCCAGGGGTGATGGCCGGCTGGCACGACACCCACCCGTCGGCTCGATATCTCCACTTCAATTGGGGCGACCTGGACATGGCTCGGCCATGGTACCACCCGGTCCGCCGCGCGTCTCCCCTGAACATGAGGTTGACAGCGGTACTGGGCTGCGACCAGGGAGCTGCAGCGGGTACTGGTTTCTGAGGTTCTTCAGAGACTGTCTCATGTTCTGGTCTGAGCTCCCTGTATTTTGAAACTATAATTCCGCACTGGGGACATTCGTCGAATTCGCTGAACTGCGGCATCCCACATGCCGGGCAGCGGAATATAGCGATATCTACGCTTGTGGTGCGCAACAGATGTCGATCGTCGATTTCCGACTGAAGAAGCAGCCCAGCCTGCACAAGCTTGTTCAATAAACTCTCCAGACCTCTGGCGGAAAGCTTGTACTTGTCCATCAGAGCCGAGTCGGTCAAGCCTCTTCGGATGTCCTGCAACGCCTGCTTTGCATCGATTCTCGGTTTTATCATGGCATTTCCGTGCTACGAGGATCTTTTGGAGAGGATTGCTCACTCGAACCGAAACCGACCCACGATGAATGAGATCTCATGTCCTCGCGAGAGAACAAATGCGGCCAGGTAACTTCGGACCGTGAACGCACTGCCACGTCACCCACCGGGATAACGAACGTAAGGCTGAGACCCGCCGCTTCGAGGCCCATCGGAGCGGTCTGTTGGATGAGCCCAGGGTCGCGCGTTGAAATTTGTCGTAATTACGATAACATAATGCCGATCTGCTGTCAACCGAAATGCCGGCCTCACAGGGCATTCACTAACCTTCTAGTCATTGCCAAAAGCTTCGTCCTCTTCCCGAGTGCCGAGGACATTTGTGGGACGATTGCAGACCGTTGGCCCGCCATATCAATCGAGCTTGATTACTCGTATTCCGTTCCTATGAAAGACCGGCGGGAACCGTCCCGCATCGAGCACTGCAAAATCTTTGCTCTGAGCAGTCAATTTCCGGATATAGTCTCCGAACGGCTCGAAGTACACTGCCTTGCTCTTGAGGGTCTCCGGAGAAAAATCGGATTCTCTTACCACCAGATACGTTATGCCGTTTTTCTTGCCAAACCTGCGGATTGTTTCCTCGTCCGACGAGTAGTAAGCTTCGAAAAAGTCGAACGTCCTTTTCTTGATCAGCTCCCAATAGCAGTCGTACCACGAGTGAGACAGCTCATAGGTCACAAAGGCCGGTCGCCTGGCAAAGGTCGGGACGTTGTCCATCAATTCCGGATGGCCGGCGGCCACGGCCGTCTTCGGAGTGTGCTCCAAGAATTGGTAAAGCTCGGCATCCTTCGAATAATCCTTCACTCCTACTCCCTGAAGACGGACTGCTCCGACGAGCACGAGCCCCGCGATCAGGAATGGAAACGCAGAGCGCTTCAGATGGAGCTCATCGATCACAACCCGCAGGCAAGCAGCAATGAGCACGCAATAGAAAAGAGCCAGGGAAAACTCGACGTATCGCCTCGGCAGAAAGATTTTCATGAGCACAACGTCCGCGACCGCGTACAGGAGGAATGATGCGATGAGAAGGTATACAAATATGCCCAGGCCTCTGAGATTGAGGAAGGATCTCGGCCGGCTAAAAACCCACAGCGTTGTTCCGACCATGAGCGCGAATAGGACACAGCCGACAACTATACTCAAGGTGCCGGTTTCCGGGTATGGAACTAGCGGGCGGATAAGCTCGAACCAGATCGAGGGCCCTGGAATAATCTCGTATCGTCCCGCTGCAGTATACTCCACCCCTCCTGCCATCTGAGCCCTCGTGACCGCTGATCCGAATTCCGGAGCCTTCAGAATCACGTACTTTAAAGCCGCAAGCACCACGGCGAGTGCAACAATCGAGCATGAGGCCACAAGCCTTGTGACGGGAAGCTGGCCCACGTTCGTGCCCTTGCAACTTTCACTCTCGGACGTCTGTCCTTTCCCTGCTGGGAACAAACGGCGAGAGAGCTCTAACAAGACTCCCCTCCCGTACCGGTGAGCGAAGAAGAGGGCCTGGGTGCCGAGAGAGAGGACGAGGACGTACGGATTCAAGACTGACTCGAGAAGTATGACCGTACTTGCGGTCACGATCATTCCCTGGTTGAGAAAGAAGAGGTGGGCCGCCAACAGAGGATACACAAAGGCCCTCGATAGCCCTCCCGAAATCTGATCGAGAAACCCGCCGAATAAAAAGGAGACACATACCACCAGAACGGCCGCAAGCAGGTCCTGCAACGCGAGGCCCAGCGCGAACAGAAACCCCGCGGTCAAGACGAAGAGGATACCTGTCAAGATCTTGGAGAAGTAAATCGGGTTTACAAAAGGGGTTGCCACTGCGTACAGGGCCTGCACCCCCCACGGAACGTAATTCCTCGCGTAGCGGGTGAGAAGATCGTCTCCGTACAACTCAGGATCGACCCAGGCCTGCATCCAATACACTTGTTGACGCACGTCATCATTGATGACATACCCGTTGGTCAGTGCTGCCCAGTGGGCAACAACGAACACAAAGAGGGCTGCACCAAGCATGGTGAAGAGGGCGAATGCAATTCCTCGATCCCGATCCATGGCAACCAATCTTAGTTCACCCCTTGCGGGAATGCAACGGCAGGAAGCCTCAGAACACGCTTTCCAAGGGGACCGATGAGCTCGTTCGTCCCAGCGAATGGGGATGACGTGCATTTCGGATCAGCTCCCACAGCAATTTCTTTGACTTATGCAGGTGGCTCGTGTACGTACTCGTCATGAGCTTGTGATGAGCCAATCTCCTTTCGAGAACTTTGAGGAGGCTCGACCGATGGGTGCCCCAAAGATTATGATAATAGACAACGAGTCACTTTCGGCAGAGGAGTTGAGGGGCAGGCTCCAAAACATGGGCTACCGGGTAACCAAGATTGTGAGCTCGGAGGAGGAAGCTGTCGAAAGGGTTAAACGGGACCACCCTCATCTCGCCATGATGGACGTCAAGCTCCCCGGCGGAGGCGACTGCATCGAATTGGCCAGGCTGCTTCAAGACCATTACCAGGTAGGGGTCATTTTCGTGACTTCCGATCCCGATGAGAGTACCATGCAACGGGCGGCAAGCATCTGCCCCCTCAATTACCTGATC
>CAYZET010000108.1:0-13574 GCA_964477215.1 uncultured Syntrophaceae bacterium | reverse complement strand
TCAATCTGTGAATTCACTCTCTTCTCAGTCTGCTCCCCATAGTTCCTGCCAGCTCTCATGCCACAGGTCCGGCCACGTCATCAGCCACAACGAGGCTGCAGCCTGCTCGGTTCCATCGTTGTGTCCCACAAGAATCGATATGATCCAATATCCCTCCGCAGTGCCTTCAGGAAACTGCACCCGAAAGTCTATGGGGGTCTCCCGTCCTGCCCCTATGTGGCCAAGAAGGCAATTACCGTCAAATGCCCCCCTGATTTCTTTGTATTGACTTTCCGAAGCAAGCTTCGCTTTAATCAGGCTAGCCTCCGAGGAATTGGCAACAAAAAGATACCCGTTGGTGAGTTTGTCGCCTTCTTCGGTGACAAGAGTTAACCGCAGATCGTGCACCTGCCCAATGGTGTAGCACATGATTGTAGGCGCAGTTATTCGGTTCGATCCTGCTTTCCAATACATCGATCTCCCTGTAACGCTGCGGAATGTGCTTTCGGGCCCCGCATCGTCGGGTGGGCCACTGTTTTCACCGGGCGCTACTACAAGAGCGTGAAACTGAAGACCGGCGGCCTTTTGCGAAACACCGACAAGAGTCCGCCGGCGAATCGCTGAGTCAGATCGGCGTTGTTCATCCGGAAAAGCAACACTTCCCCATTCATCTTGAATAGGGATGCTGGCGCTTGAACCGAGATTGCATAATCGCTGGAAGTCAACGTTACTGGGCCGCTACCGGGACGTCTGAGATTCTCCGTGAAGGATCCACTTGGCAACTCCGGCGAATCAACAGGTATTGACTTGGTGGCTACGTTAAGGCCAAAGAGCGGAAAGCTTCCGCGCTCGAACCTGACGTCAGTCCCTTCGATCTCGGAAAGGTCTTTATCGTTCACCACGAAAAGCCAGCTCTTGTCATCATACGTGCATGAGATCGAATCGCAAATCCCGGTGATCCGCCTACCAAACGGTAGGCATTCATTGGGGATCATGATCCCGAGGCTCCACATTTGTGAGATAAGCTCCTCACGCCATTGTTCCATGAGCACGCGAATTTGTCGCCTCTTGCTATCGTCCATTCTTGTAGTCCTTGGATACGGAAAGATACGATTCTCCGTATTCTTCCCGCAGGTACCGGCGAGAAGATGAGCGTATAGGCATCTCTCTTGTGACCATGACGTACACTGGTCTTTCCAGTGCAATGACTCCTGGGTCTGATGGACTTCTCCAGCAACGATTCTTTCCGTGGTTTTCCAATTCTTCAAACCACCCATATGCTGGATGCTCTCGGCAGGACACATCGTATCGAACGAGGATTCTCTCTAATTTGCGTCGCACTCCGGAGAAATGGTTTACGATCAGCCCGTGAATATCCCCGAGCTCATAATCTTCCCGGTCGCGTGAAACGGCTTTGTCGTGCTGCTCGAATCCGACAAAATGCCCCGAGTAATCGCCAGCGATCGGGAGAATACGCTCCGTGAGCTCCTCGTCAACTTTTTGCCAAACGTAAGAGATCTTTGAACCCACCTTGACTATCGCGATCAGCGTCCCTGCTTTGTTCGGTGACATTCCCACACCAAAGGGAATGTCGTCCGTGATGTATCCGGAGCCTCCTATGTCTGCATGTTGCTTGTAATTCGACCAGAACTTGCTGTTCATTATGAAATTCCATAGAGGGGTCATCCTATTCTCTCTGGCTGCCACTCCATACAGATGTGCCCCCTCCTCCTCTGTCGTGGTCAAGATCTTTCCATCCGGGCAGGTCCACGTCATTCCGTGAGCATGGTGGGTATCCTGACCACGCTTAACTCGACATTCATGCGTGATGGCCTGAGAAAGAACGTGCAGAGAATTCTGACCGCCAATGACGATCTCTTGAGCTTCCTGTTCCGAAAGCCCGAGTGCCTTCAGGTGCTCTATGGCCTCCTCCCTGCTTTCATCACCAATCAACTCGTATTCGTAAGATGTCTCCTCACCAGGGCTTGTCTGCTTATAGAAATTGGCCGCGTCACCATCCAAGGGAGCCTTGAGCAGATCCAAGTCTCCCGGCCACCGATCCCACCACAGACCCACATAGTGTGTGTAGGTAGGTTGTTGGGTGAGGACCATGCACGACATGTTTCGTGTCTCGTAAACCCGCTCTGATAGATTCCCAGGTATTCCATGGTTCCAAACGGCCCTGCAATCTCCATTCCACACAAGGTCGTACACTCCAACGCTTTCTAATAACCCGCTTTGCTCACCGAGAGGAGAAAAACCTAAGGATGCCGTTCCCCAGCAATCCCAGTCTCCGTAAAGGACCGTAGCACCGGGCCAAGGACGGGACCACCCTCCGGCCCAGAAATTTACAATAAAGCATTGATGCCATTGATTGAGACAGAGAAGAGGATCTAAACTTGGTACCCTGAAGTCACCGCGCCACTCGTAGAATCCACGGTACTCTCCTATAGGCCCTGTGTAAATGAAGGACAGATCGTTCCGATTTTCTACCAAGTGATCATCTATAGTTCTCGTTGCTAGCCGGCAATAATATGCCCAATGCCGTGGCATATAGAAGACTTGCGCTTTGGTAACCCCGCCTGAGGTAGCCCTTATTATTCGGGGATCTATGGCATCGGCGTCGAATCGCGGCTCATTGGTCACTTTGATAGTATCCGTGTCTACGGTATCGAACGAGGCGAAGAAAATCCCTTCGGGCTCTAGCCAGTCCACGCAGTATTGTCGTTTCGTGCCATTCAGATTGAAATAGTGCCCCACAGTCTTTGTGCCAACTTCTGCGAGACTCAACCCATAAGAGCCGGGAATGACCGCTGTAAAAAGTATCCGGTTCGGATCTCTCTGGGTCTTTATGCTTCCGCCTTTCTTTGTTCCATCAACAATCAGGTCGGGACTGACATCCTTTTTCGGTCGCTCTCCCTTCATCTTTGTCAGGCTTGCACGAATGTTGAAGAGTTTTCCCGTGTGATCCCACCGTTCATCTTCGTCTCGATCGCTGTCTACCAGAACGAAATAGAGAGGCCGTCGTTTCCATCGCTGTACGTAGCTCGGGTCACCATATTCCGAGGCGAGCGCTTCCTCGTCTATGAGGAACTTGTTCCCAACATATTTGACGATATGCTGATCCTCCCGCACGAGATATTTACCGCACCCCCTTATTTGAAACGACAGAGACCCCTTCTCTTCCACATCACCGGTATACAGGCTGGCGTCGACCCACTGTGCTTCATCATCGTCCCAGAAGGTTTCCGCATCGAATATCTCGATTTGCACCGTGCCGAGGGACGGAAGGTCATCATTGAGGAGAGTCGGATACACGACATCCTTTTCGTCTTCCTGCACCTCGGTCTTCTTTTTCTTGGAGAGGCCTTGTATGGATATATTGATCTTACGAGACATTCGAGAAAGTCACCCCGTTTTCTGCAAGATAGTGCCAGATGCTCCGGTAATTACCGCCACTCTGGTCCTGTGAATGGTGGAGGTACGTTCCGGGATTCGAGAGGTCTTCCACATATTCCCCGCCGTCGTCAGGAATAAACCGACCGGGGTCGTTTGGGTCAGGTGAATACCGTGGTCTCGGATATGCGCTCTTGAGCGCAGTAATCCTGATGGAAAGCAGTGCGCCTCCCGTGGCTCGGAGAAACGATCCTTGATGGTCGAGGTCCACGACGACAGACCCATCCAACCCCACTGCACGGAGGCTGAAGATCCTGGCATCGAGGTCCGGAGCATCGCAGTCAGGGGGCTGAATCCTGAGCTTGAATGGAACGACGCCTCCTGCCGTTATTGTACCTCTGCCCTGGCTTTGCTCAGTGAGGACTATCCCGGCGGGACCGGGGACGAATGAGCCATTGTCGCTAGCAAGCCAGGCCGACGATCCACCGTCGGAGACGTGAATCGTAGTGGTACCTGCTTCAGGAAGCGCTTCCGCCAAACAAAAGGTTCCGCTCTGGTACTTGGTCCCGTCAGCGAATCGGTACAGGGTGACTCCATCACATCGAAGGCTCACACCCCCAGGTACTATGGAGTCGGCAGAAACGTCGTAAACATCTATAGGGTCGCCATCTATAAGAATGTTCGCTGTTGCGGGATCTCCAGGCAGGTAGTTGATCAAGGTGACCTCTGAGCCGTCGAGATCCCTGTCTGCCTCGGGATTGAGTATTCCACTCTGATAGAAGCTCGAAAACGGTCCCAATGCCCCGTGACTGCTTGCCACCCGGATAGCGTTCGTGGCTACGAGCTTGCAGTCGCTCAAAGGTGCAGCGGAGATATTCCGTACCTTCAGGGACTGGTCCGTGGAAACGAATCCTGCCATTCGAGGTCCGAAGGCGGTTATCCGCCGCCAAACGCCTTTGTCCTTCTTCCAGCAGCATCCCACGCCGATCTCGAATTCATCCCCTGCCCGGACATCTTCCCTGAGCACGACAGACCATCCTGGCAACAGGTTTTTGTTCTCGGTTGAAAAATCTGCCTTCACGGTCCTCGCGCCGGAATAGAGCAGAGGGTTCTTGGCATCCCACGAGCTGATCCTGCGGCAGGTGACGCTCGCCACGGTCTCGAAGGTGAACCGGTAGACGCCTGCCACGGCCGTGCGATAGCCCTCGGTCCCCCTTGGGATCTTGTATGCGCAGAGCACCGGGGCGCCCACAATGTTGCGCCATGAACCGGCTATGTCGCGATCCGACCCACCAAACGCGTACAAGAACTGCCAGTGCGACATCAGTACTTCGCCCTCACGGTCAACGCTGTCTCGACGCTAAGGTTGATAATGTTGTTAGTGCCATAGTACCTGAAAGATTCACGAGCCTTCATCAGAATGAAGTCACCGCCAGGGACTGTCACCAATTGACCATTAACCGTTGCTTCGAACGACGGAAGAGTCACAATGCTTGCGACGGACTCGACGGGCAGCGGGAATGGAATCCGCACCGTCCACTCGCTATTGCTCTCCACATTCTTCCGCGCGAATGCGCGTGCTGCCACCTTATCAGCCAACGCTTCCGTTGCGATATCGTCATGGTGAATGGTCTTTGGCGGGTGGAAGCAAGGCCCGTACCCCCCGATCAGTTTGCCGGAACCGCTGAAATACTCTTTGCGGAAGATGTGGTCTGCTTTCAGTTTCTTACGGTCCCTCACCGGATTGTTGAGAATCTGAGAGCTCGTCCTGGTATGGTCCGTCAGTCTGTCGTGAATGGATTCATGCTTGATCAATATCTCGTCGTGGGTCCTGAAGATTGACGTGGTTTTCTCAGAAAGTGTCATTTCCAGGACAGCCTGCTTGGTGTCGGGATCGGTCTCTATGATGCCGCGAGTTGTGTCGCATCTGAGCAGGTCTGCCAGGACCATCGGATCCACTTTGTATTCGGTCCCATCGACTTCTGCCGTCTCGTACAAGACCAATCCTTCGAATATCTCTTCCGTGAGCGTAAGATTCAGTGCCTTTCGACAGTGTCTTTGAACCGTTGTCTTCGTCGAGATCAGATGCAATGACTTAATGTCGGTCCCGGGCAGGTTCGTGTAAACATAGTCTTTCTCGATAGTCCTGACCGGCACCAATCCTTTGCCATACTTGTATTCAACCTCTTTGCGTGCAACCTCCACATCGTCGTAACCGTAGGACTTGATAATCTCTCCAACCGTCACGTAATTCCGTCGCCCCTCGGACTCGTCCACATGGAAGCTAAGCTGGTGAACCTGGTCTTTGATTCCCGTGGGCTCGATCTGCTCATTGGGAAGACCGAACGGACCCCCATATTCTCCCATCTGCTTAAATTTGGTCTTGTCGCTGAAGGTCCTGGATACTTCCAGAGTCAGATTGGTCGAGAGATCGACTTCAGGTATTTCTAGGGGAGTATAATCGGGATCGTCCGACTGCAAAATCAGCGTGTCCTTCGTCCTTCGGCCCGTGACAATGAGGTGATCGAGAGGCAATTCCCTATTTTGTTGGACGGACGGATTAAGAGACGCGGATTCTATGGCCTCGTTCGTAAGCACGATTTTCTGGACTGTCCCCACTTCCGAGCTGTTCGAGAGGATATCGTTCACATAGATCGTGGAGCCGCTGATCTCGATTGTGGGAAACCAAAGGGGTCTAAAGATGTTCTCAATGGCTGCGAGCCAGGTGGTGCCTGATTGGATGGTGTAAGTGTCGATAATCTCCACGTTTGGGGTATTGGTGTTCAGTTGATAACCGACGAGTCTCGCCAAATGCTTAGCGATGGCATGATGCGTCTGCACGCCGAGGATGCATTCAAATGACGAAGACTCGTACTCCGTTCCCGGAAGCCGCGAGTGATAGATCCTGCTGGCATCGAGGCCGCCTGGACCGACCCCGCCGTAGACGATCACGCCATCCACCAATTTGGCCTGTGGATAGAGGGACAGAAGCCAGTCCTCGTTTACGAAGACAAGGGTCTTGGGAATGCAATACGTAAGGAGCTCGTATGTGCCTGCGTTGGAAGCTTCGCCCCACACGAGGCGAGAAGACGTCAGTCGCACGACATTTCTTCCACCGGACCGAACCCTATCCTGCCCGCCGAAACCGCTCGCGACGACGCCTTGACACCAGATTGATTCGTACCCTGCTATCCGCCGCTTAATAGTCCAGGTGTCCGAGGCACTCAGGTCCATCGGCTCGGCGAGCTCGATTTCCCACGACCGGCGGAGAGTGTCCCTTTGAAGAGTGCTGCTTCCTCGCACCACTTTGTCGGAGATGTCCAGCCCGTTGCGCAGTACCACGATGTCGTACCCCGGAATCTCACTCATGCAGGATGCGCTCCAGAAAACGGAATCGTGTGATCACTGGTTCAAAGTCCGGATGAACTCCGAGATGGAATGATCTTCGAGCGTTGACCGCGTCTCAAAGACAGCTCCGGACTCCAGCAAGTTCCTGGCCAAGTAGTGGACAGCGGGGAGCGGATATTCGCGAACCTCGGAGTACCGGTGGCCGTTGCGGAGGAGAATGGCGCACCACCGACCGACCTCCGAATTGATGTCGCAGTGCCGATGAGCGCCGGGGAGCAGACTGCCATTCCCGGTTGCCTTTCCGGAACAAGAATGGGTTCCCAGGTGGAAATTTACATCGAGAAATGTCTGGAAGACTTGCCGAAACATCCTCACCGGAAGATCCAAGACTCTGAGGTCTGCACCCCGTATTTCCACTGACTCTTCCAGAAGACTACCCAGGTACTTCCCAATCGACATCAGCAAAGAGCCCTTTGCTCCGCAATCACAGCCTGGCTTGGGATTGGAGCCTCCAATGTGACCACCCAGTGCCTGAAGCAAGGAGGCCAGCTTGAGCACCTTTCTCGCGGGAAGTCCTCTTACCGTGAGCGTCACTCCCTCGTGCTCGATGGTGCGCTCAGGAAACAGCAAATCAATGGACCAACAGTTGTTGCTTTGCCACACTGATTCCGGTCTCCTTGAACAGGGCATCATCGACCTCAAGGGAGCGTGCCTAGACCGAACCGATTGGTCGGGTGATTGGCCGCATCGCTGAGCACCTTGCCTTGGAGCACGAGCTTTGCGTACTGGTTCATTGTTATCCATTCCATTGCTCCCACACCTGACAGCTCCACCTTCCACAACTCGATGGTCCATTTGGGACCCTGATCGTCTGCAGAGACCAGTTTGACGGCAAAGACCTTCGTGCCGGCTTCCAAGAGCCGTACGGTCCTGTCGTCGTCTTGGGTCCCTCCGAAAAAGATCGCAACATTGTCCACGTTTATCTCATCAAGACTAAGCCTTATTTGAAGGGATCGGTCGATGATGCGAATCTGGTCTTCCTCGAAGACAGCTCCCATGGAGCTCTTGTGAGTTAGTTTCTCGAACGTCGGCTCCGTTGAAAACTGGGGGCAATTCCCGACGTGGAGGTAATCGCCCGGCAGGGAAGGCGGATTTGACCCGTTCCATGCTGCCAAGTAAACGTTTGCTCCGCCGGTCTTGTAATTGAGAACGCTTGGTCTGGTGGCCATGAAAAGATCTCCTCGGCCTTCGAGTGGGTCATTCGAAGAGGCGCCGGATATCCTCGAGGTATGCAACCTCGAATCCTATCCTCTGGACGGCGGTCTTGGGGCCCATATGGTGCGGGAGCTCGATTTCGGAGACGCGGGTCTCGTAGATCGATCCCGTGTAAGTCGTTCCAACAATGCGACGGCACTCCTCACCGTAAAGGGCTCTCCGTATCCGAAGCTGGAAATCCGCCAATTCTTCCAGGGTCTTCTCTTCCGTGGAGCCCTGGAAGACGGATTCTATGTCTATGCGCATCACACGTTTCGAGACCGGGCCCGAATCCGGTTCCAGGACCTCGTCCCCATTGTCGATAATGAACACCGCTGGCAGCTCTTTTACCGTGGCTGCCCTCCGAATATTGCGAGTAACCATAACCGAGGCCCCGAGACGTTCCTTCAGGATCGCCCGGATGTACTGCAGTATATGCTCCCGTTCCATGGGGTCGCTCTCCAATTTCTGTAAAGAGCTGCAGGGACGGTTTCCTATTCCCCGCGGGCAATTACGCTGATGAGAAAGCCCAGTGTCTTGACCACTTCCACGATATGCAATTGGCTGTCCCCGTGTACCAGCCGATCGCTCGTAGAAAGGTCGTTGACGGACACCTGATCGGGAAGATCTTCTTCCCTGATAACGTACGTCCGACTACCGCTCTGCGCTTGCAGCCGGCTGGGTATAGGCACAGTACTCGAGATCTTGCTGGCTGGAATAGCGGGGACTGGGAATTCGTCAAATAGATCTTCACCTCCAGCCGTCTGGCCCCTGTACAGACAATAGGTGACGGTCGAGGTGAGCTGCTCCTCCCTGAAAAGGAAGTCGAGCAGTTCCCGGATCGACGTTTCAAGATTGCTGAGAATTCCGGTCATACTCTAATCTCGTCCAGTGGCTCGGGAGATCGACTCGACGCATCCAGATTGAAACAGGCTTGTGCCGCGTATTCTCTCACCAGCTCTTCGATCATCCAGTTTGGAGAGTCAATGACTCGACCGAGCAAACTCTGGTCTGTGGACGCGATGTGGGTATCTGCGAGAGTCACATCCAGAGAGTTGAAGAGGGCCAAGCGACGAATGGGCGGACCGGTCTTTCCTTGGCTTGGAGCGGTCAGGCGTACTGATGCGCGATGAACTACGTTGAGAGCGATGAGTGCCTGGGCTTTCTTGATGCCTTCAGGTATTCCCGGCTGCCCGGTACTTCCGGCGTACACAGTATTGCCGTCGTCGTCCAGGTGCCACCGGGGAAACGGCATGCCCTGATTCTTGTACACGGGCCAATGGAGCCAGGAGTACCGATTCTTAAGGATAAGCCCGGCATAGACGAGTCTCTCTGACTTCTCTCCATCGGAGAGCCCGTCCCAGGAAGAAGTGTCCAAGAGCGTGTGCTCGGCCAGTATAGCGTCAGCCTCTGCCACGGTGATAAAGCTGTTGCTGCGATTGCCGCCGATTATGGTTATGAGCTCCATGGCGATAGTCCTCTTGGCCCGTCGTGCAAGGCGATATGGGCGAGAAAGCCGGAAAAGCCCCCACCGTAGGGGCGCGGATTGCTGCGCCCCTACGCTCCCCCTACCGAGGAGGCCCCTGCAAAAAGAACCCGCTGCAGGTCCTTCCACAGGAGGTCACAATACTCTTGCGGAAACCCTTGACCGCGGACCTATGGCGTTGCTTCGATGCCCTTGAACAGGACGGCCGCGTCCTCCACTGCAAACTTCGCGTCCATGCTGTAGTGGAGGATGAACTTAGTACGCCTGCGCTCCCCATCACGCTCGAACTCGTACGTGACGTCCTCTTCCAAAGCCACCACGATGTTGAGACGGCTCGTCAGCAAGTACATGTTCTCCGGCATGACAGCAACGGACCGTATGGGAATCCCCTGGTAGGTGTACTTGACGTACGGATCGTCCGCACGGGCCTTGTCTCCGTCGGTGGTCTGGCGATTCTGGGCAATGTAATGTCCGTATCGTGCTTCGACTTTGGGATTGACGTAAAAGCGCAGATCCGGCTGCTGTCGCCAGTACTTGTCAGGCAAAGCGAATTTGCCGGTGAGGAAGATCGCGTCAGAGACCTCCTGAGGATCCGCGGTCGAATCGATGACATGAGACGAACACTGTTTGATGATGCCGTCGAAGGCCGTGAGGCCCGGCTGACCGCCCAGCGTGTCTCCCAGAAGCGCTGCTTCCTCCATGTCGTACGCGACCTGACGTGCCATCTCCTCCATGACGAATTGCTCGAGACGCCCCTTCATCTTGTTGTTCCGGAGAGCCTTGTCCGAGAGGTAAACGGACGCGGCAAAATCCTGGCAGTTCAGGGTGACCTTGGAGAAGGAGAGCTCCGAGCGCTGTTCCTCGGTGAGAGCAGTGTGCTCCGCCACAGGCCAGGAGATCCTGCCAGTAAATCCGGCGAAATCCAGATCCATTTTCGCCTGGTCTATGCGCTCGATTCGTACCTCGTTAAGCAGAGTTGGTTGGGCCTGGACGAGCGCAACGAACGCGTCCAGGCGCTTGTTGTCTATCAATCCACCGTTGACATTGGTCAGATCGGTGAAAGCAAGATCGCCCTTTCGTGCAACCTGACGAAGGTTGGGAGCGGGCATGCAGCGTTCCTCCTCTCTCGGCAATGAGTAAACATTTGGTCCCGAGCATCGACAGCAGCCGGGCGCAAGACACGGTGTCAGATGGGCATCCTGTCAAACATACCTTTAAAGGCCCTGGCGGGATTCTTGTGATCGAGCTCGTCTTCCGGATCCTCGGGAATCCAGGTATCCTCAGGCGATGAAGGTCGGCACACGGTAGTGTGTTCGAGCGACTCCTGGCGTTTTTCAACCTTCTTCAGCTCTCCTTCAAGCGTGCGAAGCCTCTCGGACAGCTCTGAGAGCGCATCCCCCATCTGATGATTCCCGGCCTCGCCGCGTTGATCCTGGGACTTGGCTGTCTTTTCCACAGCATCAAGGGCCTTCTCGATTCCGTGGAGCCCCTCCCTGAGACGTTCCGAGAAATCCGCGTCGAGAATCTTCCGCACTTCCTGCATCGCGGCCGCTGTGGCAATCCCTTCAATGTCCTCTTTTGTCATCTGGCTCCTTCTTGTGGTCAGGGCCGCCGGTGGTTCGTGGCCCCCCGTGTTATGGCCCGCGTAGGCGAGCCGATCCGGTCTCCCCAGCTTGCCGGCTTGAATGCCGGTTTTCTCCAGTGCGGTGCGCATGAATACATCGAACGCTTCCCAGGCTTGTATATGCGTGTTGATCTGCGTCTCAGCGTCCGAGGTTAGAGTGGTGACGTTTTCAATGGTCCGGATGTACTCGTCAATCTTGCTGCAGAACTCATCTGCGAAAGAGGGGGGCACCTGCGTGGAGGCTTCGACGCGAGCCTTGCTCATGGGAACTTCAGGAAGCCTAAGAGAAGTGCCTTCATCTTTGTCGGCCTTTAGTAAACCGCAGACAAACAACGCGCCCGTTTGCGCGGCATCCACGAGGTGAAAGGCCGGTGCTTCAAAGTCATCTTCGCTTCGTTGGACGAAGCGCACCAGAGCATCCAGCGATTGAGCGTCATGGGTCTTCACTTGAGAAAACCACTCGCTGCCGTATACGTCCTTGAGAACTGAGAGATCCATTCCCACTGGGACAAGAATGGACTGGACGACTTGCCCTGCCATGCATCTGTCTCCTGCATCGGTCTTGATGGCCGTAAAGGGTGTCCAATTGGCGCCGTGCTTAACAAGAGAGACAAATTCCACGTCCACGCCGGAGAGAAAGGTGACCACGTCTCTCTTGGGTCTCGTTTTGACTGTTACGGGCATTTCTTTCCCTTTTGTGATTGTGTCAGCAGTTGATGTTCAAAACGAGTCGATGGCTGTGACCGAATGCTTCCTCCGTGGCCGTGGAACGCACGATTCGGTGCGTATGGCCGAAAGTCTCGCCCGTACTGGTGGGCACTATGCCGGCCTGCTCGGTGAACTCAATGAGCACGAAATGGTCATGTACGGGCACCTGGCCGGCTGCACCCGGCTCGGTCCTCCCGGCGCCCAAGACCGGTTGGAGCAAATCCACGATGAATGCCATACGGGTGGGCACATTCTCCGAGCCAAATGAAAAGCCGTTCAGTTCACCTTTGAGGATGCTTTGCCACAGGTCATCTCGCGAGATTCTTACCCCGAGGACCCATTCGCCCTCCATAAAGTCGGGGTCTCCTTTCCGCGCAACAAAGCTCTCCACAATTCGGCAACCGCTCTTGACACGGTCGTGGTTTACGTCTATGCAGTCTACGCGGCCTTTGAGCATGAACCGATGAGCCATTTTCTCGATCTCTTCGGGGATCATGGCCTCTCCGTCCGTATCGACACGAAACGGTGTGTACACGGGCGCATACACGATCCTCTTACGCTCCGATTTCACGACAAAGGTTGATCGCACGGTGTCTCTCCCCCGGAACTTCTCGACTTTGACCTTATGTGGTCCACGGATGTTGTATGAGGAGACGCTCCTCTTCAGTTTTCTCCGACAGCACGGTAACGAAGTGATTGCCCGCGTCGTGTTCGATTGATTAGTCTCCGGCCACGAGGAAAAGGTTTGCGCGGTTCTTTTCGGTTGCCTCCCGAAGGGCATCGAGTATTAAAATTGATCGCAAGGCCAACTCCGGGAAAGGGCCCCCATCGAAGGCTCTTCCCGAAGAGCTACGCCAACCGTTTCACATGTTTTATGTTTACGTTCGCTTGTCGTTCGGTCTTTTCGAGCGTAGTCTACGCAGCACGAGGAAGCATCATGGCTCCCAGAAGAATTATCAACGCCAAAGACATATTGGCCGATATCCGCGCTGGGATGAGCGATCAATACCTAATGAGCAAATACAACCTGAGCGCGAAGGGCTTGCAGAGCACTTTTGAGAAGCTCATTAACAATCGCCTCATCACGGTGGAGGAAATCTACGGCACCCCCCGGTCGGACGAGCACGATACCGTTATTATTGACGATGTGACCCAGATACAACGGCACATTCTCACGGTCACAGCCGTGGTACACGATACGAGCAATCCGCAGGCCGAGGCAAGGCTCCACGAGGTGACGGATAGAGGTTTGACTGTCGAGGGCATCCAGGCTCGCATAGGCGAGACAAAGACCCTGGTGATTCCCTGCCGACATCTCCTAAATGTCGACGACATCTGGTTCGAAGCCCAATGCCTTTGGACTGAGTACAACCGAGACACCGGTCAATGGGTTTCGGGCTTTCAAGTCACCAGCATCACGAAGGAAGGACTCAGGCACCTCAGAGAGCTGGTCCGACTGCTCACTCTCGGATGATCCAGGCTGGCGACACTGCAAATGAGAAGGAAACTCAGAAAACTCAAGCCGAGAAACATGCTTGTTCCGCTGATGCGCCTTCACCGCAAGCCGGGCGCGTTTCGAGACAAGAGAAAAGAGGCCCTCCGGCGGGCATGTCGGGAGAGGGTTCAACAGGAAGAATGAGTTGCCCGACGGTCGCGTAATGCTTCATCCGATTCCCCATCCCAGGGCCATTGGGAGGCAAACTAACGCCTGTAGAACGAGCGTCCCGCCCGATCATTCTTGAGGCAGAGCGAGGCCAGCACGCGGGGGGCGCGCCGCAC